>JAGXHC010000056.1 GCA_024636405.1 Sulfitobacter sp. | reverse complement strand
GTGGAGATGCCGCCGCCGACAAATCCCGAACGGGTGCTGGGACGTCCGCTTGTTCCGGGCGCATGGGATGCGGTGGCGGGGCCAGTGGTGCGGTGGTGAGCTTGAATTCCCCTGTGCATCCCCCACATTAAGGGTCATCCGCGGGGAACCATCATGCACATCACAAGCGACTTGCCAGCACCGATCAACGTTGACGCCCGTCTGAATGACATCGCCAAGCGCTACAAACAGGCGGGCGGCATGGGTATCACCGTGCTTAACCTTATCGGGGGGCATGCGGACGCGCTGATTGAGCGGTTGCCGAATGTGGTGCGCCGCAATCTTGAAACGGCAACGGTCAAAGCGCTCAACCAGGCCATGAAAGCGGCGAATAGCAGCCGCGCGATGGTGCCGGATCAGAAAAGCTGGCTCAATCAGGCGGTGGGTGCCGCGATGGGCGCGGCAGGCGGGGCAGGCGGGTTGCCAACGGCTTTGGCAGAACTGCCGGTCACGACAACGCTGCTTTTGCGGGTGATACAGGGTGTCGCGGTCGAACACGGCTTTGATCCCGGCGCCGAGAACGTTCAGTTCGATTGCATTCAGGTGTTCTCCGCCGCCGGCCCACTGGCGGGGGATGACGGTGCAGACCTTGGATTTTTGTCGGCCCGTATGGCGCTTTCGGGGCGCACGATGCAGGCGGTGCTGGCCAAGGTCGCGCCGAAACTTGCGGTTGTGCTGGGTCAAAAGCTGGCGGCGCAGGCCGTCCCGGTCCTCGGTGCGGTGGCAGGGGCTGCGACGAATTACGCCTACACCAGCTATTATCAGGACATGGCGCATGTGCATTTTGGCCTGCGCAAACTGGCCATCGATGCAGATGTCTCGCATCCCGAACTGCTGGCACGCCTGCGCACCAAGATGGGCCGCACCCGCGTCGCTGGCTGATAAAATCTAACGCCCGATGCTGCCGGGTGCCACGGTGGTGGCCTTCAGGATCGCATAGCAATGCATACCCGGTTGCAGCCGCATTTCCTGCACCGCGCGCGCCGTGACCCGCGCAAGCAGCCGGTCTTTCCCGGCCCGCAGCGCAATCGCGGCACCCGGTCCGTCGCCGGGGTGTACCGCGTCGATGATCACCGGCAGCACATTCACCGATGAAAGCCCGTCCGGCCGGTCCAGCGACAGGATCACGTCCTGCGCCAGCACCCGAAGCCGCACCCGCGACCCGACAGGCGCACGCACACCGGGCAACTCAAGCTCGCCCGCGCTGATCCGCAATGTGGACAGGCCGTCATCGGCGTGGCGCAGCACATCCGCCTCAATCACCGCGCCTGCCTCGCGTACCCCCAGCAGGGGCACGGCGGCAGGATCGGACATCACGTCGAACAGCGGTCCTTGGGCGTAAACGTGGCCCGCTTGCATCAGCACCAGCGTGTCAGCCAGACGGGCGATCTCATCCACCGCATGGCTGACATAGAGAATGGGCAGGCACAGCGGGCCATCGCGCAGGCGTTCCAGATACGGCAAAATCTCTTGTTTGCGCGGTGCATCAAGGGCCGCAAGTGGTTCATCCATCAGCAAAAGACGCGGATGGCACAACAAGGCACGCCCCAGCGCCACGCGCTGCCGCTCGCCGCCCGAGAGGGTGTTGGGCATGCGCGTACCAAACCCCTCAAGCCCCAGCAGCGCGGTCACATCCGCGATGCCGGGCCCCGGTGTCGCCCCGGCGCCATAGCGTGCGCCGAACAGCAGGTTTTGCCGCACGTCAAGATGGGGAAACAGCCGCGCATCCTGAAAAACATAACCCAACCTGCGTGCATGCGGTGGCACGAAAACACCCGCCTCAGCATCAACCAGCGTTTCACCGTTCAGCACAACCCGTCCGCTGTCGGGCCGCAGCAACCCCGCAACGGCGTTGATCACCGTGGTCTTGCCCGCGCCGGAACGGCCAAACAGCGCCGTGATGCCCGG
Source organism: Sulfitobacter sp. (assembly GCA_024636405.1). The sequence goes on along the minus strand of JAGXHC010000056.1, from coordinate 15,667 downwards.
CCCGGCGGTGAAATCCGCCGCCAGTGTGAAATCCCCGAAGCGGTGGCGCAGGCTGACGTCCAGCGTCATGCGCCCGCAATCCTTGTGGCGACGCGGCGCGCCAGCGCTTCGGACAGCAGCACAGCGCCGATCGCAACAGTGCAGGCCATGCCAACCATCGCCCAGGCCTGCGGCCCGCCGCCCGGCAACTGCAACGCGGTCCAGATCGCGCTTGGCAGGGTCTGGGTCTGGCCGGGAATATTGGCGACAAAGGTGATCGTGGCACCAAATTCACCCATCGCCTTGGCAAACCCCATCACCGCGCCAGCCAGTATTCCCGGCGCGATGAGCGGCAAGGTGACACGTCCGAACACGGCGATACGCGGCGCGCCCAACGTGGCGGCGGCGTCCTCAAGCTTGGGATCGACGGCTTCAATCGCCAGCCGCATCGCGCGCACCATCAGCGGAAAACCCATGATGATCGCGGCCAGTACCGCACCTGTCCAGTGAAATGCCAACTGGATGCCCAGCGTTTCCAACGCGCGGCCCAGCGGTGCGGTCCGGCCAAAGACCGTCAACAGAAGATACCCCGTGACGACCGGCGGCAGCACCAGCGGCAGATGCACCAGCGCACTCAGCAGCGCCTTGCCCCGGAACTGGCCGCGCGCCAGCAGCCACGCCACCCAAAGCGCCAGCGGAATCGCCAGCAACGTCGCCCAGCACGCTACCCAGAGCGACAGGCCCAACGCATCCCAGGCAGCAATGTCCGCGCTCACCGGGCCACCGGATCAAAACCATGGGCAGCAAAGATCGCACCCGCTCTGGCGCCAGCAAGATCGTCAAGGAATGCAGCACCCGCATCAGTCAGCGCCGCGGCAGGATAGATGATGGCGCTGTGGTCGGCCTGCGGTATGTCATAAATCACGTGCACCCGCGGCTCTGCCAATGCGTCGGTCACATAGACCACACCCAAGGGCGCGTCACCGCGTGCCACCAGCGCCAGTGCGGCGCGGACATTGTCGGTTTCGGCGAGCCGGTTCTCAACGCTTTGCCACAGACCGCTTGATTGCAGCCATTCGCGGGCATATCGCCCTGCGGGCACAGCATCGCGCTGGCCCATTGCCAGACGACCGCCCGGCCCCAGCAAGGCCGACAGATCCGGCAAGGTTGTGGTTGGCACGCCCGGCGATGACGCAATCAACACCATCCGGTTGCTCAGCAACGCGCGCCGGCTGCCTGCCTGCAACAGACCCTGATCTTCGATCCAATCCATCCAGTCAGCGCTGGCAAGGATCACCACGTCGGCCGGTGCGCCCGCAGCCACCTGCCGCGCAATGGCGCCGGACCCCCCGTACGACAGCACTACTTCGCTCGGGTGGCCTTGTACGATTTCGTCCAGCGCGCCCTGCAGGCTGGCGGCCGCAAAGACAGTCACCGGCGCCGCCGTGGCAGCGGTGCAAAGCCAAAGCAGACTGGCAGCGAGGGCGAACATGGATTTCATCGCGCGCAGTATCCGCCAAGCCAAAGCGCAGCGCAATGGCAAGGCCACATGTGACAAAGCTGTGGCCGTGTTCTGGTCAAGGTGCCGCGATCTGGCTAAACTGGCTGAAAACCGGGGCAAGTGCCCTTAAAACAGGCGACCGATGATCAAACAACTGCCGATAACGCTCAACGGAGCGCGCAAGGGTGACGTGCGGATGCAGTTTGCAGCCCTGTGTTACCGCGTCCGGCGCGGCAAGGTGCAAATACTGCTGATCACCTCGCGCCGTGCCAAACGCTGGATCGTGCCAAAAGGCTGGCCGATGGACGGCAAAACGCCCGCGGCGTCGGCAGCACAAGAAGCATGGGAAGAGGCCGGCGTAACCGGGCGCCCCGATGGCCCCTGCCTGGGGGCATATTCCTATGCCAAGACATTGGGCGACGCCGAAGATCTGCCGTGTGTTGCCATGCTGTATCCCGTAAAGGTCGCACGGCTGGCCAAAAAATTCCCCGAAAGTGGTCAGCGCCGCCGCCGCTGGGTATCGCGAAAAAAGGCCGCGCAGCTGGTCGCGGAGCCGGAACTGGCCCGCATCATCCGCGATTTCGATCCGCGCACAAAGCGCGAAGTCGCTTGACCGGAGCGGTGTCACGCCCCATCTCAGTCAGGTGCCATGACGGCGCGCGCAAGTCAGGGATGCGATGATACGGTATGACCTCAGATGTGCGCAGGGCCATGTTTTTGACAGCTGGTTCCAGTCCGGGGTCGCTTTTGACGCCCTGCAAAAGGCCGGACATCTGAGCTGTGCGCAATGCGGGTCGCCTGACGTCTCCAAAACCGTGATGGCACCCCGCGTCGCGTTATCCAAGCAGGCCGACGCCCCTATTGCGGTTCTGAAGGAACCGACAAGCGATGTGGAAAAAGCCATTGCGGAATTGCGCCGCAAGGTGGAGGCAACGGCAGATTATGTCGGCACTGATTTTACCCGCGAAGCACGTGCAATGCATCTGGGCGACGCGCCGGAACGCTCGATCTACGGCGAGGCGCGGCCCGATCAGGCGCGCGCGCTGATCGAGGATGGTGTGCCGCTGATGCCGCTGCCATTCCGGCCAAAACGAAAAAGCTCCTGAACGGGGCAAGGCGCGCCCGAGGGGCGGAAGGGATACCGCATGAGCATTGTGATCACCGGGGCAAGCCGTGGCATTGGCAGCACATTACCGCGCGCAGGGCAAGGACGTGACCGGCACCGCACGCACCCCTGATGGACCCGACACCGTGCTTGATGTGACGCGCCCCAATGATCACGCGGCCCTGGCCCGGACGCTGGGCGACAAGGCGGTTGATCTGCTGATTTGCAATGCCGGCATCTACCTCGACAAGGGGCACCGCATCGAAGACGGATATGACGCCGATCTCTGGGCGCAAAGCTTTGCCACCAATGTGACGGGTGTTTTCCTGACCATTCAAGCGCTCTTGCCGCATCTGCGCCGGGCGTCGGCACCAAGGATCGCGATCATTTCATCGCAGATGGCCTCCACGACCAACGCGCCGGGGGGCAGCTATATTTACCGCGCGTCCAAGGCGGCGGTGCTGAACCTTGGGCGCAACCTTGCCACCGATCTGCGCCCCGCAGGGATCGCGGTGGGGATCTATCATCCGGGTTGGGTGCAGACCGATATGGGCGGCGACACCGCCGCGATCACCGTGGACGAAGCTGTGGACGGGCTTGCCGCAAGGTTCGCAGCGCTTGATCTGGCGCATACCGGTTGTTTTGAGACATGGGACGGGCGCGCGCATCCGATCTGACGCGGTGCGTGTACCTGCCTGACGGTCAAGCGGTGCGCGGTTTTGCGGATCGCGGGCTTGCGCAGCCAAGACCTTGCGCGTAAACCCCGCCGGAGTTTTAAGGCGGGAAAGTTATGCCTGTTCTGGTGATGAAATTTGGCGGCACCTCTGTCGCCACCCTTGACCGTATTCGCCGCGTGGCCAAACGCGTGGGCGTCGAGGTGTCAAAGGGGTACGACGTCATCGTTATCGTGTCGGCCATGTCAGGCAAGACCAACGAACTGGTTGGCTGGGTGAACGAGACATCGGCAATGTATGATGCGCGTGAATATGATGCCGTCGTGTCGAGCGGCGAGAACGTTACCGCAGGATTGATGGCGTTGACCTTGCAGGAAATGGACGTGCCTGCGCGGTCATGGCAGGGCTGGCAGGTGCCCGTGCGCACGACCTCTGCCCATTCTTCCGCGCGGATCGAAGAGATCCCGACCAGCAATATCTCTGCAAAATTTGCCGAAGGCATGAAGGTGGCCGTTGTCGCGGGTTTCCAGGGCGTCAGCCCGGAGGGCCGCATCACGACACTGGGCCGCGGGGGCAGCGACACGACTGCCGTTGCCTTTGCCGCGGCATTTGGCGCTGTGCGTTGTGATATCTATACAGACGTCGATGGCGTTTACACGACCGACCCAAGGGTGGAATCCAAGGCCCGCAAGCTTGACCGGATTGCCTTTGAGGAAATGCTGGAACTGGCGTCGCTGGGCGCCAAGGTCTTGCAGACGCGGTCGGTGGAACTGGCGATGCGTTATAAGGTCAAGCTGCGTGTGCTGAGCAGCTTTGAGGAACAGTCGGACGAGGCCGGAACGCTTGTCTGCGACGAGGAGGAAATCATGGAAAGCAATGTGGTCGCCGGAGTCGCGTTCAGCCGCGACGAAGCCAAAATGACGTTGGTGTCGGTTGCGGACCGTCCCGGTATCGCCGCCAGCATCTTTACCGCCCTAAGCGAGGCCGGCGTCAACGTGGATATGATCGTCCAGAACATTTCTGAAGAAGGCCGCACCGATATGACGTGGTCGTGTCCTGTCGATCAGGTGATGCGCGCCGATAAAGCGATGCAAAAGGCCCATACCGATGGCGCCATCAACTATCAAGAACTCATCGTGGACAAGGACGTGGCAAAAGTATCCGTGGTTGGCATCGGCATGCGCAGCCACACCGGCGTGGCCGCCAAAATGTTCCAGGTGCTGTCCGGCGAAGGCATCAACATCAAGGTGATAACGACCTCGGAAATCAAGATCAGCGTGCTGATCGACCGCAAGTACATGGAACTGGCGGTGCAGGCGCTGCACGATGCGTTTGAGTTGCACAAGGCTTGATGATCAGACCGCAGACACCGCGCTGATCTGTGCTGGTTCTTTAGCGTCAGATCCCTTTGACCCTGCACCGCCAGCGCATGTTTCACAGTATATCCGTGGTTTGCGGCGCGTCGGCCTTGCTGCGGTGGGATGGCTCTGACGCGGGGCACCGGCGGAATTTCTGTCCTCCAGGGTCCGCGAATCTCGTTTCGCTCAGGTGCATGATGTGGTCTAAGCTGTCACCGACATGGAAGGGCAGAGTAGATGCCGGACGGGATTGAGACAGAAAGCCGCAAGCTGCTTGGGCGGTTGCGTGATGCGATGGCCAGCGACGATGCCGGGCAGGCGCGGCTGGACAAGATCACCCATCTGATCGCGACGTCGATGAATTGCGAAGTTTGTTCAATCTACCTGTTTCGCGATGAGGACACGCTTGAGCTTTGCGCCACCGAGGGTCTGAACAAGGACGCCGTGCACCAGACGCGCATGAAGGTGGGCGAAGGTCTGGTGGGTCGCGTGGCGAAACGGCGCGCGGTGGTCAACACGCCAAACGCACCGCAAGCGGCCGGTTTCCGGTATATGGCCGAGACCGGTGAAGAGCTTTACTCAAGCTTTCTCGGTGTGCCGGTACAACGCATCGGTGAGACGCTGGGTGTGCTGGTGGTACAATCGAAATCGGCGCGGGACTATTCCGCCGATGAAATCTATGCGCTTGAAGTTGTCGCGATGGTGCTGGCCGAAATGACGGAACTGGGCGTCTTTGTTGGCGAAGGTGCCGCAATGTCCGCGCGCCACAGCCAGCCTGTGCTGATGCGCGGCACGGTGGGGCAGGAAGGCGTGGCAGAAGGCCATGTCTGGCTGCATGAGCCGCGCGTTGTTGTCACCAATCCGATCGCGGATGATCCTGTGCGCGAAGAGGAACGCCTGACCGAAGCGGTGGACCAGTTGCGCATCAGCGTCGATCAGTTGATGACGATGGCGGCAGGCGACAAGGATCAGCGTCAGGTCCTTGAGGCCTATCGTATGTTCGCCAATTCCAAGGGCTGGATGCGGCGCATGATCGAAGACATCCAAAGCGGGCTGAGCGCCGAAGCTGCGGTGGAAAAGGAACAATCCATGGCCCGCGCCCGCATGGGGCAGGTGTCAGATGCCTATCTGCGTGAACGGCTGTCGGATCTGGACGATCTGTCTAACCGGCTGCTGCGACATCTGACCGGGCAGGGGTCCGATACCGGCGCCGAAATGCCCGCCGACCCTATTCTGGTCGCGCGCAACATCGGGCCTGCGGAACTGCTTGATTATGGCCGCTCCTTGCGCGGCATCGTGTTGGAAGGCGGCTCTGTCGGATCACATGCGGCCATCGTGGCGCGCGCGCTGGCCATACCGCTGATCGTGCACGCCGGCAGCATCACGACTGATGCGCTGAACGGCGACCATATTATGGTGGACGGTGAACAGGGTATCGTGCAACTGCGCCCGGACGAAACCGTCGCGTCGGCATTTCGCGACAAGATTGCAATGCAGGCGGCGGCGCAGGAGCGCTATGCCTCGATCCGCGAAAAGCGCGCTGAAACGCTCTGCGGTAAGGTCATTGGCCTGCACATGAACGCCGGGCTGATGGCTGATCTGCCATCATTGAACAATTCCGGGGCCGAAGGGGTCGGGTTGTTTCGCACCGAGCTGCAGTTTTTGGTGCGCAACCAGATGCCAAAACGGATGGAGCTTGCAGCCCTTTACGCGCGTGTGCTGGATGCCGCACATGGCAAGAGGGTGGTGTTTCGCACGCTCGACATCGGCTCGGACAAGGTGCTGCCCTACATGAAGCCCAACGATGAACCGAACCCGGCACTGGGCTGGCGCGCAATCCGCGTGGGCCTGGACAAGCCCGGCGTGATGCGGATGCAACTTCAGGCGCTGATCCGGGCCGCTGCGGGACGGCCGCTGACGGTGATGTTCCCCTTTGTTGCACAGTTTGATGAATACCGCGCCGCGCGGGCAGAGATGGACAAGACACTGGCCCGCGAGGCGCGTCTGGGCCACGTATTGCCCGAAACAATCGAAGTTGGCGCAATGCTTGAGACGCCGAGCCTTGCCTTTGCGCCTGACAAGTTTTTCGAAGAGGTCGGGTTTTTGTCGATTGGCGGCAATGACCTCAAACAGTTTTTCTTTGCTGCGGATCGCGAAAATGAACGGGTGCGCCGCCGCTATGACACGCTTAACGTCAGCTTTTTGACCTTTCTCGAAAACATCGTGGCCCGCTGTGTCGCGACGGGTACGCCGCTGTCGTTTTGCGGCGAAGACGCTGGCCGCCCTGTCGAGGCGCTGTGCTTTGCGGCCATCGGGCTGCACAATCTGTCGATGCGGCCTGCCTCCATCGGGCCAGTCAAAAGCGTTCTGCGGCGCTCGAACCTCGACGAAGTGCGCGAAGTGATCCATGCTGCGCGTGCGCGTGGCGATCAGTCGGTGCGCGGCGCGGTGATGGAGTATCTGCGCACCCAGCCCGGCGAAACCCCCATGGTTGGCTAGGGATGCGTGGCATCATCCCGCAGCAAGGTTCAGCGCCTTGCGCGCCGACTTTCTCTTTTTATTCCGCCAATGATAAGCGCACTTTATGACATCCCAACCTGACATCATCATCTTTGACCTCGATGGCACGCTGATCGACAGCGCGCCGGATCTGCATGCCGCAATGAATGTGGCCTTGCAGGCAATCGGTCGGCAAAAGCTGGATTTGGCGACGGTCACTTCGTTTATCGGGCACGGTGTTGAGGCGACGGTTCGTCGCAGCGTTGCCGAAACTGGCGTCTGGACCGATGCCCTTCAGGCACAGGCTTTGATGCGGTTTCACGAAAACTACGGCGCAAACATGACGACATTGACGCGTCCCTATGCCGGCGTTCTGTCTGTGCTGGCTACGCTGCACGCAAAAGGCTGCAGGCTTGGTATCTGTACCAACAAACCAGAGCCTGCGGCGCTGCGGATATGCGATGAACTGGGGCTGACGGGGTATTTTGACGCAATCACCGCCGCAGTTGCGGGGCGGCCGAAAAAGCCCGATCCTGCCCCCTTGCTGCAATGCATCGCCGCGCTTGAAGGCACGGAAAAATCAGCGGTCTACGTTGGTGACAGTGGGGTTGATTTCGAAACGGCCCGCAACGCGGGGGTGGCGTTCCGGCTTTTTCGAGGTGGTTACCTGAATGCTGATCCTGCGAATTTCAAGGATGTTGCCGGGTTCGACGACTGGTCGGTACAGGCCATTTTGCCGGATACAGGTGCGGTACAAGAATCCGTTGTGCAACCGCGCCCAAGCCACTAGCCTCCGTTCAAGGAGGAACAATCATGACAACATTAAACAAACTTTTCTCGGGAACGGCGCTTGCGCTTTTCGTTTCCCTCGGCGCGCCTGTCGCGGCGCAGGAGTGCGAGCGGGGCGATCTGGACGTGCGTTATTGCGATGCTGACGGCGACCTGATCGCGGATACACCGACCGATGCGGCGGACCAGCTTGATCCCGATACATTGATTTTTGCATATACCCCGGTCGAAGATCCGGCAGTCTACAAGGAAGCCTGGGAAGATTTCCTGACGCATCTGGAAAAGGAGACCGGCAAAGAAGTCGTGTTCTTCCCGGTTCAAAGCAACGCCGCCCAGATCGAGGCGATGCGATCAGGACGTCTGCACATTGCGGGCTTCAATACCGGATCGAATCCGTTGGCCGTAAACTGTGCAGGCTTCAGTCCCTTCACCATCATGGCGTCCGAAGACGGCACCTTTGGCTATGAGATGGAAATCATCACGTACCCCGGTTCCGGTATCGAAAAGGTCGAGGACATCAAGGGCAAGCAGTTGGCGTTTACCTCACCGACATCGAATTCGGGCTTCAAGGCACCCTCGGCCATCCTCAAGGCAGACTTTGGTCTGGAAGCTGACCGCGACTTTGAACCCGTCTATTCCGGCAAGCACGACAACTCGATCCTGGGTGTGGCAAACAAGGATTATCCTGCCGCTTCCATCGCCAATTCGGTGCTGGCACGGATGCTTGAGCGTGACGTGGTCTCTGCGGATCAGATCGTATCGATCTACAAATCGCAAACCTTCCCGACCACCGGTTACGGTGTTGTCTACAACCTCAAACCTGAACTTCAGGACAAGATCCGCAATGCCTTTTTCAATTTCGAATGGGAAGGCACCAGCCTGAAGGAAGAGTTTGAGAAGAACGGTGAGGGCCAGTTCCTTGAGATGAATTACAAGGACTTCTGGGACGTGATCCGCAAGATCGACACCGCCAACGACGTCAGCTACGCCTGCGAGTGATCTTCTGACGGGTGGCTGGCAACGGCCGCCCGTTCAACAATAATAAACAGGGCGGGGAGGCTGTCATGCTGCGGCTCGACAAACTCACAAAAACCTACAAGACAGGCGACCAAGCGCTGAAAGCTGTCGATCTGGACATCCCGGAGGGACAGGTGCTTGCCCTGATCGGACCGTCAGGGGCGGGCAAGTCGACATTGATAAGATGTATTAACCGATTGGTGGAGCCCACGTCGGGCGAAGTGTATCTTGACGGAACCGAACTGACCAAGCTGTCCGCCGGACGGCTGCGCAAAGAGCGCCGCCGCATGGGCATGATATTTCAGGAATATGCACTGGTAGAGCGGCTGAGCGTGATGGAAAACGTTCTGTCAGGGCGGCTTGGCTATGTGGGCTTCTGGCGCAGCTTTCTGCGGCGATTTCCACAGTCGGACGTGGATGAGGCGTTTCGCCTGTTGGATCGTGTGGGCCTCTCACATATGGCCGATAAACGCGCGGATGAGCTTTCGGGAGGCCAGCGTCAACGGGTCGGGATTTGCCGCGCGTTGATCCAGAACCCGTCGGTTCTGCTGGTGGATGAACCGACAGCGTCGCTTGATCCCAAGACATCGCGCCAGATCATGCGGCTGATCTGCGAATTGTGCAAGGAACGCGGCCTTGCGGCGATCATCAATATCCACGACGTAGCACTGGCGCAGATGTTTGTGCAGCGGGTTATCGGACTTCGGCTTGGCGCGGTCGAATTTGACGGGCTGCCCGACGCGCTGACACCCGACGTGCTGACAACGATCTACGGCGAAGAGGACTGGGAAGCGACGATCGACAAAGTGGACGACGACACCGATGCTCAGGCCGCCGAATGAGCACGGAACTGCAGGCTGTTCTGGGCAAGCCATGGAAGAAACCCCCCTTCATTCAACGGCGCTGGCTACGGCTGGGTTTGCTCGGTGGGTTTGTTGCCTACCTTATCGCAGCCTATCTGACGATCGACGTCAACTGGAGCCGCGTCTACGAGGGGCTGGAGCGCGGCAAGCAGTTTGTTCTGGCCTTCACCAACCCTGACTTCACCTCGCGGGCGAAAGATATCCAGTCCGGGATGATTGAGAGCGTCATCATGACAGTTGCCGCGTCTGTGGTTGGTATTTCAATCTCCATCCCCATCGCTTTGGGGGCGGCGCGCAATGTCGCACCGCTGCCGGTGTATCTGATCTGCCGTGCGATTATCGCTGTCAGCCGCGCCTTGCAGGAGATCATCGTGGCGATCCTTCTGGTCGCGATATTCGGCTTTGGTCCGTTGGCTGGTTTCCTGACGCTCAGCTTTGCGACCATCGGGTTTTTATCGAAGCTATTGGCCGAGGACATCGAGAGCATGGACAAAGTGCAGGCAGAGGCGATCCGCGCGTCCGGTGCGCGTTGGACACAATGGATCAACTACGGAGTGCAGCCGCAGGTTATGCCACGGCTTATCGGTCTGTCGATGTACCGGCTTGACATCAACTTTCGCGAAAGCGCCATCTTGGGTCTGGTCGGGGCCGGCGGCATTGGCGCGACGCTGAACACAGCTTTCGACCGCTATGAATATGACACGGCGGCGGCAATCTTGTTGATCATCATCGTCGTGGTAATGGTGCTTGAGTATCTGTCCGGGATCATTCGGGCGAGGGTGCAGTAATGCCAGTCAAGGAACGCAGCGGCACCAAGCTTTGGCAGCGTCGCACGCCGCGCGAAAGCATCTTTCACTGGCTGTTGTGGCTGACCGGTATCGCGATCTTTGCCTATTGCTGGCAACAGATATCGGAGGTGACCACCTGGTTTTTCGTCTACGACGCCCCGCGCATCGCCGGAGACATCTGGAGCCGCGCAACCCCGCCCAAATGGGAATACATAACCCGGCTGGGCCGCCCCATCTGGGACACGCTCAACATTGCGACCCTTGGCACAATCATCTCCTTGTTCCTTGCGGTGCCGGTGGCGTTTCTGGCCGCACGCAACACCACGCCGTCGCGGATGTTGATCCGTCCCATTGCGTTGCTGATCATTGTCGGCACAAGATCAATCAATTCGTTGATATGGGCATTGCTGCTGATCGCGATCATCGGACCGGGCGTGTTTGCCGGGGTGATTGCCATCGCGATCCGTTCGATCGGGTTCTGCGCCAAACTGCTGTACGAGGCAATCGAGGAGATCGACGAAAGCCAGGTCGAGGCCGTTACCGCCACCGGCGCGTCGCGCTGGCAGGTCATGGCCTATGGCATCGTGCCGCAGATCATGCCCGCCTTCGCCGGTATTGCCGTCTTTCGCTGGGATATCAATATTCGCGAATCCACCGTGCTGGGCCTTGTGGGCGCGGGCGGTATCGGTCTGCAACTGTCCGCCTCGCTGAATGTGCTGGCCTGGCCGCAGGTTTCTTTGATCCTGCTGGTGATCCTTGTGGCGGTGCTGATTTCCGAATGGGTATCGGCAAAGGTCCGGGGCGCCATCATTTGAAAATTGCAGAGGCTTTTGCAGCCTATGAGGCTGTTCGGCACCGTTTGCCTGATGTGGCGCCCGGCGGTGTAGGCAAGGGGTTGGCGAACCTTGATGCGATTGCCGATGAGGTGGATGTCTTCATGTTGGACGCCTTTGGCGTTCTCAACATCGGGGAAGCTGCAATCCCCGGTGTGCCCGAACGGGTCGCTGGCCTGCAAAAGGCAGGCAAGCGGGTGCTGGTTGTATCCAATGCAGCAAGCCACCCCCACGCCGCGTTGATGCAGAAATACCGACGCATGGGTTACGATTTTGCGCCCGAGGACGTGATCACCAGCCGTAAGGCGCTGCTGCACGGGATCTGGAAGGAGCCACACCGACGTTGGGGCCTGATGGCACCCGAAAGGCTTGGGCGTGCGGATCTTGAAGGGCTGGACCTGATCTTTCTGGGCGAAGACCCCGCAGAATACGACGCTGTTGAAGGTTTCGTTCTGCTTGGAAGCGCGGGCTGGACCGATCCGCATCAAGCCTTGCTGGAAGCGTCGCTGGCGCGGCATCCGCGCCCCGTTTTGGTCGGTAACCCTGATATCGTTGCCCCGCGCGAATCCGGGTTTTCAATCGAACCGGGCCATTTCGCGCACCGCCTTGGCGACCGCACCGGCACGCAGCTGCAATTTTTCGGCAAACCGTTCAGTAACATTTTCGAACTGGCCTTCGCCCGTGTAAAGGGCACCGACCGGGCACGCACGGTCATGGTGGGCGACAGTTTGCACACGGATATCCTTGGGGGTCAGGCCGCGGGCCTGAAGACAGCCCTGATCGCTAAGCACGGATTCTTCGCGGACGGCGACGCCCATGCCGCGATCGAGATGTCCGGCATAAGGCCGGACTGGATCCTGGAACGCCCCTGAAGCAGACTGCACGCGGGTAAAACTTGCTAGCGATGCTCAATCACGGTGGCGCCTGAGGGCAGTTCTTTGAACAAATAACGAAGATCCAAGCCACGGGTGGTTTCGAAATAAATTCGCCCAATTTTCAGGCTGAGATCATTGGTCTTTGTCACAACGGGCGAGCGACATCAGAGCGCACAAGTGTCACAAAGCGGAGCGCATCACAAACTTACCGACCCATCGGGTGCGATTCTAATGCACGCCCGGTTGTGTGATACCGTTATCGGGTAGTCCGTCGGTCACTCAAAATTGTCACCATTTCGGAATGGACACCAAACCCGGTCCCGATGTTTGCACGAAACGGATCGTGCAAACATCGGGCATCATACTACTCTCTCATTCTTATCACTGCGCCGACAGCGTCGCGTCATAGCCTGCCGCTGACAGTGCTGACTGAAGGCTTTTCGTTTCGGTTTTGGTGTCCGTCACGATCTCACGCGCTGCCATGTCGAACTCTATCTGTGCCGCAGGATCAAGGGCGTGGATCGTTTTCTCGACAGTAGCCTTGCAGTGGCCGCAGCTCATGTTGGGAATGTGAAATCTGGGCATTCGTTTTTCCTCTACAAATTTGCCTGAAGATCAGCGCGCCGCAGTCGCAGTGCGTTGGTGATGGCTGAAACCGACGAAAGCCTCATGGCTTCTGCCGCAATCATCGGCGACTGCAACAACCTGGCAACAGGATAAAGGAGCCCGGCCGCAATCGTTACGCCAAGCGCATTGCAGGCGAAGGCAAAGAAAAGGTTCTGCCTGATATTGCGTATCGTGGCGCGCGCCAGTTTTCGAGCCCGCAAAATGCCCATCAGTTCACCGCCAAGCAGGGTGATGCCTGCGCTTTCCATCGCCACGTCAGCGTCGGTGCCCATGGCAATGCCAACATCGGCAGTAGCCAGAGCAGGTGCATCATTTACACCGTCTCCGGCCATTGCAATTTTGTGGTCTTCTTTGCGCAATGTGTCGATCAGTGCCTTCTTGTCATCGGGCAAGACGCCTGCGCGCACTTCATCGATACCCATTTTTCCTGCCACTACCCGTGCCGTTCATTCATTGTCACCTGTCGCCATGATGACACGCAGCCCTTGCGCATGCAACGCGCGGATCGCCTGCGCGGTGCTGTCCTCGGTGATCGTAATTTCGTTCGCGCACCTTATAACGGTGGAGAATTTGCCGAACAGGCACTCGCAGTGCATCACGTTCGAGGGCACGCGCAGGACCATGTGCGCCCCGAAATCCGCCCCTTGGAACGACCTGAACGGTGCCCCGGATATGACCGGGGGCATTCGCCAAAAACGCCAAGTTTGCCCTAACCATGACAGATACGTTGAATTACCGCCGATGCGGATCATGTCAGATGGATAGTCTTGCGCTGTTCACATTTCGCTGAATGGTGCTTGCAAAATTGAAGGTTGTGAACGTTGGCTGGTATGCATTGGCGATAGATCAGGGCGAAACAAGTTGGTCAGGCTGCGAATTGCCAAAGTCCAACGGAAAATCGAGGTAGTAATGCGTAAGTTCCGTTTTGAATGCCTGAATAATTTCCAGATCGGCATCGTACCTTTGGTGCTGACCTCGGCTTTGTCTCTCGCAAGCGGAATACTCCCGGCTCAAGCCAATGTTTTCGCCAAAATGACAGAGATCGATTTGCCTGTCGGTATCGGCGCGCAGCAGCCGGATGTTTTCGCGTTGAAGGACGGCCGCGTCTTTCTCAGCTGGATGGAACCCACCGACACCGGCTTTACCGTCAAAACAACACAGCGACGCGGCGCAGGCTGGAGCGAACCCGCCACTGTGGTGACATCGGACGATCTCTTTATCAACTGGGCTGATTTCCCCTCTGTCGCGGCATTTGGTGATGGCACTCTCGCCGTGCACTGGCTACAGGAAAACAGCCCTACGGGGTATGACTATGATTTCAAAGTAGCACTGTCGGGCGATCAGGGTGCCACGTGGCGTGATCCGATTACGCCCCACCGGGATCGCACAAAGCGCCAACATGGATTTGTCACGCTGTTACCGGTCGGAGACAGCGATCTGTTGGCGATATGGCTGGACGGACGCGCATATAACCCCGAGGCAACGGGCGCGGAAGAAACTGTATACGAAAATGCCATGCAATTGCGCGCGACGACCATCGGAACCGACGGGCACCTGTCAGAAGATATCGCACTGGATGTGCGTACATGCAGCTGTTGCCAGACCTCGGCGGCCATAACGGACAGTGGCACCGTAATTGCGGTCTACCGCGACCGGACAGCAACCGAAGTGCGCGATATTTCCGTTGTGCGGCGCATTGACGGGGTCTGGTCCGACCCTGCGACCGTCCATGGTGACGGCTGGGAAATTGACGGCTGCCCGGTGAACGGTCCTGCCATCGATGCCCGATCAGAGCGCGCAGTTGTGGCATGGTTCACGGCTGCGCAGGATGTGCCCAAGGTTCTTGTCGCGTTCTCCGAGGACGCAGGTGCCACGTTCACTGCGCCGTCTCGCGTGGATGTCGGGCGCGCTGCGGGGCGCGTGGATGTTGTGCAACTTGCTGATGGCGCTGCATTGGTGTCTTGGGTGGAATGGACCTCTGCCGGCGAAGCCTTGATGATCTGTCGCGCCGCGCCGACCACCGGATGTGACCGGCCCCAGGTGATCTCCCTTAACCGAGCGCCCGGCGCGCTCAATTTTCCGCGCATGGTGCTGACGGATGCGGGGGTTTACATCGCGTGGACACAGCCGCTGGCGGGAGCGTCGGCAAATCCCGACACGGCCGTGACTGTTCGAATGGTGTTTGGTGAGTTTTAGGGTCCGATGAACAACATCGCGTGAACTTGAGCAAACCTTCCAGCGCAGTATGCGTTGACAGCAAAATTATGATCGGTCAGGTAGGCGTCAATGTTTGGTAAATCCATCTCTTACGCCGTGTTGCGCGCCATTGTCTGTGTTGTGTTTGCGATGGCTGTTGTGCTTTTGCCGCCATCATCGGCACATGCCGGTCACAATATGGCTGACAATGCGTCCGTGCACGGGACCCACGATATGACTTCCGACGCCTCACTTGTGCGGGTTGCGGTGGACCACTCCAGCCATTCGATGCTGGGTGACGGGTGTACGAAGGGCCACAGTAAATCCGCCGACGACGCGACGCAGAATGCGGATCAGTGCTGCAGCGGCATCTGCTTGTCGGCGTTTATCCAACAAGCGCAGTTTGCCATGTCGCAAGACCGTGGCGACGGTCATGATCCTTTGCCCCTTTTGCGGATGGTTTCCGGCGGAGCTACGCATTTCCTGCGCCCGCCTAACGTTTGATGTGATTTTGGGCCGCTGACGGCCTTCTTTTCCTGCTTTTGCGGGGGACCGATTAACGT
>JAGXHC010000055.1 GCA_024636405.1 Sulfitobacter sp. | reverse complement strand
TCGGCGCAAGTGACGGGTTGGGTGCTGCGTTGGCGCGCAAGCTGAACGCGGTAGGGGCCGAAGTGATCCTGTCCGCGCGGTCCGAAGATAAACTGACAGCACTTGCCGCCGAACTTCCGGGCCGGGCGTCGGTGCAGGTGATGGACGTAACCGACGAAGCCAGCATTGAAGCGGCCGCGACTGCAGTGGGTGAAGTTGATGGCGTGGTTTATCTTGCCGGGGTTTATTGGCCCTTTGGTGCCAAGGATTGGAATGCAAAACAGGCCACCACCATGGCCGATGTTAATTTCACCGGTCTGGTGCGTGTCATGGGCCAGGTGGTGCCGCCGATGGTCGCTCGCGACCGCGGGCATATTGTCATAACGTCCAGCCTGACGGCGTTTCGCGGCTTGCCCGGCTCCATCGGCTATACCGCATCAAAGGCGGCGACGATGTCACTGGCGGAATGTATGCACGCCGACCTGCGCAAGACAGGCGTGCAGGTGCAGGTCATCTGCCCCGGTTTCATAAAAACGCAACTTACCGACAAGAACGATTTCCGTATGCCGTTTTTGATGGAGCCTGAAAAGGCAGCGCAGGAGGTGATGGATCACATCTCGGGTGATCGCTTTAAGAAGAGCTTCCCGTGGCTCTTTTCGTTGGCGTTTCGCGGGGCGCGGTTCCTGCCCGACTGGCTCTACTTTCGGGTGTTTTCCTGACTTACCCCGCTCAGAGCGCGCCGCGATGTTCCACGAACAACGCTTTTGCCCGCAGCCAAACGCCGGATTTATCCGCTGCCAATTCGCGTAAGGTTGGCAGCAGCTGACTGCCGAAATCCTGAGAGCTCTCAAGCGGGAGCATCGACGGTAGGTTGTCGATCGCCGTGACATCCAGCGGCGGGGCGTCATGCACGCGGATAGCCGGCGCGTCCCAGGTCGTTGTCCGGTCATAGACCTTGATCGGGTTATAATCGCTATCGGGATCACAGGCGATGTCGCCGATGACACGCAAGGCGCGGTCGGCGGTGGGCGCGTCTGGCAGTACGAACACTGGCGTTTTCGGGCCTGCAAGAATGCAATTGAAAAACAGCGTGTGTTGAAGGATCTCCGGGAACGGTCCGCCGCTGGCGGTTTCGGCCATGTCCCATCCGGTGACCGGGATGTTCATCGCCTTGCAAAGGTCCGCAGCCCCGGTGCCGACACGCCCGAGTGCTCCGATGATCAGCGCACTTTCATCAATGGCGGCGACCTGAGCAAGCTCGCGGGCCAGTTCAGCCTTCAATGCATCGGCGTTTTCATAGGGGCACACGGGCCCACAGATGCTGTTGCGCAATTGTGCAATCCGGCATTTGAGCGCCACCGCCGCCCCGGCAAACCCCGCCCAATAGCCAAAGGCGGCGACACGCCGGCCCGCGTCGTTGGTCAGATATTCCAGATCCAGCAACGTACCGCCGCCTTCGCGGAAACGTTGCAGCAGGACGCGCCCCGCGCCTTGCCCCTTAAACGCGTGGCCGAACATGATGTGGGTGTGTCGCAGCGGCGTGCCGTCTTCCGGCAGCTCCTTGAGGCCGAAGATAATTGCATCGCGCGGCGCGTCGGTCCAGCTGTGCGCAGGGGCTATGGTGCATCCGACGTCGGCATAGGCCTGCGTGGGGATCGCCCGCGTGTCGCTGGATTCGACGGTGACTTTTATCCCATCCGCCAACAATGTGGCGGCGCCTTCCGGCGTCAGGCCCACGCGGGCCTCATTTGGGCGCTGTTCGGCGCGGACCCACAGATGTGCCATGATCAAAGCATCCCTCTGGCGCGGACAGTTTTGACGCTGTCGCGGGTTTCCATTCGCTTGAGAAAGGCGTCGATCTTGGGGAAGCCGACGCGCGGCACGCCGTCGCCTTCGATCCAGTTGAGGACCACGAACAGATAGGCATCTGCGATGCTGAAGCCGTCTCCGGTCACAAAATCACCGCGCAGGCAGTCCGATTCAACATATGCTGCGGCGGC
Source organism: Sulfitobacter sp. (assembly GCA_024636405.1). Next base: position 7,885 of record JAGXHC010000055.1, on the reverse strand, counting down.
CGCAACCGTTTCAGGCACCTTGGCGGCCATGTCGTCAAAGCTTGCCTGCTGCGTTGCCCAGCGGCTGCCGCGCATTTTGTGCGCATGGGCAACATGCATGGTGGAGGCCAGGAAATACATGACGCTGCGCATATGGGCGGCGGCGTCAATATCATCCGGCACCAGCCGGGTCTGCGATGCCTGCGCAGCGATATATTCAAGCAGCGCACCGGTTTCCGTCAGGATCGCGCCGCTTTGCGTGACCATTGCAGGCACCCGGCCCTTGGGATTGATGGCAAGGTAGTCAGGCAATGTCTGGGCTGCCGATTTGAAATCAATCGCGATCGCTTCGTAAGGCAATCCGGCCTCTTCCAGTGCGATCGCCACGGCGATGGAGATAGTACCGCGCGCATAATAAAGCTTGAGCATGTCGAACCTTTCAGATGTGGGTTTGCGCATCGCGCCGGTCAGCCCGGTCAAGATGCGGTACTGCGTTGAACAGGACCGGCGCCCAATGCCCGCCAATCGGGAACAGCCGGTGCATGGATGTGTGCATGATCGCCAGTGCGATCCGCGACATCGCTGGAATCCCAAGGCCCATCGCCTGCGCCATCGCCATCGAGATCAGCCCACCGGACGTCACCACCAGTGCAGGCCCATCGCCCTCGGCAATCTCGTGCAGCACGCTTTGCACGCGTTCCTCGAAGTTCGCATAGGTTTCAGGCGCATTTTCGAACTTACCCGCTTTCCAGAGGTCGAATACCTTTGGCATATGTTGCGTAAATGCGCCCGGCCCGACGGGAAATGGAATGCCGTGCTGCTGTTCCATCAAGGTGGCAAGGGTGAAATATTGCAGCTCGTTCAGGCGCTCATCCCGGATCGGGGTCAGGTCTGTTTCCATGCCCGTTGCGGTTTCCACATGACGGCGCAAGGTGCCGGTGTACAGCCGCGTGTGATGTGTCTTGCTGTCGCGCAGATGCGCGCCAAGCCAACCCGCCTGGCGGTGCCCAAGTTCGCTCAGCTTGTCATAGCTGGCTTCGTCCTTGGCCATTGAATTTGCCTGCCCGTGGCGAATGAGGGTGATGTGAGACATGAAATCCTTCCGGTTTTGCAACTTTGATAGGCGCTTGGCGTCCGGGTTGAAAGTGCGTGTGCAGCGTCGGCTGAAAAAAGTGCCCCGAACCATGCCGCGCGTCGCGCATCGGAAACGGCTTTGGCGTGATTCCTTGGCAGGGTGTCGGGAATGGCACTGCTGGAAATACACGTGATTGGCTATAGAGTGGGGTGACAGGTTGGGGAGATTACCATGGCAGGCAAGGTCACATTCACGCTGGACGGCGAAACAGTCGAGGCCGAGGCCGGGCTGACGATCTGGGAAGTGGCAAACGGCCGGGGTTTGAAGATCCCGCATCTGTGCCATAAACCCGCGCCGGGATATCGCCCCGACGGCAATTGCCGCGCTTGCATGGTAGAGATCGACGGCGAACGCGTGCTGGCCGCCTCATGCATCCGTGAACCCGCTGACGGCATGGTGGTCACAACCAACAACGCGCGTGCGGTGAACGCGCGCAAGATGGTGGTCGAACTGCTGATGGCCGACCACCCCGACCACGCGGTGAGCCACGACAAGTCCAGCCACATGTGGGACATGGCCGCGATGAACGGGGTCGAGACAAGCCGTTTTCCCAAGCTCGAAGAGGGCCGCATACCGCTGCTTGACGATAGCCATGTGGCGATGAGCGTGAACCTTGATGCCTGCATCCAATGCGGGCTGTGCGTGCGCGCCTGCCGCGAGGTGCAGGTGAACGACGTGATCGGCATGTCAGGGCGCGGGCATGCGACTTATCCGACCTTTGACATGGCCGATCCCATGGGTGCGTCAACTTGCGTGGCTTGTGGCGAATGTGTGCAGGCGTGCCCGACCGGCGCATTGATGCCTGCCACCGTGGTGGATGCCAATCAGGTCGGCGATTCTGCGGATTTCGATTCAGAGGTCGACAGCATCTGCCCCTTCTGCGGTGTGGGGTGCCAGATCTCGCTCAAGGTCAAGGACGGCAAGGTCAAATATGTCGAGGGCATTAACGGCCCCGCGAATGAAGGTCGGCTTTGTGTCAAGGGGCGTTTCGGGTTCGACTATATCCACCACGATCACCGCCTTACCAAACCGTTGATCCGCCGCGATGATGCGCCGCCAAAAGGGCTGAACGTCGATCCCGGCAACTGGTCCGAGTTCTTCCGCGAGGCCAGCTGGGACGAGGCGCTGGATTTCGCCGCCAATGGTCTGAAGGAAATCGGCGGTACAGGAGTGGCTGGCTTTGGCAGCGCCAAATGCACCAATGAAGAAGCGTATTTGTTCCAGAAGATGATCCGGCAGGGCTTTGGCCACAATAACGTCGATCACTGCACGCGGTTGTGCCATGCGTCATCGGTGGCCGCTCTGATGGAAAACGTCGGCTCAGGCGCCGTGACCGCGACCTTCAATCAGATCGAGAACGCCGATGTTGCGATCGTGATCGGGGCCAACCCGGTTGAAAACCACCCCGTCGCCGCGACTTATTTCAAACAGTTCACCAAACGTGGCGGCAAGTTGATCGTGATGGACCCGCGCGGCGTGGGCTTGAGGCGGTTTGCGTCACACATGTTGCAATTCCGGCCCGGCACCGATGTGTCGATGTTGAACGCGATCATGCATGTGATCGTGGAAGAAAAGCTTTATGATGAGCAGTACATCGCGGCCTATACCGAAAACTGGGACGCCGAAAAGGAACACCTTAAGGATTTCACGCCGGAAAAGATGGCCCCGATCTGTGGCATCGAAGCTGAGGTCCTGCGCGATGTGGCGCGGACATTTGCCGGTGCCAACGCGGCGATGATTTTTTGGGGCATGGGGATTTCTCAGCACATTCACGGCACCGACAATTCGCGCTGTCTGATTTCGTTGGCGCTGATGACGGGACAGGTCGGCCGCCCCGGTGCGGGCCTGCATCCGCTGCGGGGCCAGAACAACGTGCAGGGCGCGTCCGATGCGGGGCTGGTGCCGATGTTCCTGCCAGATTACCAATCGGTGATGGATGACGGCGTGCGATCGGCCTTTACGGAAGTTTGGGGATCGGAGGATTTCAGCAATCAAAAAGGCCTGACCGTAACCGAGATCATGGACGCGGTGCATGACGGTGACATTCGCGGCATGTATGTGCTGGGCGAAAATCCGGCCATGTCCGACCCGGATGTCGAGCACGCCCGCGACGCGTTGGCCAAACTGGAACATTTGGTGGTGCAGGATATTTTTATTACCGAAACGGCGAATTATGCCGATGTGATCCTTCCCGCCAGCGCCTTTGCCGAAAAATCGGGGACCGTGACCAATACAAATCGGCAGGTTCAGATGGGCCGCGCCGCTGTGACGCCTCCGGGCGAGGCGCGCGAGGATTGGTGGATCGAGGTGGAACTGGCCAAACGGTTGGGCCTCGGCTGGCACTACGATAGCCCGGCAGATGTGTTTGCCGAAATGAAGCTGAACATGAAGAGCCTCAACAATATCACATGGGATCGGCTGGAGCGTGAAAATGCGGTGACCTATCCATCGCTCAGCCCCACCGATCCGGGGCAGGCGATTGTCTTTGGCGATGGCTTTCCGCGCAAGGACGGGCGGGCGCGGTTCACGCCTGCGTCGATCATCGCACCGGACGACGTGCCGGATGCGGAATATCCGATGATTCTGACCACCGGACGGCAGCTTGAACATTGGCACACCGGATCAATGACGCGTCGCGCTTCCGTGCTGGACGGGCTGGAGCCGGAGGCAAACTGTTCGCTGCATCCATCGACCCTGCGCAAGCTGGGCGTGGCACCGGGAGAGCATGTGCGTCTGTCCACCAAGCGGGGCAGCATCGAGATTATGGCCCGCGAAGACCGCGCCGTATCACCGGACATGGTGTTCCTGCCGTTCGCCTATGTTGAAGCGGCGGCGAATATCCTGACCAATCCCGCGGTCGATCCCTATGGCAAGATCCCGGAATTCAAATTTTCTGCCGTGAAGGTCGAGGCGGCCGGAGAACGCGTGGCAGCAGAGTAGGCGCGGCTTGATCGAGCGCCTGCGGCGCACACGATTCTATAAGTGAATGAGGGGCGCTGCCCCTCAAACTCCCTGAGATATTTACGGGCTTATGTATCAAACGCACCAACAATAGTGAATCCCTATCCGCGCTGATTTGCTAACCTGCCACCATGCAGGACAAAAGCATCAACAACGCGCTCCTGGCGCTCCGAAAGCAGATCACACGCGGCGATGGCGTGGGGCTGGCGCATGTCGAGGCGTTATTGGCTCTGCGGGGCGTTCACATGCCTGCTGTGCTGCCCGCCAAGTTACCGGATGCAGCGCGGCGGGGGCATATGGCGAGAATGGTAATGGATGTGCTCAGGGACGGGCCTATGACCGCGCGTGAGGTTGCAGCCTATGTATCCGAGCGGCGTCCAGAGATTGACTTTGATGCCGCTCACAAGCGCGCTGCGTTGGCGTTGAGTAAGCTAAAGAAGGCTGGGCTGATCAGTCGCGAGGGCCGGTTGTGGCTGGCCCCGTAGGGCCAGCACACTATATCAATATTGACCGCGTAGGGCGTTGACGCTTTGCGCATTGCAAGAAGGGTTTATCGCATGGCGAATGTCAGTTTCAACGCGAAGGCGATTTGCATCGCCCATAACACTCATAACTGCGATATGAGTCATGCCCTTATTGATGGACCGCATGTACCCATCGTGGCCCGAAACAAACCTCTTTTCGAGAGATTGGGTTTCACCAACGTAAAGCACTTCGTAGCTGCCGCTGATGAGCCGCCTGCAAAGCAAGTAGACCGCTGACACAGGACGAAACGGCTGCCCATTTGGGTAGATAGTAAACGCATATTCTTGCCCGCTTGCGCCGCGCGGTCTGATAGTTTGGGCCATAAGGGCCTCCATTTCGAGGCCGTGATGGGCTTGACGCGAGTCACCCCCTGTGACATTAGTTAGGGGTGATCACACACCAAGGTCCACCACGACCAAGGTTTCAAAAAGAGGCGGCAGGGCCACTAACCCTGACCGCCTCATTTGTTGTTTATCATATTGCCAAGCACTGAGTCTAACGATGTTCGCGAATGTTCTCACAAGCGGTGGGGTGCGTCACGCCGCCCGCTGCCAATACCCCTTCCACTGGCGGCTGACAGGCGAACCCATCGAATTGCTTACCACGATCTGCGCCAGTGTGCCTTTGTCGGTGCGGCGGTTGTCTTCCAACCATGCCGCGTGGTTGGCGTACTGGTAGAGGTACTGCGGGCTAACGTGGTGGTGCTGACCCTCAACCATCCGGCGCAGGCGGCTAAAGAAGCTTTCCACCATGTTGGTATGCTTGCCGTGGTCGCTGTAAATCTCGGAATGATTCACGCGGTCAACGTGGTAGCCCATGTGCAATTCATCCCAATGGCTGGCTTCATCCGCTGACATGGTGGACAGGCGCGATACGTTATCGTTTGCCAGCGCTACGCCTTCGCCTTCGGACATGCGAACGAATGGCAGGGTGCGACCCTCACGCTCACGCAGGGCGATTACGACGCGGCGCTTGCCCGTCTGGTTCTCTTTCAAGCGGCGGTCCTTGCGGTCTGCCTTGGCGTTCTCCGGGCGAATGTGACCGCCAAAATACGCGCCATCAATCTCAACGTGGCCTTCCAGCACTTCGCCCGTGTGTACTTCCATCGCCATTGCTTCGCGCAGCTTGTGGGCCAGCACAAAGGCTGTCTTGTACTGGCAGTCAAGGTCGCGGCTCAGTTGAATCATGCTCACGCCCTTAGACGCGTTCACGATGATGCAGATCGCGGCCAGCAAATCCACAAAATCCATTTTGCGCGATGCAAAGATTGTGCCGGACGTGACGCTAAACTGGTGGTGACATGCCTTACACTTGAATTTGCGGCGGGTGGTGATCTTGTACGCTTCATCAAAGCCGCAGCATGGGCAAACCGCTTCGCCATCTGTCTCAGGCCAGCGCATCTTGCAGAACGTTTCATACGCCGCCGCTTCGCCAGCTTTGTATATGCTGCGAAGGCTGAGAGTGCGTGATGCCGCTGAAAGGAGGAAGTGCTGGGCCAATTTGTACCTATGTGATTACTTATATCACATATATAGTACATATAGGCATGGTTTACAACGGTAAATATCACGTATATGATACCTTTATCACATACGGAAAGCATTATGCCAGATCAGAGCGATTGGGAAGCCAAGGCGGCGAACATTTTGAAGGCTGAATTGAAGCGGCAGGGCGTAACCTACGCTCAGCTTGCGGAATTGATTGGTGACAAAGAGCCAAACGTTCGCAATAAGTTGTCTCGTGGCAAATTTTCAGCGGCGTACTTTCTCCAATGCCTAAGCGTGATCCAAATCAACGAGCTACGCTTTTAGAAGCATTCGCTCATTGTGTGATAATTATTGGGGTTGCCACCATCATCTTCGCAACGGGGCAAACCGCTGGCGTGGACGTTGGTCGCAATGAGGTAAGCGCCCGTCAGCATTATGAGGCAGTAAAAAAAAGTGCGTTGGCCGCTTGTATTAGCACTGAGCCTACCGCCTTGCGCAAGTGTGTGATTGAAGCCGCCGAGACCGCACAAAATTAATCCGAGGCCAGACAAGACCTTTATGCTCAACAGGATATGTCCCGCTTGGCGTTTTGGATGATGATCATCTCTACCTGCACGCTTTTTGTAACTGGCCTTGGTATTGTTTGGATTCGAGACACCCTTGTAGAGACCCGCAGGGCCGTAAGAGCCGCTGATGATGCTGTCACTGTCACCCGTGATATTGGGCAGGCACAGGCCAGAGCTTACCTGACTATCGAGCAAGTTGTGTTTGGGTCCAATGAGAATTGCCACCCGACGATAGGGATAAATGTCCGAAACGTTGGGCAATCCCCCGCGCAAAAAATACAAGCCGTTGTCAAGCTGTCCGGGCGCACTTCGCTCCCAATGGGTGGGGACTATGAAAGAGGGAATCTCGAATTCACTTACGCTATAGACATGCCCGCTATCGCGCCCGGACAAATCGGAAGTTCTGGCCGATTTAGTATGCTGGGGGCAAGCATTCCGCCACAATTCTTCGAAAGAGAAACCCACATGGGTGATTGGCTTATTCATATCGCCGTGTTCGGAAGGGACGTTTTTGATGAGGAGGTCAATGTTCTTGCAGTGGTAGTGTTCCATGGGGTGCTGCAATTGGATAGGTTGGAAACCGTTCTGAGTGAAGGCGTCGGAGCCGTGCCTATCCACGAACTCTTCAACGCCACGTTTCTCAATGAGCTGAGGGGTTTGTGGGTACACAGAAACGAAAACGCCGGTGATCCAAAGGGCTAATATCTTAACCATCATTCACACACCGCCGCAGGCTTGGTGCGTTTGATACATAAGCCCGGATATTTATCGCCGGAAGAGAGGAATGGATGATGAAGATCAACGCTGAGCGCTTTCTGGCAGACCTCCACCAATTGCGTGAGTTTGGTGCTTCCGGGGTTCGTAAGGGGGTCGTGCGGCCTGCTTATTCGGCGGCGGATATTGCTGCGCGGGAGTGGTTGTCTGGGCGGATGCAGGAAGCGGGATTGCGTGTTGTGGTAGATGCCATGGGCAATCTGTTTGGCTTGGCGCAGGCGCCGTCGATCCTGCTGGGATCACACTCGGACAGCCAGCCCGAGGGCGGATGGCTGGACGGGGCGCTGGGTGTGATAGCGGCGTTAGCGGTAGCGCGGGCTGCGCAGGAAGCGGGCGGGCCGCAGGTTTCTGTGGTGTCGTTCCAGGACGAAGAGGGACGGTTCGGCGTGACGACCGGATCGGCGGTCTGGTCCGGACATCTGTCGCTGGCGCAAGCGGATGAGTTGGTGGATCATAAC
>JAGXHC010000054.1 GCA_024636405.1 Sulfitobacter sp. | reverse complement strand
GTTTGCGGTTTTTGGTGCCGCTTCATCCCGGCTGCGCATGGCGGTACAAAATGATGCCGCGCCGCCGCAAAGTCCCTATGCCGCGCGTTGCCGCGCCAAGTGAATCGCCTCGAACCAGCGCAGGACCTGATGCACAGGGCGGCCATGTTCCGGCAGGCTGCCCCGGTCAAGCGCGTGCAACACGCTGCTGTGCAGATGCTCAGGGCTGCGCCGGATGCGACCGATATAAAGACTTTCAAGCGCGGTCCCGGCGGCAAGCATGGTTTCATGCGCAGGTAGCACCAGCTGCGTGTAACGGATCATCGGCCCGCAGGGTTCTGCCAGAGCGGCAAAACCGTTGACCAGGTGGCGCGCAGGCACCAGCACCGCTTCTTGATTGAACAGATACTCCACTTCTGGCCCGTCGATCATCAACCGCTGATCAGGTGACACGATGATGTCCTGCTGCAATCCGAAATACGGTGCGCGCAGGCGGACCGGTCGAAAGCTGCCCCGTGCCGGGACTGTCCGTGATACGCGGTGCAGGACCGGCACCACGCCCGACCCTTGGGTCAATACGGTATCGCCGCGCTGAAGCTGTGCGGCGGGTTTGTACCCCCAAGGCGTGGCCAGCGGCGTACTGGGCAGCAGCGTCGGCATCGGACCAATCGGTTCAATCCGGTCGGAAAGCGCGGCAAAGATCATATCGGGTGCAAAGGTCTGCCCGTTCTGGCCCAGCATAAGATCACGAATATCCGCAAGATTAAGCGGGCGCGGGTTGTTCACTGTTACGCTGAGCACGGTAAATTCTTCGGGCTGCTCAAGCGTCATACGGCCCCACCGGGCAACGCTGTCCCACGAATAGACGATACGAACCACATCAGTCCGGCCGCTGTCCTTGTGCTTGATTGCGGCGTGGGTGATGTCCTTGCCCTGCACCTGAACCATGGCTATGCCGCCACCGGGGATTGCCTGAAATGTCAGACTGCGCAGGCCGGGGAACTCTGTCTTGTATCCAAAAAGGACCTGTGGACGCCCATCGCCTGAAAGCCGGGTTTCAAACATCAAGGTGCCGCGCGTCAGCAGCGTGCCAGGGTTGTCGGCCAATACCGGCGTGTCCTTCTTGTCCGATCCCAGCCCCCGTAGCGAAAGGCGGCGGTCGTCATGGTCAGTCAGCGCAATCCAGGTCATCGGGTCATGCCGCCTGTCCTGCGCGCAGCAGATCTGCTTCGTAGCGGCGCAGGGTATGCCGCACAGCAGGGGAATAGCCTTCGCCTGTTTCGGGGTTGATATCGGGGAAGATGGCGCAGATCTCATCCACGATCTGGGTCTCGAAGCTTTTGTTGGTTTGCGGGCCGGGAAGGAAGCTTTCTGTCTCAAGCCCTTCGGAAAAGATCACCTGATGGCTGTCGAACATAAGATGGACATATGTCACCTCGCCGCCTGTCTGACGGGTCACGGAGCGGTCATTGACAAGATCGCGGGCCGCGACAAGCACTTCGGTTTCGCCGAACAGCAGCTCTGCCACGCTGTCGCGGATCAACACCCGGTGCAGCGGTGAGACGCGCAAGTCGCGGTGATCGCCGAAAGTACCGGCGCGAATACAGATTGGCGCAAGGTCGCCGGTGGCTGCAACCCGGCGCGCACCAATCCAGCGCAGCGGTTGTGGGCCATCGTCCTGCGTCAGAACAAGATCGCCGATGCACAGCGTTTCGGCGGCGCGTTCCCCGTCAGGCGTAGCGATCATGGTGCCCGCCACGAAACAGGGGACAGAGGTGGCGTTGACAAATCCGACGTCGGTATTGACCCCGTTTGTTACGGTATAGGTAAAGTTGAAGTTTTCGCTATCGCCGTCGCCCTGCACGGTAAAGGTGCCGTCGGCATTCAGCGTGACCATCTGACCCGTGGGCAAAATGATGGTCATCCCCGCTGTGACAGCTTGTCCGTTGATGTGGGTAATGGTCAGGGTGCCGGGTCCGTTGTTCAGATCGTTATCCAGCACGTTGATTGTCGTTGTGCCATCGGGATAAACGTCCACGTTGTCCGAGAGCGCGACAAGCGCCGTCTGGACGGAACCTGCGCCAATCAGGACCGAGGAATCGTAGTTGCTGTCAGACACATCCGCGATGGCGATGCGAATGGAATTCAGAATACCGGGGTTTACGTACATCGTCAGCGTCATGGTGATGGTAAAGCCGTCCATCTCCGTGTTGAACTGGTCATTCTGGTTGTTGACGTACATGTTGATATTATTGGTGGTATTTATGTTGCCCGGATCGGTATCGCCATTGCCAACATCCAACGGCACCTGTTGACCGTTTACCCAAACACCAAAGAAGTCCTGATAAATGGAGTTTTCGAACTCCGGATATTCTTCGGAAGAAAAGACGAACTGCATCGTCATCACACTGCCGTCGGGAATGAAATCAACGTCCAGCGTCGATGCGTCATAGGTGCGCGCACCTGCGGCTGTGTTGTACTGACCGTGGCCGTTTGTCCCGGATGTATTGGTCGAGGTGCTGGCGCTTTGGTTGGATTGCCCACTGCTGTTGGTAAAGTCCTGCGCGTTGCCTGTCGACATGATGATGCCGGTATCCGAGGGGGCCACACCCGCAGAGGTGGAGGACGCACCGGAATAGGTGCCTGCACTGTCGTTATCGCCATAGTAGGTCGCGTTGACAACGGTCACACCGTCGCCAAAAATCGTTTCTGCCATGTCATTGGCGGTCGTGCCTTCGCGGATCGTTTCGATCGGAAGTTCCGATGCTGCTACCACTTTGTGCCCCAAACCCATTTGTTCGAGACAGCACAGCACAGCGCGGCATGAGTTCAACCCATGCTCGAATTAACCGTATCTTTTAACGGGTGGCCCTGTTTTCAGGTGCCGGCAATGCTGTTGCCCTGCCTCGGGTCATATTATTAGCGCAACCTTAACATGGAAGATTTCAATTTGTTAAGCATTTCCTGCTGCCCACCCCTTGGCAGCACGGAATTTTCGTCCCAGACAAGGGGGCATTCCACGATGATCCGCTGAAAGGACCCATAATGCCCGGTATCGACCCCGTTGATCTGACCGCCAAACTTGTGCGCTGCGCCTCTGTCACGCCTGCAGACGCGGGTGCGTTGGATGTGTTGAATGATTTGCTGACCGGCGCCGGTTTTGAATGTCACTGGGCGGACCGGGGCGGCATCCGTAATCTGTTTGCGCGCTGGGGCCGCAAGGGAAACGGGCGCGCCTTCGGGTTTAACGGGCATACCGATGTGGTGCCGGTCGGAAATGAGGCGGACTGGACGATGCCGCCTTTCGGAGCCGAAGTGAAAGACGGCGTCATGTACGGTCGTGGCACCACGGACATGAAATCCGGTGTCGCGGCTTTTGCCGCCGCGGCAATAGATTTCGTCCGGGATACGCCGCCGGATGGCAGTATAATCCTGACCATAACCGGCGATGAGGAAGGCGAAAGCGTGGACGGAACGCTGGCGTTGCTGGATTACATGGCGAAGGCAGGCGAACGGATGGACGTCTGCCTGGTGGGGGAACCGACCTGCCCCGAGCAGATGGGCGACATGATCAAAATTGGACGCCGCGGATCGCTGAATGCGCATTTCAATGTGGTCGGCACCCAGGGCCACGCCGCCTATCCGCACCGGGCGAATAATCCGATGCCCGCGATGATGCGGTTAATGGACCGGCTTGCATCCCATGAACTTGATCGCGGCACCGACCATTTTGATGCGTCGACGCTCGCCGTTGTTACGGTCGACACCGGAAATTCGGCAACGAATGTGATCCCGGCGGCCTGCACGGGCACTGTAAATATCCGCTTCAATGACACCCATTCCGGGGCAAGCTTGACAGAATGGCTTGAGCGCGAAGTCGCAAAGATCAGGGAAGAATTTGGCGTGCAGGTGGCGTTGCGTGTCACGATTTCCGGCGAAAGCTTTATCACCCCGCCGGGTGCATTGTCTGATCTCGTGGCGCGCTCTGTCGCGGCGGAAACCGGCGTGACGCCGGTGCTGTCGACCAGCGGCGGCACGTCGGATGCGCGTTTTATAAAGGCGCATTGCCCGGTGGTGGAATTCGGATTGGTAGGTCAATCGATGCACCAGGTTGATGAACATGTGCGGATTGAGCATATTCACCAGCTCAAGGCGATCTATGGCCGGATCCTGAAAGACTACTTTGCGTGAAGGCGCCCATTGCCCGAACCGTTGACATGAAAACTGATCGGCTGCTGGAAAAATGGCGCGACGCCCGCAAAATGGTGCAAGACCTGTGAACCGCACCCTCATCGTTATGGTAAAGGAGCCCCGCCCAGGACGGGTCAAGACGCGACTGGGCCGCGATATCGGGATGACCGCCGCAGCATGGTGGTTTCGACATCAGGTGGCGGCACTTCTACGGCGTCTTGAGGACCCGCGCTGGCAGATTGTTTTAGCCGTTGCGCCGGACCATGAAGGCCTGCAAAGCCGCATCTGGCCCGGCCACCTGCCACGTTGGCCACAGGGGCGCGGAAATCTGGGTGATCGCATGGCGCGCATGCTGCGGCGCGCGCCACCCGGCCCGGCCTGTATCATCGGGGCGGATATCCCCGGTATCAAACGACATCACATTGCACAGGCATTCGCGGCTCTTGGGCATGCGGAGGCTGTGTTTGGGCCTGCGCCGGACGGTGGCTATTGGTTGATCGGACTAAAGCGCACCCGCGCCTTGCCTTCGGGCCTGTTCAGCGGTGTGCGCTGGTCCAGCGTCCACGCCTTGGCTGACACCCGCAACACCATCCCCGACCACCGCATCGCACAGATTGCCACGCTGCGTGACGTCGACACCGCCGACGATTTGCCCATGACGACACCGGGGTCGCGTGCTACCTGAGAGGCATGAATAAAATCCCGTCCAAATCCGAGATCCTCGAATGGATCGAACAGAACCCTACTTTGACCGCAAAGCGTGATATCGCAAAGGCCTTTGGCATCAAGGGTGCTGCGCGCATCGACCTGAAACAGGCGCTCAAAGAACTGGAATCCGAAGGCCATCTGGAAAAACGAAACCGCAGCTATAGCGACCCCGATCGGCTGCCGCCTGTTTCTGTGTTGTCGATCACCGGCGCGGACAAGGACGGCGATCTGTTTGCCAAACCGATGGAGTGGCATGGCGCCGGCAAGGAACCTGTCGTTTTGTTGATTCCGCGCGCGTCTGATCCTGCGCTGGGTGAAGGCGACCGGATATTGGCGCGGCTGACGCTGGTGGTCAACGAGGACCATCACTACGAGGCGCGGCTGATACGGCGCATCGGAAGCAATCCCAAAAAGCTGCTGGGGGTTTTTCGAAAAGGGTCGGACGGCGGGCGCATCCACCCGATCGACAAGGGCGCTGACCGCGAATGGATTGTGGCCGCGGACGCAACGGCGGGCGCCCAGGACGGCGAACTGGTCGAAGCGGAACTGGCTGGACCGAAGGGCCGCATGGGCCTGCCGCGCGCCCGCATTATTGAGCGGCTTGGAGATCCTTCAGCGCCGCGTGCGGTTTCGCTGATTGCGATCCACCAGCATGGTATCCCTGACGAATTCCCTGACGATGTGATCGCAGAGGCGGACGCGGCCAAGCCATCGGGCCTGAAAGGCCGCGAAGACCTGCGTGACCTGCCGTTGATCACCATCGACCCATCGGACGCGCGCGACCATGATGACGCCTGTTATGCCCATGCGGACGAAGACCCGAAGAATGAGGGCGGCCATGTCATCTGGGTCGCAATTGCGGATGTCGCGGCCCAGGTCACGCCGGGTTCCGCACTGGACCGCGAGGCGCGCAAGCGGGGCAATTCGACGTATTTCCCCGACCGCGTTGTGCCGATGCTGCCGGACCGTTTGTCGGGTGATCTGTGTTCACTGCACGAAGGCGTGCCGCGCGCCGTAATAGCGGTGCGCATGGTTCTGGATGCCTTGGGCCAGAAACGTGAACACAGCTTTCATCGCGGGCTTATGCGTTCGCCTGCGTCGTTGCACTACGAAGAGGTGCAGGATGCCATCGACGGGCGTCCGAATGAGCGCACCGAGCCATTGCTGGAGCCTGTGCTCAAGCCACTATACGCCGCCTATGAGGCGCTGAAGAATGCGCGCAAGCTGCGGCAACCGCTGGATCTTGATCTGCCGGAGCGGCGGATTGAATTGGGTGACGATGGCAAGGTAAAGTCGGTCAGCTTCAAGGACCGTTTGGACGCGCACAGGCTGATTGAAGAATTCATGGTGCTGGCCAATGTCGCCGCTGCCGAGACCTTGTTGAAAAAGAAAACGCCGCTTTTGTACCGCATCCACGAGGAGCCATCGCCTGAAAAACTTCAGTCGTTGCGCGAAACGGCGCAGGCGGCCGGATTCACTTTGGCAAAAGGGCAGGTGCTGCATACATCGCATCTGAACCGGCTGCTGAATGATGCAGCCGGGACCGACGATGCGGAATTGATCAACATAAGCACGCTGCGATCAATGACGCAGGCCTATTACGGTCCCGCCCATATCGGTCACTTCGGTCTGGCGCTGCGGTCATATGCGCATTTCACCTCGCCGATCCGCCGCTATGCCGACCTGATCGTCCACCGTGCGTTGATCACCGCGCATGGCTGGGGCAAGAAAGACGGGCTGAGCCAATCTGACATTGATGAAATCGAACAGACGGGCGCGCATATATCGGATACTGAGCGCCGCTCGATGGTGGC
>JAGXHC010000053.1 GCA_024636405.1 Sulfitobacter sp. | reverse complement strand
GGCCCTGTCTGATGGGTGATTGATACCATCGGTCCATGGGATCGGTTCGTGCTGCCAGGGTTGCGCCCCATCGATACAGCCCAGATTTACACCACATTCAGAGGGGTCCGCGCGGCGCTGGTGGTGGGTGTAGATGCCACAGGTCTTGCAGAAATAATGCTGTGCTGTGTGGCTGCCCCAAGTGTAAAGAGTGAGGTTGTCCGCGCCTTTCAGCACCCTCAGAGAGGCGGCAAGCGCTGTGACATTGGCCGCCTGTCTGCGCGCGCAGAATGAACAGGTGCAGCGGCTGGCATTTGCGATGCCCTGTGCGAACACGGCCTCGATCACCACGGCGCCGCAATGGCAGCTTGCGGAATGTGTTGTCTTGGTCATTTGCGGCCCACCTTCGGAAGTCGGCTGGGGATGGCGTCGTAGCGGGCGGGTGCATGTGGCGGATGGCCGTGTGTGCGTGTCCAGAACTGCGTCGCGCCGCGCTTGAGCCATATGGGCACGGTGAGCACGATGCCTGCGAAAAAGCCGCCTGCGTGCGCCCAATAAGCAACGCCGCCGACAGTTGGGTCGGCGCCGACCCCGCCGATAAGCTGCATTCCCAGCCAGAGCATCAGCATGATCCACGCGGGGATCGGAAAGATGCGGAAAAAGACGACAAAGATGATCAGGATATCCACCTTGGCCTTCGGAAACAGCAGCAGATACCCCCCCATCACGCCCGCGATCGCCCCGGACGCGCCCACGGTGGGAACTGTTGACGTTGGGGCGGAGAACACATGCGCCATACCCGACAGCGCGCCGCAGGCCACAAAGAACAACAGATAGGGCAGATGCCCCATTTCGTCTTCGACGTTGTCGCCAAAGATATACAAAAACAACATGTTGCCCGCCAGATGCAGCCACCCGGCATGCAGGAACATGGAGGTAAAGAGCCCCGACACACCAGCGCCCGAGGTGGTCACGTGTGCCGGTGTCAGGGCCCATGTATCGAAGAAGTAGAACGTCGCGCCGGGATCAGACAGCAATGCCACATAGCTTAGGAAGACGCCGATGTTGATCGCCATCAGCGCATAGGTGACATAGGGCGTGCGCCCGGACGGATTATGGTCGCGCAGGGGAAACATGCGAGCACGCTGGGCGATCGCGCGCTTTGCGTCAAGAGGCGCGGCACATGAGCGCGCGCCCCTTGAGGTGATTTATCCCGCAGCGCCCAAAAGTGCCGCGTTGCCACCCGATGCGGTGGTGTCCACACAGACATGACGTTCGTGTCGCACGCGCGAGGTGTCGGGCAGCCCGCGCAGCAGCGGAACGATCTGTCCCTTGCGGGTGGACAGGGCCTTGTTGATCTCGCGCGCGGTATCGGTGTCACCCCACCACAGCACGCCGCCATAGGACGGCCCGTTTGCCAACGCGTCGGGTGCAATCTGCCCGGTGGTTTCCAGCGCGTCACCGCCCAAGGCACGCACGGCCCTGGCTTGGGCCGCTGCGGTGTCGGCGCCCGGCCCCATACACAACAGTGCAGGCCGGGGCAGGGTGGAGAGGCGATTGGATTCGCCGGTCGGCCCCGGCATCGTCAGGGTCTCGATGGTCAAGGGCTGGTGCGTCGGGAGTGGCGGTAGTTTGTCCTGCGCCTGGTCCCAGGTATCGGTCGTGGATTGCTTGTCCGGCGCGCTGAAACGCGGCAGGTAGTTCGGCCCACCTGCTTTCGGCCCGGTCCCCGACAGACCTTCGCCGCCAAACGGCTGGCTGCCCACGATGGCACCGATCTGGTTGCGGTTGACGTAGATATTGCCGACTTCGATCCGTTCGCAGACCTGCTGAACCCGGTCGTCGATGCGGGTGTGCAGACCAAACGTCAGGCCGTATCCGGTGGCATTGATTGCATCGATCACCTTGTCCAGATCGCGTGAGTGGTAGGTGGTGAAATGCAGCACTGGCCCGAAAACCTCGCGTTTCAGATCCGCGATACCGTTCACCCGTATCATGGTGGGCGCGATAAAGGTGCCATCCGGTGTCGGCAATTCCGCCATCACGCGGCCATCGCTGCGGGCCTGGTCAATGTGATCGGCAATGCTCTTGCGCGCGGTCTCGTCGATGACGGGGCCGACATCGGTGCTGAGGTGCCACGGATCGCCCATGTTCAGTGCCTGCATCGCGCCGATGAGCATCTTGGTGAAATCCTCGGCGATGTCTTCCTGGACGTAGACACAGCGCAGCGCGGAACAGCGTTGTCCGGCGGATTGAAAGGCGCTTTCCACGATGGCCTGTACCGCCTGTTCAGGCAGGGCCGTGCTGTCTACGACCATGGCATTGATGCCACCCGTTTCAGCAATCAACGCTGTGCCGGGCATGCAATGCTCGGCCATATTCTTGCGAATTTTCAGCGCCGTACCTGTGGAGCCGGTAAAGGCCACACCGGCGATGCGCGCGTCCGAGGTCAGGGCCGCACCGATGTCGCCCCCGCCGGGCAGCAGTTGCAGCGCCGTCGCAGGGACGCCGGCCTCATGCAGGATACGAACGGCAAGTTGCGCAATCAGAGGCGTTTGATCCGCCGGTTTGGCCAGCACCGCATTGCCCGCCGCCAGCGCTGCCGAGACCTGACCGCAGAATATGGCCAGCGGGAAGTTCCACGGCGAAATGCAGGTGAAAATGCCGGCGGGCGGTGTGTCAGTGGCTTGTCCGGCGTAATAGCGCAGGAAATCCACGGCTTCGCGCAGTTCTGCGACACAGTCGGGCAGGCCTTTGCCGGCCTCGCGCGCCAGCAATGCGAAAATCTCGCCAAAGCGTTCTTCGATCAGGTCGGCGGCTTTTAGCATCACCGCACTTCGGGTGGACAGCGGCGCATCCCAAAGTTTTGCGGCGTCCAGTGCGGTCGCCACATCGGCCGGCGTGGCCTGTCGCACGCGGCCCACCGTCTGCGATGCATCGAACGGATTGTCGACCGGAACCGGGTCACTGGCCTGCACGTCGCCTGCAATCAGCGGTGCTGCCTCCCAGATGTGGTCCTTGAACGGCGCGCGCGCGGCCTCGATCCGGGCAAGCGTCGGTGTATGGGACAAATCAAACCCAATGGCATTGGCACGCAGCGGCAGGAAAACCTCTGGGCCGGTCGGGATCTTGATGCCTGACTTGCCCAGCTGTTCAAAAGGATCAGCAGCGACAACTTCGGGTGGGACCGTTTCATCCACGATCTGGTTCACAAAGCTGGAGTTGGCGCCGTTTTCCAGCAATCGGCGCACCAGATACGCCAGCAGATCGCGGTGCGCGCCCACCGGGGCATAGATGCGGCACCGGCTGCCGTGCTGCTTCATGACCAGATTATGCAGCGTTTCACCCATGCCGTGCAGACGCTGAAATTCGAATTTTTCCTTGTCTTGGGCCATATGAAGAACAGCGGCGACAGTATGCGCGTTATGGGTGGCGAATTGGGGATAGATCCGATCCGTCATGCGCAAAAGCTTGCGCGCATTCGCGATATAGGAGACATCGGTTGCGGATTTCTGCGTGTAGACGGGAAATCCGTCCAGGCCTTCCACCTGAGCGCGCTTGATTTCGGTGTCCCAGTAGGCGCCTTTCACCAGACGCACCATAATGCGGCGATCGTGGCGGGTGGCCATATCATAAAGCGCGTCGATCACATGGCCTGCACGCGGGCCGTAGGCCTGCACCACGATGCCAAAACCGTCCCATCCGGCCAGTGCCGGTTCGCCCATCACCCGGTCAATCACATCCAGCGACAGCGCCAGACGGTCTGCTTCTTCGGCGTCCACATTCAGCCCCATGCCCGCCGATTTGGCCAGCAGCGCCAGCGCACGCAGACGTGGCACCAGATCCTTAATCACGGCGTCTTCCTGGGCGATCTCATAGCGGGGGTGCAACGCGCTTAGCTTGACCGAAATGCCGGGATTTTTGCGAATGTCGGCATCGGTACAGGCGATGGCGATGGCGGAAATGGCGCGGCTGTAGCTCAGGTGATAGCGCTTGGCATCGCCTTCGGTCCGCGCGGCTTCGCCCAGCATGTCATAGCTGTAGGTGAAACCTTTCTTCTCCATGCCCTTGCCGCGTTCCATGGCGGCGTTGATATTTTCGCCCAACACGAACTGACGGCCCATCTCTTTCATCGCGCGTGAAACGGCGGTGCGGATCACCGGTTCGCCCAGACGCTTGATCGCGGCGCGCAGGTGGCGCACCGGGCCGGGCCGATCATCATCCAGCACCCGCCCCGTCAGCATCAACGCCCACGTCGATGCGTTCACAAGGCTCGACGTGGAATGGCCCATGTGGCGGCCCCAGTCAGACGGTGCAATCTTGTCTTCGATCAGCGCGTCGATGGTGTCAGCGTCCGGCACCCGCAACAGCGCTTCGGCGAGACACATAAGCGCCACGCCTTCGTCCGTGGACAGCCCGTATTCGGCCAGAAACACTTCCATCATGCCGGGCGATGTCGCGCCGCGGATGTCGCGCACCAGTGCTGCGGCCTTGCGGCTGATCTCTGTGCGGTCTGCGCTGGACAAATCCGCATTTTGCATCAGGTCATCCAGCACAGTCTGCGGATCGGCGTAGGTGCCTGCATCGATCTGTTGACGCAAAGAAGTATCGGTATCGAGTGCCATGGCGTGCTCCACATGATGTTTGATTTAATTTAGCGGAAGGTTAGCAGTCATATCGCCCGATTACTTTAGGAAATGCAGACGAAATGTACGTTTAGTTGAGGTGTAGCGATGAAAAACGAGCAATCAGACCTGGATCGGTTCGATGCGGCGATTCTCTCGGTGCTGGCGGAGGATGGCCGTATCAGCATCACAGAGCTTGCGCGCAGGATCGGACTGTCCAAATCTCCCACTCAGGCGCGGCTGCGCAGGTTGGAGGAAACCGGGGTCATTCTGGGCTACCGCGCGTTGCTGGACCCGATCAGACTGGGCCTTGATCACGTCGCTTTTGTCGAAGTGCGGCTGAGCGACACGCGCGAAGCGGCGTTGCGTGCATTCAATGCGGCCGTCGTCAAAATCCCCGAGATAGAGCAGGCCCATATGCTGGCCGGTCATTTCGATTATCTGCTCAAGGTGCGGACACGCGACATGACCGCCTACCGCCAGTTCATGGGCGAAACCATATCGGCGCTGCCGCACGTCGCAAGCACATCGACCTATGTGGCGATGGAAGCGGTAAAGGAGACCATGCTGGCCGATGGCACCTGACCCAAAGGCGCGTGCGTAAACCAGTGGTTAAACAGCACTGAATGCCACATTTTGCGGGCTTTTGAGCCACCCACAAATGGCGCGTCTCGGTGGCTTTGTCAGGATGATATAAATCCATTTACACCCGGCGGCACATGGCTATGCTGCCGCGACCCTTCGGGTGCGTTGCGGGCGTGATGGAATGGTAGACATACCAGACTTAAAATCTGTTGGGGCGTAGCCCCGTGTGGGTTCGAGTCCCACCGCCCGCACCAATTTATCACCGCAAATAATTTAGCTCTAAATGGTGCCAAGACATCATGCGAAGGTTTGCCCAACGGTGCATGCGGCCTACACTTGCGTAACAGATATGCATTCCGTTTTTGAAAAAGGACAACAGGGTGTCACCAGAGCCATTTTTTGCGTTGAATCCTTACCATGTCGCGTTAAGCGTCATCGGTATTGTCGTGATTTTGTCTCGATGGTTGCCGCGGCTTTTGTCACGACGTGAACCGGCAGCGGCACCGCTTATGATCCTGTTCGGGGCTGCGGCGGCGATGTTGGTTCCAGGGATGCCGACTGTGCCCGATCCCCGGCAAACACCCCTGCCGTGGGAGTTGGTCAGCGAACTGACCGTGATTGTCGCGCTGTTTGGCGCTGGCATGCGGATCGACAGCTTGCGTCCCTGGCGGCGTTGGGTGCCCACCGCGCGGATGTTGGCCGTGGCCATGCCGATCACGATTTTCGCGGTCACCATGCTCAGCGTCTGGACGGTTGGGTTGACGTTGGCAGGTGCTATTTTGCTGGGTGCCGTTCTTGCGCCGACGGATCCGGTTCTGGCGGCCGATGTCCAGGTCGGCCCGCCGCAGGAGGGGGCCGAACACCCGGTGCGCTTTACGCTGACTACCGAAGCGGGGCTGAATGACGGGTTGGCATTTCCGTTTGTCTATTTGGGGTTGATCGTTGCGGCGCAGGGATTTGCGCCGCAGTCCTGGGGGTTGGAGTGGCTGGCGCGCGACGTCCTTTACCGCATAGCCGCCGGGGCGGCGATGGGCTGGGTTGGGGGGCGCGCGCTTGGATATGTGCTGTTTGTCGTGCCGCGCTCTGCCGCGCTTGCAGAGACCGGGTCGGGAGTGATCGCACTGGCCGGCGTTTTGTTATGCTATGGCTCCACCGAGTTGATCGAGGGTTACGGATTTATTGCCGTGGCCGTCATGGGGCTTACGCTGCGCCGGATTGAGGAGGGGCATCATTTTCATCGCCGTTTGCACGACTTTTCAGAATCTATCGAACACGCGCTGACCGCGGTTTTGCTGATCGCATTGGGCGCGGTTCTGCCTGTCCTGCTTGTTGACCTGACGTGGATGCTGACCTTGATCGCGTTACTCTTGCTGGTGGTGATCCGGCCGCTGGCCGGGTGGATCGCGCTGATGGGGACAAGTCTGGGGCGACGGGACAGGGCCGTTGTCGCGATTTACGGCGTGCGCGGTATCGGATCGATTTACTATCTGTGCTATGCCGGCAGTCACGTTGAATTTATCAATGAGGACCAACTTTGGTCGTTGGTTGGACTTGTCATTCTGTTGTCCACGATTCTGCACGGCTTCAGCGTGGGATGGGCGATGGAACAGATCAACGACGACCCCGAATGATCTGGAATGGGTTTGCCGGTAATGCGTGAAAAAGGCGGCAATTTGCGCTGTGCAATGCGCTGGACGCATAGCGGGTCTTCCTCGTATTTGGCCGTCTGATGCACACATGGTGTGTAGTAGACAAACACCCCGGACCAAGGATCAGACTATGACCATGTACACATCCGATCGTATCGATCATGAACAAATCCTCGCCACCGCGCGCCGTATGCGTTCACAGTATATTCGCGACACGTTCCAAAGCATTTATCGCGCCGTTTTTCATCGCGCAGCTGCAACAGGGGCATCCGCCACACCGGCATGAGATCCTGCGCATTTGATGAATAAAACCGGCCTTGCCCCTAGTGGTGAGGCCGTTTTAGTTTGCCGATCACGCGCAGGGTGGCTCATTCATTGACCGGCCCTGACGCGGCAGGCGCGCGTTGCTGTTTCTTTCGACGGCCCGAAAGACTACAACCGACTTAAAAGCAGCGTAAAGGGGATAGAGCAATGCGCAGAGCAATCATTGTCACATTGGCGGCGTTCACCGCGGGGGCCAGCATGGGCGCAGACCCCGCTGCGGCTGCGTCATTGGGACGCTACGAGGTCTTTGGCGTCGATGATGATGATTTGCTGAAAATGCGCACCGGACCGGGCGTCGACTATGGGGTTATCGTCGGGCTTCCGAATGGCGCTGTCCTGCGGGTGCACAGCTGTACGCAAACCGGTGGCACCCGTTGGTGCAGCGTGTCATTGCAGCAGGCCCGTGGGCTGAAGGGGTTTGTCTCTTGGGCGTACCTGCGGAAATTATAAACCCGCGCTGATATACCGCTAACGGTGGGTGCACCGCGCGCTGATGGCGCACGAAGGACCGTGCGCCATCAAAGTTTTCGCGAAGCATGATCACCCGCCGCCAAATGGGCGGGCGATCTGGATCAGCTTTTAGTGCTGCCCATTTTCTGCTTTTCAGCTTCGGACTTGGCCGCGTCAGCAACGCGCTGGCCCGCCTCCTTGGCCTTGTCAACAACGGCCTGCCCGGCGCTGGGGGCCTTGTCATCAGCTTCAGACTTGATTTCATTGCCGATCTTTTTGGCCTCATCCGTGGCCGCCTTGGCAACCTTGCCAAGCTTTTCGGTTTCCTCGGCATAGATACGTTCGGCGTCTTCGAACAGCGCGTCACGCTGGCTACCGAAGTAATGATCCTCGGTCCGGCTGCGGGGCAGGGCGGCGCCAAGCGCTGCACCTACCGCCACGGCAAGTGCACCGGCAATCAGCGGATGCTCTTCGAAAAGATCAACGGCCTTTTCACGGCCCTGCTGGCTGTATTCTGCGGCTGAATCGCGTGCCATGACAGCGCGTTCTCTTGCCGCGACAACACGGCGACGTGCATCTTCGCCAAGGTGGTCGATCCCCTCGGACAGCTTTGCGCGCATTGCGGTGGCGCGCTCTGATGCCGATGCTGCCGTGTGACGCACACCGTCCGCGACAGAACTTGCCGCCGACGACGCACTATCGCCCATGCTTCTTGCGCCATCAGCAACCGAAGAACCGGCCCGTCTGGCGGTATCTGCTGCCGAAGATGCGGCACCCGAAACACCATCGGATGCAGTGCTGGCTGCGGCTTTTGCGCGGTCTGTCAGGCCGGGACCATCGTTGCTGTCGTGATGGTCCGTGCGGGCCCACGAGGGCGTCGACGCGCCGCTGTACCGTCCGGATTGATATGCATTTGACGCATTGCCGGGCTGCGGTCCAAGCGCGGGGCCACGGGGGGCTGGCCTGCTGCTATAGTCAGAAACCTCGTTGCGGTTCCGGGCATAGGACGGTTCATCGTCACGCGTAACGCCACGGTCACGCGCATCGTAACGGTCGTCCGAGCGGGGCTCATAGGGATCATTGCGCCGCGAGACTGGATTGCGATCACCCATCATCAACCAAGCAAGCCCGACGCCGGTCAGCGCCAGAGCCATTGGATTGCGCTTTACCGCTTCCGTAACGGACCGGCCCAGATCGCCGCCATGTTCGCGGAACTGATCCGAAAACTGACGTGCAATGCCTTCAACGGAAAACCTGTCTTGCAGGGTGTCGAGGGTGCCAGTGAGTTCGGCGCGTTCACGTTCGATATCGCGTTCAATCTCTTCGGGGGTTCTGCTATCACTTGTCATCGTACACATCCTTTACCGCCTGTGCGTCGCGCTTTACGTTTTTTGCTGTGCGCGAGGGTGCAAGGCTGCTGAGTTTCAGATCATGGGTGCCTTTTTGGATCATCACATATGCGATGATTGCCAGCGCCACGCCGACGATCAGCGCGGACCACCCAGCGGGAATGCCCGCTTCGGTCAAGGCCGCGACCAAGGCCGCCGTGAGCACGTTCAACGCCGTTAAAGCGACAACAACTGCACCGGCGATCACGCCAATGGCCACGCCCGCATTGCGCAGATTTTCATTGACTTCGGCACGGGCCAGATCGACTTCGTTCCGGACCAGCGAGGAAACATGGGTCAAGGCTTCGCTAAGCAGGCCCCCGGTGGATTTTTGTGGCTCGGGTGTCATGCTCTGTCTCCCTTCTTGATGGCCGGGCTTGCCGGGGTGGTGCGGCCTTGCGTCGACGACATCCCCGACGCGGCACCGCTTGGTGCGGGGGATTGCACCGTGTTACTGCCGGGGGTGGGGCGGTCCATATCGGGGCTTGCGTGGCTGCCGTAGGTGTCGGATTGGCCGCTGTCACGCCCGCCTCCGGTTGCCTTGGCGAAACGGGTGGCGGCAAAACCTATCAGCGCCGCACTGCCAAGAAAGACCAGCGGATTGCGTTTGGCAAAACCGTTCAGATCATTGACAATCTCGCCCAGATCCTTGTCGCGCATCGCCTCTGATGCATCGGCAAGGCCATCCGCGATCTGGCTGAAGGTGCGTTCCTGCGGTGAGCCGCTGCGCATTTCATGGGCTGCGGTGCGCAGCGCAGAGGCCACGCTTTTTACTTCGTCCGCTGCCGTATCTTTAGCCTGCGACGCATAGTTGCTGGCTTCGGTGGAAACGGAATCTGCCACTTCCCGCGCCCCTGTCCGAAGATTTTCCGAGGCGGCGGAAGCGGCGGTTTTGGCCTTTTCCGCGAGGTCAGATTCGCGGTTTTTGTCCGATATGTTGGTCGGGCCGGTGCCCGGTGTGGTGGATTGTGTCATGAATACATTCCTTACTGGTTAAAATACGAGACTTACGATCGCGAGAACGACCACGATCAGACCGATGAGATAGAAAATATTGTGCATGTCACGGCTCCTGTGCGGCGATAATTTCTGCCGGACTAACGCGGATGTGATCGCATCGTTCCAATGTAATTGTGATCCGCTGGGCGCACGTTCGCCCAACCGATCACGCGGACGATCTTGTGATGCGGTTTTTGGATTGAAAGAAATCCAGGCGCGAATTTGCGCGATTGCCTGCAAGAATTAGCTTGGCTCGCAACCGCTTTGCCGCCAGCCTCTGCCGAAAGATACCGCTTGGTGAAAACAGGAGAGTCCCATGGATACGCAGGCCCCCTCGGACCCGCTGTTGCAGCCCTATCAGCTGAAGCATCTGACGCTTAAAAACCGGATCATGACCACCAGTCACGAGCCTGCCTATCCGGAGGATGGGATGCCCAAAGGGCGTTACCGCGCCTATCACGCCGAACGCGCCAAGGGGGGTGTCGCGCTGACCATGACGGCGGGATCGGCGGCCGTCAGCCGCGACAGCCCGCCGGTGTTCAACAACGTTCTGGCGTATTCGGATGCGGTGGTGCCGTGGATCACGGAATTGACCGACGCCTGCCATGAACACGGGTGCGCCGTGATGATCCAGCTGACCCATTTGGGTCGGCGTACAAGCTGGAGCAAGGGGGACTGGTTGCCTGCGGTCAGTTCCGGCCCCCACCGGGAGCCTGCGCACCGCGCCTTTCCCAAGATGATGGAAGATTGGGATATTGCGCGCATCATCAATGACTTTGCCGATGCGGCAGAGCGTATGCAGGCGGGTGGCATGGACGGGATTGAGCTTTATGCCGGGGGCCACCTGTTGGATCAGTTCTGGTCGCCGCTGACCAACGCGCTGGATGGCCCCTACGGCGCTGACACGCTGGAAAACCGTGTCCGGTTTTCGCTGGATGTGCTGAGCGCGATCCGCAAACGGACGGGCCCGGAATTTGTCATCGGCGTGCGCGGTACAGCGGATGAGATGCAGGCAGGCGGGATCAGCACAGAAGACGGCGTTGCCATTGCCACCATGCTGCGAGACAGCGGGATGGTCGATTTCTTCAACGTGAATCGCGGGCGTATTC
>JAGXHC010000052.1 GCA_024636405.1 Sulfitobacter sp. | reverse complement strand
GTTGCTGGTTGTGGTGGTTTTTGTGGTGTCGCTGATGCTGCTGCCTGCGGACCGGATTGCAAAGTTCGCGGCAGACCAGTTGGCGCGTGTGACCGGTCGCGATGTGTCGATCAGCGGAGATGTGTCGATGACCTTCTGGCCGGTGCTGGGGGTTACGGCAGGCGGGCTGGAGGTTGGCAATGCCGACTGGGCCAAGGATGGTGCGATGCTGTCGGCGACCAATGCGGCCATCGGGGTGGACGCGGGCGCATTGTTGCGCGGCGAGATACGCATCACCAACATCGAAGCGCAAAGCCCGACGATCCGGCTGGAACAGCGCCGCGACGGGCGCGCAAGCTGGCAATTCACGGATGCCACCGGCGACGCACAGATCGAAACAGGAACAACGCCCGCGCGTGCGCCGCGCCCCTTGACCATTCAACATCTGGCAGTGCGTGATGCCACCCTGATCTATGATGCTGAGGGTGCTGATCTGGTGTCCTATTCCGGCGTCGATCTGACGTTGGACTGGCCGGAACGGCAGGGCACAGCAGAGATCACGGCGGCGCTGCGCCCGGCAGCAGATCGGGTGCTGCTGGAGGCGACGGTCGAAAATTTCGCCGCGTTTCTGGCGGGCAAGGTGCAGCCGCTGCGCGCCCGACTGAGCGCCAAGGGCGGCGGTGTGACACTGACCGGGCGTGGATCGCTGAAGGGTGAGGTGGCCGGTGATCTTTGGATCAAGGCTGCGGATACCGGCGAATTTCTGTCGCAGCTGGGGTTCGGTCCGGTGAGCATACCCGCGGGGTTGGGGCGCAAGGCGGATGTAAAGACGCAGATGACGCTGACCGCTGATCGTCGGTTGGCGCTGCGCGGCCTTACGGCAGAGCTGGATGGCAACCGGGTGACCGGGGAGGCAGACATCACGCTGAACGGCACGCCGCAGGTCAATGCGCAACTGAGCGCGGGGGCATTGGATCTGCGCGGGCTGACGGGTGCGCAAGGGGCGCAGGGTACGGCGGGTCGTTCTGCGGATGGTTCTGGCTGGTCGCAGGACCGCGTTGATGCAGGCGCATTGGCCGCGTTCAACGGCGAAATCGGGCTGCGCGCGGACAGCATTGATCTGGGCGCGCTGAAGTTGGGCACAACCCGCGCACTGTTGCGCAACGACCGGTCGCGCATGGTATTTGAACTGCGCGAGGTGGCCGGTTACGGCGGCAATCTGGCCGGGGAGTTTGTGATGAACAACCGGTCCGGCCTGTCGGTAGGCGGTAATTTGACAGCGCGCGGCGTGCAGTTGCATCCGCTGTTGCGCGATCTGGCCGGGGTGACACGATTTACCGGGACGGGCGATGCGGAACTGTCCTTTCTGGGCAGCGGCGCGTCGGTGCACGCCATCATGCAGTCGCTGTCCGGTGAGGGCGCGGTCAAGGTCGGGCGCGGTACAATCGAAGGGATCGATCTGGATGAATTGATGGGATCATTTGATGTGAAAGGCGGCACGACGGTTTTCGATTCGCTGGGTGCAAATTTCACCATCCGCGACGGCGTGCTGCGCAATAATGATCTGTTGATGCTGCTGCCGAATTTCAACGCGACAGGGGCAGGGCAGATCGGGTTGGGCGCGCGAACGATTGATTATACCGTGACGCCCAAGGCGCTGCGCGGCAACCGGGGGCGCGGGTTGGCTGTCCCGGTGCAGATAATCGGCCCTTGGGCGGACCCCAAGATCAGGCCGGACGTGAAAGCGGCGATTGATCTGAATTTCGCGCAGGAAAAAGACAAGCTGAACCGCAAGATCGAGGAGAAATTGAAGGATGAGCTTGGGATTGTAGCGGGCGATGGGCGCAGCGTTGAAGAAGCGTTGAAAGATGAGCTTGAGGACAAGCTGAAGCAGGAATTGCTGAAGATTTTCGACTGAGGCGTCAACCACCTGTTAACCCGCTTGCGACAGGCTGCGTGTTATGTCGATCATGGACAAACATCTAAGTCCGTCGGCGTGGATGCGGTAATTGTTTTCCTCCAAATCCGCACTTGATGGCGGTGTCGTGCGGCGCAAGGTGCGCGACGTTGACAGGATTGTGGGGTGTCAGACCTTCGAAGCTGAGGTGCGGCGGCGTGGCTTCCGTGCGGTGCGCAACGGCGTGGACTATGTGGTTTTCTGCAACAATGAGGCGCTTTGGCTGATCAAGTGAACGGGCAATTCCTTGCAAGGAATTGCACCAAGACTTTTGCAAAAGTCTTGGTGGCGGCGCGGGGGAGGCTGGGGTAAAGCTGTGTTCAGCTGACGCAGGAGTGTTTCCAATGGCCAACGATCTTTTCAATAGTTTCATGACCGGTCCCGAT
Organism: Sulfitobacter sp.; assembly: GCA_024636405.1. Next base: position 17,071 of record JAGXHC010000052.1, on the reverse strand, counting down.
GAAAACGGCCGTTTTGGTGATTTTGGCGGACGTTTCGTGTCCGAGACGCTGATGCCACTGATCCTGGAATTGGAGCAGGAATACGAAAAGGCCAAGACCGACGACGATTTCTGGGCCGAGATGAACCATCTGTGGACCCATTACGTTGGCCGTCCCAGCCCGCTATATTTCGCGGAACGGCTGACCGACCATCTGGGCGGCGCCAAGGTTTACATGAAGCGTGACGAGCTGAACCACACCGGCGCGCACAAAATCAACAACGTGCTGGGACAGATTATTCTGGCGCGGCGCATGGGCAAAAAACGCATCATCGCAGAAACCGGTGCCGGCCAACACGGCGTGGCCACGGCGACGGTCTGTGCCAAGTTCGGACTGAAATGCGTTGTCTATATGGGTGCCCACGATGTAGAGCGGCAGGCGCCAAATGTGTTTCGCATGCGGCTGCTGGGCGCCGAGGTGATTCCCGTGACCTCCGGGCGCGGCACGCTGAAAGACGCGATGAATGATGCGCTGCGCGACTGGGTGACAAACGTGCGCGATACTTTTTATTGCATCGGCACGGTCGCCGGGCCGCATCCCTATCCCGCAATGGTACGCGATTTTCAGTCCATCATCGGCAAGGAAGTGCGCGAGCAGATGACGCTGGCAGAAGGCCGTTTGCCTGACACGCTTGTCGCTGCCATCGGTGGCGGATCGAACGCAATGGGGCTCTTCTATCCTTTCCTCGATGACAAGGACGTGAATATCATCGGTGTCGAAGCGGGCGGTAAAGGCGTCAATGCCAAGATGGAGCATTGTGCATCGCTGACCGGGGGGCGCCCTGGTGTGCTGCACGGTAACCGGACATATCTTTTGCAGGACGACGATGGCCAAATTCTGGAGGGGTTCTCGATTTCGGCGGGTTTGGATTATCCCGGTATCGGACCGGAACACGCTTGGCTGCATGAGATCGGGCGCGCGAAATATGTATCCATCACGGACCGCGAGGCGCTGGAGGCATTTCAGCTGTCCTGCGAATTGGAAGGGATCATTCCAGCATTGGAGCCGTCACACGCGCTCGCTCATGTGATGAAGATCGCGCCGGACCTGCCCAAGGATCACCTTATCTGCATGAACATGTGCGGGCGTGGCGACAAGGACATCTTCACCGTGGCCAAGGTGCTTGGTTTCGAGATGGGCAACTTTGGCTGATTGACGGCAGGGCGGTGGCCTCAGGGGCAGGGTTTGCAGGGTCTGACCTTGGCGGCTCGACCTTAATCTTTTGGATTGCAGGTGTAGCCGCCATAGATGAACATAAGGTCGTCTCTGGGTGCTTCGGCAAAGATGTAACCGCTGGGGCGAAAGCGCGGTATGCGCGGACATGGCGTCGCGCGTCCGGCTTTTGCCAGATCGGCGAGCGCTGCGGCAAGCACCGCGATCACTGCTGGCATGTCGCTGCCACCGACGAGCGTGTAGGCAGTGATGAATTTACCCGCCTGTTCGCCAAGCGTTTGCGTTCGCAGAAAGTCTTCGGTTTCCACGACTTTGTGATGAACGCGGTGATCGCGCAAGATCGGCAGGCAGGTGTCTGCTATCGCCTTGGCGCTGCCCATATCGCTGCTGATATGGAACTTCCGGCAGGGGTTTGGTGCGGGAACAACGTCCCATTCGGCGTATATTGTGCCTTTAAGATGGCTTGGCATATAGCCATCATTGAACGATGCGAAGGGCATGACATTCCTTCCCCGTGGGCATTTGGCCCGCGTTGCCGCAAATGATAGCCTAGGTTGTCGTTATCGCAAAGCGTTTCAACGGGTCAGTTCGAGGATATCGAAATCGCTTTCCACGGCCGGGGCGGGGAACATCAGGCGCGCGCGGCTGTCGCTGATGCGCTGGAACAATGCGACATCGGTCTGGATGCTGCCGTCAGAGCGGAAGTCTTCTGGCAGGTCGGCGTAGTCGGGTGGGGTCTGGCCCGCGGCAAACCCCATACCGACATAGATCGCGCGCCCGTCACGCAGAGTGATCACGCCCTTTGTGCGTTGTGATCCTGTGAGTTTTTCAAACGCGAAACCTTCGGATGTCGGGGTAAAGCGGCATTTGAAGGTCGTATAGACCACAAGTTGCGACAACCCGCCCAGCTTTAGCGTGCGACAGGACCAGTCGCCGGTCAGGCTGGCGTCAAACGCGACCTGCGGCGTGCCCGACAATGCAGCCGAAAGCGCCGCAACGTCGGCAGGCGCCCCGGCCGAGAATGCCTGAAGCAGGGCGTCGCCGACGGTCGCATCGAAACGGTCAAGACGGGCCATGTCCTGCGCGCGCAAAGCCGTGTCGGCGTGGGCGCCAAAGGCAAGCATCAAGGCGCTGACAAACGCGCCCAGCAAGGCAAAGCAGCGCCGCATCACGTGTTCGGAACCGCATCGACATCATGGGCGCGCAGCACATCCAGCGGCACGATATCCAGCGCGCGGATATGGGTGGCCGCAAGGTGGACGCGGGGGCCACAGCCTTCGTCGGCGGCCTGCAAAAAGCGGCCCGCGCACAGGCACCACGGATCGCCCGGCTTTAGCCCGGCAAAGCCGAATTCAGGGCGCGCCGTGCTGAGGTCATTGCCGACGTATTTAGAATAGGCAAGAAATTCCGCCGTCATGATGGCGCAAACGGTGTGGCTGCCCTGATCTTCTGTGCAGGTGTTGCAGTGGCCATCGCGGAAAAAACCGGTCACCGGATCGCTGCCGCAGATTACCAAAGGTCCGTTGAGCACGTTGATGGCGGGATCTGGCGTCATGGCTTGCCTCACAGGTTGCGCGCGATCAAGCGGAAGATCGCAATATTGGCGTCCGCCACGCCGGGGTCACGGAATTTGCGGTCGGCGGCATTGGTGGCGATGACCACATCGCGCGCCGTGTCGATATAGATATACTGACCATAAATGCCGCGCGCCATATATTCTCCGGGTGCGGCACCCTGCGGTATCCACCACTGATAGCCATAACCGACGTCACCCGGTGCCGTCGGGGCGCTGGGGGTGGTGGATTGGGTGACCCAATCGGCAGGCACGATCTGGTTGCCGTTCCATTCGCCCTGCTGCGCGAACATCTGTCCAAAGCGGGCGTAATCGCGCGTGGTCAGGTTCAGCCCGCCCAACACAAAGGCCACGCCGGACCCGTCGGTGATATAGCTCGGCGCGTATTCCAGGCCCATCGGGACGATGATCTTTTCGCTTAGCAGGTCAGCTATGCTGCGGCCCGTGGCGCCGCGCACAACCATGCCGACAACATGGGTATCGATCGAGACATATTGCCACTGTGTGCCTGCATCCGTGAACCGCGCGTTCAGACCGGCAGCGAAATCATCCATTTTGCCACCAAGCGCCAGCACGCGGCCCATGCGGTTGATGTCCGAATTGAAGTCCAGATAGTCTTCGTCAAAGGTCACACCGCTGGCCATGTTCAAGACCTGCCGCAGCGTTGCACCATCATAAGCGCCGCCCGCGAGGGCCGGGGCGTATTTGGTTACCGGATCGTCAAGCGAGGCAATCTTGCCCTCCGCCAGCAAGATGCCCACCAGCGCGCTAAGATAGCTTTTGGCGACGGACCAACTTATCCGGCGGTCATCGGGCGCGGTGCCTTTGAAGTAGTTCTCATAGACGATCTGACCGTCCTTCAGCACTACAAGTGCCGTGACGTCGCGCGCAGTGATCCAGTCGTCGACTGACGCGGGCAGGGTGGTTTCCGGGCCGTAAGACAGGGTCGATGTCGGGCCATTGCCGCGCGGCACCTCGACGGTCAGAAATGCTGCGTCCATGTGGCTGAAATTGTTCACGATCTTTGCTTCGGAAAACAGCGAATTGACCGCCATCAGGCGCGTGATCTGTTCGCGCTTCCACAGGCCCACAACAGCCGCTGCCAATATCAGCGTCAGCAGAATCCGACCCAGCCATTTTCCGAAAGTGCGCACCAGAAATCTCCTGTTCGGGGGACGTAGACCTTATCCAATCACAGCCCGACAGTGGGGGCCAGTGCTTCGTCAGCCGTTGTAATGCCAGTCAATCCAACGGCCATGGAAACATGCCCGGCCCAGCACAAGCGTAATATCGCCCGGCCAAAGCCGCAGCACCACTGCAGCGCCTTTTTCGCCGTGGATGTCGCCGTCGCTTTCCATCGAAAGCCACGCCAACGGGCGCTTTCGTGTGGCGGCGGCCCCTGCTGCCTCGATCATGGCGCGGCCGCGTGCCTGCGTTGCTTTCGCGAAGTACTGCCAGGCAACCGTGTGCTGGATCAGGTGCAGCTGCCCTTGCGGCGCTGCGGGCAGGCGCTGTGCAAGCCAGTCGATGGCGTCGCCCTGCGCAATTGGGCCGGTCGCAACCGATGCGGCGGCGCGGGTCATGACCAGCCTTTTGGGCTGGTCGGGCCACAGATAGGCCATGAGCCGCAGCAGATGATCGGCGCGCGTGGGGTCCAGCGGGTTCAGATCGACGCCGGCGCGGCTGATAACATGCGGTTTGGTGTCGGGCGGAAAGGCGCCGGTCCATTCCGGCGTCAGCGTAAGCGCGGGCATTGCAGAGCCATATCTGTGGCCTGCGATCTCAAGTGCGAAACGGTCCCACATCATATTGAGCCCCGCACTGGCGCCCAGCTCGGACAGCCGGATCGGCAAGTCAAAATGTTGCACGGCCACCTGCGCGCCGGCGATCAGCACACCTGCCCGGCGCACCTCGTTTGTCTGGGGTGCGCTGGCAGTCCAGTCGATCAAGAAGGCCGCGTGTTTGTCCAGCGCTGCCAGCACACCGTCGCGCAGATCGCCACGTGACGCTTCATGCGGTGGATAAAGCGCCGCAAGCGCTGGTGACACGCGTTTCAGCACCAAAGCATGTAACCCGGCGGCCAGACGCAAAGGCACGGAATGACCCGCAGGGCCAATATCACCGTCAAACCCGTTCAGATGGTCGGCAAGCGGTCCGTCGGCAGGAAAATCATGCGCCAGAATGTCAAACAGACGCTCCATAAAGGGTGAACCGAGGCCGCCACAGCTTTGCGATTGCGCGGCAAAGGCCGCCTGCAGGGTCATCGGAACCGTTCCATGAGTTTTTGCAGCGGTGAGCGGTGCGGCGGCTCGTCCTTGGGCGCGGTTTCGCGCGGCGTCGGGTCCGGTTCTGCGGATGTCGCCTTGACGGGACTGGTCCCGGTGCTGGGCCGCGAGGGTGCCAGCCGCAGCCCGACCGCGTTGGAGAATTTAGCCATGTCCCCGGCGGCAAGAAGCGGCGCCGCGTCGCTGATTCCGCGCAGTACATCGTCAAGCCAGTCTGCATCAGCCTTGGCAAAGTCGCGCAGCACATAGCCGGGCACCGCGTCCTTGTGACCGGGATGACCCACACCCAGCCTGACGCGGGCATAATCAGGGCCGATATGCGCATGGATTGATCGCAAACCGTTGTGCCCTGCGTGACCGCCGCCCTGTTTGCACTTTATCTTGCCGGGGGCGAGGTCGATCTCATCATGCAGCACGACGACGTCCGCAGGTTCCAGTTTGTAGAATCGCATGGCCGCCTGCACGGACTGGCCTGAATTATTCATGAAAGTCTCCGGTTTCAGCAGCACGGCGCGGTCAGATCCGAAACGGCCTTCGGTCACGGCGCCCAGATGCTTGCCCTTCCAGGGGGCAAAGCCATGGTCAACCGCAATCCGGTCCAGCGCCATAAAACCGATATTATGCCGGTGCTGCGCATATTTCGCGCCCGGATTGCCCAGGCCGACGATCAGTTTCATTTCCGCATCCTCTGAAGTGAACCGGTACCTTACCGGGCTTTGGTGCGAAACGGAATGCGTTGTGGTGCGTTCGAATACTGGTCCGAATATTGGCGCGATTGTATGTCTGCAAATGCTCCCTTAGGGTCGCGTCAACGTCTCCCAAATGTCATTTCCGCACAGAAAGCCGCCCATGCAAATTGATCCCTTCGCTGTTGAAATCTGGATGAACGCCTGGGAGACCAAGTGTGAGTTCAACCTTGCTGAAACCTGTGTCGAAAGCCTGACCATTGCGCAGCTTCTGGCGCTGACCGGGCAGAATGAAACCGATCTGTCGGCGCTGCTTGAGATGAAGATGACTTACGGCGAAATACGCGGTTCGGACCGGCTTCGGGCGGCGATCGCGGCGCTGTATGAGAACCGGAAACCGGACGATGTGATTGTGACCCACGGCACCATCGGGGCCAATATGCTGGTGCACAGAACGCTGGTGTCGCGTGGCGATCATGTGGTGGCGGTGGTGCCGACCTATCAGCAACATTATTCCATTCCGGCCAGCATCGGCGCACAGGTGTCACATCTGCAATTGCGGGCCGATCAGGGCTATCTGCCCGATCTGGATGCATTGCGCGCGATGGTCACGCCGCAGACCCGGCTGATTGCGTTGACCAACCCCAACAACCCCACCGGCGCGCTGATGGACCGTGCCATGCTGAACCAGGTGGTGGAGATTGCCCGTGCGGCGGACGCCTGGATTCTGTGTGATGAGGTTTATCGCGGCATTGACCAGGTGGGCGATGGCACCACCGCCGCCATCGCGGATATCTATGAAAAGGGGATCTCGACGGCGGGCATGTCCAAAGCGTTTTCGCTGGCGGGGTTGCGGCTGGGCTGGATCGCGGGGCCGCAGGAATTGATTGAGGCGGTGTCGCATCACCGCGATTATGATACGATTTCGGTGGGCATGATCGACGACCACTTTGCGACACTTGCGCTGGAGAATGCCGACCGCGTACTGGGACGCAGCCGGCGCATCACACGTGAAAACCTGGCACTGCTGGCCGATTGGGTGGCGTCTGAGCCACGCATTGAATGGGTGCCGCCGCAATCAGGCACCGTGACGTTGCTGCGCTATGATATGGACGTGCCCTCAGAGGAGCTTTGCGTGCAGTTGCTAAAGGAAACGGGTGTGCTTTTTACACCTGGATCGGCATTTGACATGGAAGGCACCCTGCGGATCGGTTTCGGCAATCCGACCGCAGACCTGAAGCAGGGGCTGGCGCGGGTGTCGACGTTTCTGGCTGCCCAACCCTAAGGCCCAAGCCGCTAAACGAAAAACGGGAGCCCGAAGGCTCCCGCTTGAATGTCAGTGACGGATCCTTGAGATCAATCCTTGGCTTCTTCACCATCGGGCGGACCCATTTCAGTGGTCGGCACTTCGTCCACTGCGGTTTCGTCCTCGTCATCGTCGTCCTGCGACGCAAGACCGGAAGGTGCAGACACCTGAGCGATCACAAAGTCGCGGTCGATCACAGGCTTGGACCCTTCGGGCAGCTTGACATTGGCGATGGTTGCGCTGTCGCCGATCTGCAGTTCGGAGATGTCCACCGTAATGCTTTCGGGGATATTCGCGGCGGTCACGACCAATTCGACTTCGGGACGGACCAGCGTCAGCACGCCGCCCTTCTTCAGGCCGGGGCATTCCTCTTCGCCGGAAACCTCGACGTGGATGAACAGGTTGATCTGGGTGGTCCGCTTGAGGCGCATCAAATCGACATGCGTCGGCAGATCCTTGACGACATGACGCTGCACGTCGCGGCAGATGACACGCACGTCATCGTGGCCTTCAACCTTCAGGTTGAACAGCGTTGCCTTGAAACGACCCGCGTGCAATCTGGTCAGCAGCTTGTTGAACGGGATGTTGATCGGCAGCGGTTCTTTATCGCCTCCGAAAACAATCCCCGGTACCATGCCGTCGCGGCGTGCCTGACGAGCGGCGCCCTTGCCTGTCCCCGTCCGTACCTGGGCTTCAAGATCTGGAATCTCTCCGGCCATGTTAATCTCCAATTGGTTAGGGCGGGGCTCCTCCAAGGCTGTAGTCCCCGCGTGAAGCCGCGCGTATAGACCGCTTTCGCCTGCGGGGAAAGACCAAAACCACTGTCCGGACTTGGCAAGGGGCGGGCCGCGTGGCACAGGCGGGCAATGGGATTGATACAGGATCTGAAATTATCGCGCAGGCCGCTGGCAGGCTTTGCCGCCATCGGGTTCAGTTGGGCTGTCTTTTTCGCCCAGATGCCGGTGATCAAGGCGGACGTCGGCGCGTCCGACGGCGTTTATGGCGTCGTGGTGCTGGTTGCGGCCTTCGGCGCGCTGGCGGCAATGTGGCTGGCCCCGCTAAGCCAGCGTTTGGCAGGGGGGATGGCCCTGCCGCTGGGCATTGCCGGAGTGGCGGTGGGAATGCTGGGCGCGGGAATTGCGGGCGGCATCGTGACTCTGACACTTGCGATGCTGCTGGCGGCGATGGGCTCGGGCGTGACCGACGTGTTGGTCAATGCCCGCGTGGCCGAAATAGAGGCGCGCAGCGGGCGATCCCTGATGAACCTGAACCATGCGCTTTATTCGTTTGCCTATGCCGGTGCTGCATTGATGACCGGGGTGCTGCGCAATGCCGGGCTGGCGCCTGTGGCGATCTTTGCCGGGCTCGCGGTGGTGCTGGTGTTCCTTGCGGTTGCCACCCGCGATGTGACGCCTGATCTGGAGGATGAGGCGGATATCGCTGCTGCGGTACTGCCGCAAAGGTTGGTCTGGATGGCAGGCGGTGTGGTGCTGATCGCGTTTCTGGCCGAAGCCTCTGCCGAAGGCTGGTCTGCATTGCATCTGGAGCGCACCTTGGGGGGCACGCCCGCGCAGGGCGCGCTGGGGCCTGCGATGCTGGGGCTGTGCATGGGCACCGGACGGCTTTTCGGTCATGCGCTGGCGCAGTTCATGCGCGACACGGTGCTGATGACGCTGGCAACGCTGGTCGCGGCCTGCGGTCTGCTGGTGGCCGGGCTTGCAGGCAGCGTCGGGTTGGCGCTGGCGGGGTTTGCGTTGACCGGCCTGGGCATTTCTGTTGTGGCACCGCTGGCGTTGGCGTTTGTCGGGCGCAATGTGCCGCCTGCCGCGCGGCTGGCCGCAATCAGCCGCGCCTCTGTGCTGGGCTACGCCGCATTCTTTTTCGGGCCGCCCCTGATAGGGCTGATCGCCGAGGGCTTTGGCCTGAGGGCGTCATTTGTGGTTGTCGCCTTCGTGCTGGCACTGACTGCGCTGATCCTGCCGCCTGCATTGGGCCGCCGCAGCGCGTGCTGACGGCCTATTTGGTCGAAGGTGTGTGCAAGTAGCCGCCTGCCTGCTGGACCCGGTCATAAAGCGCAAATTCGTCGGCCCGTGCCGCCCGCAGCGCTGCTTCCAGTTCGGGCGACAGCGGGGCCTCGATTTCGGGCGAAATATTCTTGGCTTTCAATTCGATCTCACTCGACAACCGTTCCGCCATGAAATCAAGGAATGCGGGCTGGTTTTCATAGGCAAACAGATGATCGACCAGCACATCGCCATGATCCGAGGTCAGAAATGAAAACTGGCTGCCGATCTGGGCAAAGGGGGGTTGGTCTTTCGCGATGACTGCACGCACAAAATCGTCAAAGCTTTTGCCCTGGGTGCTGAGCACCGATCCTTTCAGCCGCCGTGAGTTGCGATAGCGATACCAGCTTCGGATCTGGGTCAGCGGATCGCGCATCACCGCAACGGATTCCGCGCGCACGCCGTAGCTTTGGCGCAGAAACGGCGCCACCCGCATCTTAAAGCGCAGCGCCGGCAGGTGTTTGCGGTCCTTGGTAAAGATAATCTCTGCATGGCGCCGCAGCGCCGATTCCACCGCCGTGGTGCCGGTTTTGGGCGTCGCCAGAAACGCCAGCTTGTGCTTGAGGAAGATCAACATCAGCTTGAGCTTTTGCGCGGGGGTTTCAGGGCTGCCAGTCGCCGGCAAAATTTTTCGGGATCAGCAGATTGTGCAGACCGAGATTGTTCACCGAAGTCTCTCCGCACAGCGCCATGGAAACGTCGAGTTCGCGGTGAATGACCTCCAGGGCGCGGGTCACCCCGGCCTGACCCATTGCGCCAAGACCATAAATGTAGGCGCGCCCGATATAGGTGCCCTTGGCCCCCATCGCCAGCGCCTTTAGAACGTCCTGTCCCTGACGGATGCCGCTGTCCAGATGCACCTCCACCTGATCGCCGACGGCATCAAGGATTGCGGGCAAAGCGCGGATGGAGCTGATCGCACCATCAAGCTGGCGGCCGCCGTGGTTGCTGACGATGATGGCGTCCGCACCCACCTTCAAGGCCATCTTTGCATCTTCGGCGTCCAGAATCCCCTTGAGGATCACCTTGCCGCCCCATTGTTCCTTGAGCTTGGCGATTTTGTTCCAGTCCAGCGTCGTGTCGAACTGTTCGTTCGTCCATGCCCCAAGGTCAGCAGCGTCCGACACACCTTCCACATGGCCGACGATATTGCCGAACTCGCGCCGCTTGGCGCGCAGCATTTCAATCCCCCAAGCCCATTTCGTCGCAAGGTTCGCGATGGTTTTCAAGGTCAGCTTGGGTGGGGCGCTCAGGCCGTTTTTGATGTCTTTGTGTCTTTGTCCGAGAATTTGCAGATCAAGCGTGACAACCAGCGCCGAACATTTCGCATCCTTGGCCCGCTGGATCAGCCGCCGCACGTAATCTTCGTCGGTCATGGTATAAAGTTGAAACCAGAACGGTTTGGTTGTCGCCTCTGCCACATCTTCAATGGAGTTGATTGACATGGTGGACAGGGTGAATGGCACGCCAAAGGCTTCGGCGGCGCGGGCTGCCTTGATCTCGCCGTCGGCGTTTTGCATGCCGGTCAGCCCGACAGGGGCCAGCGCCACGGGCATCGCCACATCTTCACCAATCATCTGGCTGGCGGTGCTGCGCCCGGACATATCCACCGCCACGCGCTGACGCAGACGGATCTGGCCAAAGTCGCTGGTGTTCTCGCGAAAGGTCTGCTCGGTCCAGCTTCCGGATTCGGCGTAGTCATAGAACATGCGCGGGACACGGCGTTCATGAATACGCTTGAGGTCGGCGATATTGGTGATCACTGGCACGGCGGCGTTCCTTCGGGATTGATTAGGATTGAGTACCAATCTGGCGCGCCCAGATCAATTAAGTTTGCACGATCACGCCGAATGTGCCCCGTCCGCCAGCGACTTTACGAAAGCCAGCACGTCTGCCGGGCTGTCGCCCTTGGCGATGCGCGACACTATGGCCGAGCCGACCACGACACCGTCCGCAACCTGCGCAATGGCGCGCGATTTTTCGGGCGTGTTGACGCCGAAGCCCACGATGACGGGCAGGCCGCTTGCCTTTTGGATGCGGGTGACTTCGGGGGCTACATCGCCCGCATCGGCTTCGGCGGAACCCGTGATACCGGTGATGGAGACATAATAAACGAAACCGGAGGTGTTCTGAACCACGCGGGGCAGGCGTTTATCATCAGTTGTGGGTGTGGCCAGCCGGATAAAGTTCAGCCCCGCAGCCTGTGCAGGCAGGCACAGTTCGCTGTCTTCTTCGGGCGGAAGATCGACAACGATCAACCCGTCGATCCCGGCCTTCTGGGCCGCAGCAAGGAAGCGGTCAACGCCCATGGAATAAATCGGATTGTAATAGCCCATCAGCACGATCGGCGTTGTGTCATCATCCGCGCGAAACGCAGTCGCCAGATCCAGCGTACGGCGCAGCGTCATTCCCCCCGCAAGGGCGCGCTGGCCGGCAAGCTGGATCGTGGGGCCATCGGCCATCGGATCGGTAAAGGGCAGGCCCAATTCGATCACATCAACCCCGGCGGCAGGCAGACCGCGCACGATCTCAAGCGAGGTGTCGTAATGGGGATCTCCCGCCATGACGTAGGACACAAAGGCCTTTTTGCCGCGTGCCTTGAGATCAGCGAATTTGGCGTCGATACGTGTGGTGGGGCGGGTCATTGGGCAGCCTCTTGCTAACGTCCTTCCGCAATGCCGAAATCTTTTGCGGAAATCAATGTGCCTTGGCCCGGAACGGTGATGGAAATTGTGAGGGACTCCACGCTGCCAGGTATGAAATTTCCGCGCTGCGATGGCAGGTTGGCCCTTTAACTCGTAAAAACGCCGCCTATATGTACGCGATGAACTATGTCCTTGCCCTGTTTTTGCCGCCGTTGTCGATCCTTCTTACGGGTCGGTTGTTCCTTGGTATCCTGGTCTTTTTGATCTGGGTGCCCGCAATCATCTTTTCCGGTGGGCTGACACATCCGATGTTTATTTTGCTGGCCTGGATATTGATCTATCAGGCCCGCGAGGACCGGCAAGCGCGCTGAGCCTTGCGTCTGCCACCTCAAAACCCTAGGACAACGCGAGCTTGAAAAAGGACGCATGACATGGGTTTCAAAATGGGCATCGTTGGCCTGCCGAACGTCGGCAAATCGACACTCTTCAATGCGCTGACCCGCACGGCGGCAGCACAGGCGGCGAATTTTCCCTTCTGCACAATCGAACCCAACGTGGGTGAGGTCGCCGTTCCGGATACGCGGCTTGATACATTGGCAAAGATTGCGGGATCGAAACAGATCATCCCGACGCGCATGACCTTTGTTGATATTGCCGGTCTGGTTAAGGGCGCGTCCAAAGGCGAGGGGCTGGGCAATCAGTTTCTTGCCAACATTCGCGAAGTAGACGCCATCGCCCATGTGCTGCGGTGTTTCGAAGACGGCGACATCACCCATGTGGAAGGCCGCGTGGACCCTGTTGCTGACGCGGAAACCATCGACACCGAACTGATGCTTGCCGATATTGAGAGCATTGAAAAGCGGTTGCAAAACATCGTGCGCAAGGTGCGCGGTGGCGACAAGGATGCGGTGCAACAGGAACGGCTGATGCGCAAGGCGCTGGCGGTGCTGGAACAGGGCGAGCCTGCGCGCGTCGTCGACGTTGACGAAGACGACCGCAAAGCGTGGCGGATGCTGCAGCTTTTGACAACGAAACCGGTTCTTTATGTCTGTAATGTGGGCGAAGCGGACGCCGCCAGCGGCAATGATTTTACGGCCCGTGTGGCCGACATGGCTGCCGCCCAAGGGAACGCGCATGTCATCATCTCGGCCCAGATCGAAGAGGAAATCAGCCAGCTTGATCGCGAAGAGGCTGTGATGTTTTTAGAGGAGATGGGTCTGCATGAGGCCGGGCTGGACCGACTGATCCGTGCAGGCTATGCGCTTTTGCATCTCGAAACGTACTTTACCGTCGGCCCGAAAGAGGCGCGGGCCTGGACCATCCGCGCGGGCACCTCCGCGCCCAAGGCGGCCGGCGTGATCCACGGTGACTTTGAAAAAGGCTTCATTCGTGCTGAGACCATCGCCTACGATGATTTTACGGGGCTGGGCGGCGAAGGTCCGGCCAAGGAAGCGGGCAAGATGCGGTCCGAAGGCAAAGCCTATGTCGTCAAGGATGGTGACGTGCTCCACTTTCTTTTCAACACCTGACGCGAATGCAAGAAGGCCCGGAACGAAAGGGTTCCGGGCCTTGCTTTTTGCAGATTTCAGATCGCGTCTTAGCGGCTATCGTTGCCGGGGCCAAAGCCACCGTAGATATAGCCTTCGCCGGACGTGCGCACATCTGAACGGGTGCTCATGCGACCGTCGGTGCGCTTGTTTTCGTCGGCAGTGCTCAAGCGCAGGTCATTGGCGCGGGTCGACGCTTCTGGAAGTGCCTCGGACTGCGTGCCGGCCGAGAAAGTGGTTTGCGCACTGTTGGAAGTATCCAGACGCAGATCGTTGTAGCGCGTGGAGGTGTCTGCGAATGCGGCAGTACCAATAAGAGCGGCGGCGGCTGTTGCGATGAAAAGTTTCATATCGAAGTTCCTTTAATTTGCTTTCTGAGCGGATGCGAAGTGCATCGTCTTGGCGTCTGGGAAAACAACGGCTGAGGTCTTTGATTTGTTTCCGCACATTTTTCCAGATGGCGCTGATTAGCCCGATATCCGCTGCGAACAGCGACGTGAAGAATTGAAAGTGCCGAAAAAGTATCGTTTTTATTCAGCGTGTTGGAGGGAAATCAGGGTAATTGACTTTGACTGGAACACGAAAGGTTCACGGTATTGTAAGATGATGTTTCAGCCGCGCCCAGCAGAAGGCTATGCTGTTTCCGGCGGTAAAGGGCTGAGTTATTTTGCGTGCCACGCGTTCCATCCAATGCGAAAGCGGCGTACCCGTGTCCGAAGGGAAAGACGAGCGAACGATACGCCAGCTTGGGGGGCAACAATTCGGGTTCAGCGCAACAAAGCGTTGCACTTAGACCAAATATCGGGACAAACGGGCCTGAAATCGTGGAAACGGAAAAGATGGTTCAGCACGGAAACCCAACAAAATTTGGCAAAGATGATGTAACCCGCGCCTCTCGCCTCTCCGTTGCACCTATGATGGATTGGACGGACCGCCATTGCCGCGTCCTGCATCGCAAGCTTTCGGCGCAGACGTTGCTTTATACGGAAATGGTGACGGCCCCCGCATTGGTCCGGGGCGGTGCGTTGCATTTGCTGGATCATGACATCACCGAGCACCCTGTGGCGCTGCAACTTGGCGGGTCTGATCCTGCGGAACTGGCCGAGGCCGCGCGTTTGGGGGCGGCGGCGGGGTATGATGAGATAAATCTGAATGTCGGCTGTCCGTCTGACCGGGTGCAGTCGGGCTGTTTCGGGGCCGTCTTGATGGAACAACCTTCTTTGGTCGCCAATTGCGTTGCCGCGATGTGCCAGGCGGTCAGTGTCGAGGTGACGGTGAAGTGCCGCATCGGTGTGGACGATCAGGATCCCCAAACCGTCCTGCCCGATTTTCTGGACCGCATCTCGCAGGCTGGGTGTGGGCGCGTGTCGATTCATGCGCGCAAGGCATGGCTTCAGGGGCTCAGCCCCAAGGAGAACCGCGACGTTCCGCCGCTTGATTATGACATCGTGCTGGCAATGAAGGCGCGGTTCCCTGCACTGCATATCTCCGTCAACGGCGGCATCACCTCGCTGGATCAGGCGCAGGGGTTCCTTGACGCAGGTCTGGACGGTGTCATGGTCGGGCGCAGCGCGTATCATTGCCCTGCCGACATCCTCGGGTCGGCGGATCGGCGCGTTTTTGGCGCAGAGACGCGCCCGGACACCAGCGCCGAACAGGCGGCACGCGCGATGTTGCCTTATATTGAGCAGCATCTGGCGCAGGGCGGGCGGTTGAACCAGATCACGCGCCACATGCTTGGCCTTTTTGCAGGCCGTCCGGGCGCGCGGCAATGGCGACGGATGCTGTCCGAGGGCGCGCACCGCCCCGGCGCGGGACCGGCGCTGATCGAGGCGGCACTGGAACAGGTGATTACCGCACAGGCCGCCTAGGCCCCGCGCTTAGCCTAGATGGCGGGCTCTGCCGCCACCTTGCGCGGGCGCAGGACGGTCAGGGTCAGCAGACCTGCCACCAGACCGCAGGCGGCAATCGCGCCCAGCATCGGCGTTACACTTCCGTCAAAGAATGGCCCGGCCAGCGCGATGGACAAACCACCCGCCAGCATCTGCAAGGTCCCCCCCAAAGATGAGGCAAGCCCTGCGATATCGCCATGATCGTCCAGCGCCACCACCATCACGGTCGGGATCACCACCCCAAGGCAGGCATTGGCACAAAACAACACTGCCGTGACGGCATAGAGGCCCGGATCGCCAACCAGAGAGGCCGCGAATATCGCACCCGAACACAGCACAAACCCCGCAATCCCGCGCCGCACCAGACGCCGCATGCCCCAGCGTTCTCCCAGCCATCCGGCCATCTGCGAAGCCGAGAAAAAGCCGATCGCATTCACCGCGAAGGCCAACGAAAACCCGGTCGGGCCCAGCCCGTATTGCCCGGTATAGACAAACGGCGCAAAAGCGATGAACACAAAGAATGACCCCATGGCAAAGCCGCCGACAAAAGTCAGCCCCAAAAAGATCCGGTCGCGCAAAAGCACTTTGGCGCCGCGCATGAGGTTGGGCAGGTTAACCCGCACACGCGCCGATTGGGGCAGGGTTTCAGGCTGCAGGAACACCGTGATCAACAGACCGGCAATCGCGAGCAGCCCCAGAACCGCAAAGATCCAGCGCCACGACGCCAGCGCCATCACCACACTGCCTGCCAGCGGCGCCAGCATCGGAGAAATGGAGATGACCAGCATCAGCATCGCCATCAGCCGCGTCGCTTGGGTGCCGGTGTACATGTCCCGGATGATCGCACGCGGCACCACCATAAGCACCGCGCCACCGAACCCCTGCACGGCGCGCCATATGATCAGCGCCGCCATTGACCCCGCAAAGGCCGCGCCGAAGGATGCCGCGATAAAGATCACAAGCCCGCAGATGATCGGGATCTTGCGCCCCACCTGATCCGCCCATGGGCCATACAGCAACTGCGCCAGTCCGAAAGCGATGAAATAGGCCGTGATGGTCGCTTGCACGGCCGTCTCCGGCGCGTTGAAAGACGTGGCAATGGCGGGCATCGCGGGCAGGTACATGTCGATAGCAAAAGGTCCGACAAGCCCCAAAAGCCCAAGGATCAGCGCGGATCGGATCATGTTAATTCCTTTCGTAAAGCACACAGCGGCGCGGCATCGCCGCAGCGTCTGTGTGTCGAATCGCGCGCAACTTACGCCCGGTGCCACAATTTGCAAAGGTCGCAGAAACCGCTTGTGACCCTGACGCTATTGCGCTCAAACAAGCCACACCGCATCCGCCGCGATGCCTGCCCCTGAAAGCGATGCAGATGACCGACCTGATGCCAGAAGTGATGCCAGACAGCGCCCTTTTTGTGCAGATGGCGCTGATGCTGGCCGGGATTGGCGCCTTTGCCGGTGTGCTTGCCGGGTTGTTGGGCGTGGGGGGTGGTATTATTCTCGTGCCTGCATTCTTTTATGCATTTCAAACCCTTGGTTATGGCGGTCCGCAGTTGATGCAGATTTGTCTGGCCACGTCGCTGGCCACGATCATCGTGACCTCGCTGCGCTCTGTGCACAGCCACAACCGCAAGGGTGCGGTGGATTGGTCCATTCTGCGCAGCTGGGCACCGGGGATTGTGATTGGCGCGGTGCTGGGCATGTTGCTGGTGGCGCAGTTGCGCACAACGACGCTGCAGGCGATCTTTGGCACGCTGGCGCTGATAGTGGGGCTGTATATGGGGTTTGGTCGGGCGCACTGGCGGTTGGGACAGGCAATGCCGACCGGGTTGAAACGCGGTGTCCTGTCCCCCGCCATGG
>JAGXHC010000051.1 GCA_024636405.1 Sulfitobacter sp. | reverse complement strand
CCGCCGACACATGCTATGACCCGCGATATGGCAGACATCATGGGCACCGGCGGGCTGGCCTGGCATCAATGGAAAAAACACGGATCCTGCACTGGTCTCAGCGCGACTGACTACTTTGCCTTGTCACGTCGCGCCTATGCCATCGTGGTCCGCCCGCAAGTATTCCACAAGCTTGAGCAAACCGTCAAATTGCCCGCCGCCGTGGTGGAAGAAGCCTTCCTGAAGGCCAATCCGGAAATGACGGCCGCAGGCATTACCATCACCTGCAAAAAGTCCCACATCCAAGAGGCACGCATCTGCATGTCCCGCGATCTTGCGCCAATCCCCTGCGGCCGTGACGTCGCGCGCGACTGCACGCTGAATGACGCTCTTTTCGCGCCGTTACGCTGAAGTGCCTGATGGCACCGCCTGCGGCGCGCGGCGGAGCCTCCGGCGGGGATATTTAGGGCCGAATGAAAAACAGGGGAGGCTCTGACCCCTCCCCTGTGGAAACAAGACGCTAGTCTTCTTCCGGCACGGCCATCGGCGTCCCCGCCTGTACCGTGAGTCGATTTTGCCGCGTTAAGGTTAACAAACCCCTAAGTCTTCTGGCTTGAAATATCCCCGCCGGAGGCATGATTTGCCATTGGCAAATCCTTCATGGGTGTCGTGGGCTTGCCCGCGTCCTTTGGATCAGCCGCCGACAGACAGGACGATCTTGCCAATGTGACCGCTGGTTTCCATCCGGGCATGGGCATCCGACGCCGCCTCCAGATCATAGGTGCTGTCCATGACCGGTGCGACGCGACCGCTTTCCAGCAGCGGCCAAACGGCCTCGTGCAGCTCCTGTGCAATCCGGGCCTTGGCCAGATCGCTCTGCGGGCGCAGGGTTGATCCGGTCATCGTCAGCCGCCGGGTCATCAGCGTGGCGAAATTGATCTCTTCCTTCGGTCCCGTCAAAAAGGCTATTTGCACCAGCCGTCCGTCCTCGGCCAGTGACTTGAGATTGCGTGCGATATAACCACCGCCCACCATGTCAAGGATCAGGTCCGCACCGCCTTCTGCCGTCAGTACATCCACGAAGTCACTGTCGCGGTAATTGATCGCCGCCTCTGCGCCCAATTTCACGCAGGCCGCACATTTGGCGTCCGTCCCGGCGGTCGTGAATACCCGTGCCCCGAATGCATGCGCCAGTTGAATCGCCGTCGTGCCAATGCCGGATGACCCGCCATGCACCAAAAACCGCTCTCCCGCCTTCAGGCGGCCCCGCATGAAAACATTGGACCACACGGTAAAGAAGGTCTCGGGCAGACATGCGGCCTCTTTCATCCCCATGCCTTCTGGCACCGGCAGGCAATGTGCGGCTGACGTCGCCACATATTCGGCATATCCGCCGCCGGGCAGCAGCGCGCAGACAAGATCGCCCACCGCAATTCCGGATACGCCCGCTCCAAGCGCCACCACCTCGCCAGACGCCTCCAGCCCCGGCAGATCGCTGGCCGTGGGGGGCGGCGCATATTTGCCCGCCCGTTGCAGCGCATCAGGCCGGTTCACCCCCGCAAAGGCCACCTTGATCACCACCTGTCCGTGACCCGGCTCCGGCACCGGACGCTCGGCCAACTGCAGCACCTCAGGTCCGCCGGGTTGGGTAATTTCAATCGCGCGCATCATCTGGGTCATCATGTGTCCTTCCGGGTCAGGTTCGATCCGTACCATAAGTCAGCACTCCCCCCCGTGCACCCGGATTTTGCGGCCTTGGCCAAGCCCCGCCAATTTTGCTAAGCCATGGCAGAAGGTGCGCGCAAGGAAACCCCGATGTCAGCAGCAGACCATTTTATCTGGCGCGAAAGCGCGCGGGTCTTCGCTGCGAACATGCCTGTGCCGCGCCGACCAATGACCGCCCTGCCTGCCTTTGCCGCCATTCCCACGCAGCCGTCGCACACCACTCTGACGGAACTGGGCGATGCGATCCTTGGGCTGCGCGGGTTTGCGGTCAGCGACGCGATACTGCCACCAGACCTGACCATCGCCCCCGGCACTTTCATTACCCAAAGCGGCGGCACCTCCGGCACGCCCAAGCTGATCCTGCGCAGTCAGTCGTCCTGGACCGCGAGCTTTCGCGTCCACGCCGAAATTTTTGACCTGCATGCAGATGACTGCACCGCCGTGCTGGGTAGGCTGGGCCATTCACTGGCGCTGTTCGGCGTGTTGGAGGCGATGCATCTTGGTCTGGATGCCCATGCACTTGACGGACTGCGCCCCGCGACGCAGCTTTCGCACCTGCGCGACGCCGGTGTCAGCGTGATCTACGCCACGCCGACACAATTGCGCCTGTTGATTGCCGCCGGGAACGCCGCTGTGCCTGCCGTGCGGCTGATCCTGTGCGGTGGTGGCGCGCTGGATGCCGCAACGCGTACAGGAACGGCGCGCGTTTTCCCGAACGCGGCGCTGCACGTGTTCTATGGCGCGGCGGAAACAAGCTTTATCACGCTCTCGGATCACAGCACGCCCGAAGGGTCGGTCGGGCGCGCCTATCCGGGCGTTACCTTGGAGGTGCGGGGGCCGGACGGAGTGGCCACCAATGATACGGGCGAGGTCTGGGTAAACAGCCCTTACCTGTTCGACGGATACGCCGTCGGCACATCGCGGCACACCCGGCAGCAGGCGGGCTGGATCACCGTGGGAGAGTTGGGCAGGATCGACGATGATGGCACGCTTTGGCTGCGCGGCAGGACCGGGCGCGCGCTGACTATCGCCGATCAATCCGTATTTCCCGAGGAGATCGAGGCCCTTATCGCAGCGCATCCTTGCGGCGGCCCTTGTGCGGTGTTGCCGCGGCCGGATCCGGTGCGTGGCTGCCGGTTGATTGCGGTGCTGGAGGGTGCGGAAAATGCGGCGCGTGCTGACAGCATCAAGGCCGCCTGCCGCGCGACTTTCGGCGCGCTTGCCACGCCGCACCGGGTTCTGTTTCGTGCGGACCTGCCGCTGCTGACGTCGGGCAAGGTCGATCTGCGCGCGCTCACCGACTGGGTGGAGACCGCCATATGAAAGCCAGCATCATCGCCGCCTGCCGCAGCCCGGTTTCGCCGCGCGACGGCGCCTTTGCCGCGCTGCCACTGCACCAAATCGCCGTGCCCGTCCTGCTGGCGGCGCTGCAACATGCTGGGATCGCGCCCGACGCCGTGGACGAAGTGATCGTAAGCAATGTTCTGGGCGAAGGCGGCAATCCGGCGCGTGTCATTGCGCTGGCCGCAGGGCTGCCCGAAAGGATCGCAGGGCTGAGCATTGACCGGCAATGCGCGGGCGGCATGGATGCGGTGCTGCTGGCGCGGCAAATGGTGCGCAGCGGCGACGCAGAGGTGGTGATCGCGGGCGGTGTAGAAAGCTTTTCACGCCGTCCCCTGCGCCTGCGCAGCTTTGCCGACGGGCGCGCGGCCACGCGTTTTGAACAGGCGCCGTTCACCCCATGGCCGGATCGCGACCCTGAATTGGCGCAGGCTGCTGCGGATTTGGGCTTGGCACAGGGGATCACGCGGCAGATGCAGGATGACTGGGCAATTGCAAGCCATGCAAAGGCGCGCGGCTGCCACGCGGATGCGACCGAACTGGTGCCGGTTGCGGGCCTGACGCGCGATGCGTTTACCCGCGCGCTCAGCCCGGCGCTTTGCCGACGCGCACCGGGGATCACGGGGGACATCACAGCGGCGAACACGGCGGTGGCCGCAGATGCGGCGGCGTTTTGTGTGGTGGTATCGGACCGGATTGCGGCACAGTTTACCGGACCGAAACTGCAAATCATCGCGGGCGCCACACGCGGCAGCGATCCTGAACAGCCCGGTCTGGCGCCGCTGGTGGCGATCCGCGCGGTACTGGCCGACGCAGGGCTGGCAGCTGACGATCTGGCCGTGGCAGAAATAATGGAGGCCTATGCAGTGCAGGCCATTGCCTGTGTGCGGGGTGCGCGGCTTGATCCGCGGATCGTCAATCCCGGTGGCGGCGCGCTGGCGCGTGGGCATCCCATCGGGGCCTCAGGGGCGATCAACGTGGTGCGCCTGTTTCACGCGCTGCGCGGCACCGGCGGTAGCGGGCTTGCTGCGATTGCGGCGGCGGGCGGTATCGGTACTGCGCTGATCCTGCGGGCCTGAACGCGGCAAAATGTTTCGCGCGCGAAACATTTCATATTATTAACAGAATGTTAACGCCAATTTCAGGTGTCGGTCAGCTGCGCGACAGCACAGAATTTGGACGCGCGCGGGCAAGCCCTGAGGTGATGAAACCGGCCAGCACGGCCTTGATCAGATCGCCGGGAATAAACGCCGCGACAAGGGCGCTGGCCTGCAACGCGGATTTGTCCAACGCAATCATCAAGCCGCTGATTCCGAAGACGTACAGCACCGCGATACCGCCCACGGCCGAAGCGATACCCGCAGCCCTGCCGATGGAAAGGTTGCGCCAGCGTTCCATGCACCACCCGGTCACGAAGGCCGCAACGGGCCAGCCAATGAGAAATCCGGCGGAGGGGGCCACAAAGACACCAAGGCCGCCGCGCCCACCGGCCAGAAGCGGCAGGCCCAACGCGACCAGCACCAGAAACAGCAGCACCGCCAACGCCCCGCGCCGTGCGCCCAGAACCGTACCGCACAACATCACACCAAGGGTCTGAGCCGTGATTGGCACACCAAATCCAAGGGTAAATTTCGGCACCAGTGCAAGCGCCGCGATCAGCGCGGCGAACAGCGCGACAAGTGTGAGATTGCGTTCCATAAGTCGTTCCTTTGCCTGCACGCCGTCGGTAATGTCCTGCGCTGACCCCGTCAAGCAGTCACACGCCCCCACGGGCGCGCAGCGCCTCGGCCACATGTTCGGCGTCGTCGATGGCCAGAACCGCGAAAGGGGTGATAATCCGCCAGCCAATGCGCCGCCGCGCCCGCGCGCGCCATGCCAGCGAGAGCATGTGCCCCTTTTCGGCCAGCACCGGGGTAAAGCGCACGACCAGCGCGATGGCGATCTCGATCCCGCGCGTCTGCACCCCCAAAGCGCGCAGCGGCGTGGTCAGCCAACGCACAACGCCGATCATATCGCTAAGCCGCGTGGTCATTGTCACAAGGTTGGCCAGCGCCACCGCCGTGACCATGCGCAACACGATGACCACACCCGCCAAGGCGTCAGATGTCAGCACATGCCACAGCAGGATCAGCGCGACGAACGGCCAGAGCACCACAAGCCGCCGCATGCCGGCGCGCAGAAACAGCGGTCCCGGCAAAGCATAAATCGCCAGCGCAGCGGCGGCAAACGCCAGATGCCAGCCCGGTGCGTCCACGGCGAACAGAACCATCGTCGCCACACAAAGCGCTGCCAGCTTGGCCCCGGCCGGCCACCCATGGGCGAGGGTTTCAACCGGCGAGGTCAGAGAGATCATCACCCGCTCCGATCTGTTGCATCCGCGCCTTGAAAGCCGGCAGCACGGCGTCGGGCGTGCCGTCGCCTGCGATCCGCCCGGCGTCGATCCAGAGCACCCGGTCAAACCCGCAAAGCGACGCGGGATCGTGCGTGATATGCACCAGCGCGGTGTCGATCCCATCCAGCACACGGCGCAGGTGCAGTGTGGTCGGGATGTCGAGACCGGCAAAGGGTTCATCAAGAATGATCAGGCGTGGCTGCATCGCCAGCACGGCCATCAGGCACACCAGTTGCCGCTGTCCTTGGGACAGGGTGTGAATCGCGGCTGGCCCCCAGTGTGACTTGTCAAAACGTGCGAGAATGGTTTCGACACCCTGCGCCGCCTGCGCTTTGGTCTGGCCCAACTGGGTGAGGCCAAATGAAAGCTCCTCTTGGACGGTGGGAAAAATGATCTGGTGGTCGGGGTTCTGGAACAGGATGCCCACGCTGCGCAACGCCGCCCGCCTGTCGCGCGCAACATCGGCGCCCGCGATCCGCACGCGGCCCCTGTCAGGGGCGACCAGACCGGCCAACAGCCGCCCCAGCGACGTCTTGCCCGACCCGTTGCGCCCCACAATCCCGATGCGCCGTTCATCGGCGCGCAAGGTCAGCCCCGACAGCACAGACACCCCGCCGGGTGTATAATGCGCATCGTCAAGCAGGATCAGCGGGGCGGTGTCGGCAGGCATCGGACAGGACCTTGGCAAGCGTGATTTGCCCTGCCCTAACACCTGCACCCCGGCGGGAAAAGGCGCAGACCGTCAGCGCCGCGGTGATGTCCAGCTGCCCGGCAAACCGGCGCGTGGCGCGCGCGTCGGAGCCTTGATGTGACTGAGCAGCCAATTCGGCCCGGACATGAGGCGGCTGAGTGTGGGGCTTTCGCGAACCTGCGCCTTGAGCTTTTCGATCTGCATCACATCGTCGATGCGCCGGTCAAGAAAATCCCAGGTTGCCGCGTACCCGGCGCTGGTATCGCCGAGCCAGAACAGCACCGTCGCGGAATAGACCCCGGCAAGCGTGGCGCGTTTGGTGTACCAGTTTATGTCATCCGAAGTATCGCCAAGTGCATTCCATATGGCGTCCGACGTCTGCCAGATCAGCTTGGCGCCATCTGCGGCGTGATGCGGCAGCGCAAAAAGCGCAGTACCCCGGCGCACCACTTCGCGGTCCTCTGCGGCCTCGATCCGCCAGCGCACGGCGGTCGCGATCTTGTCACGAAATCGCAGGTCGCCAAGGTCTGCGGTGGCGATGCGGTCCTGCATGGCGGTGTCGCCGCGTTGGTGATACGCCATCGCCAGATCAACCGCCCCGCGCGGAAACAGCGCACGCCCCACGGTCCGGTCAATGTCGGTGTCGCGCAGGGCTGCGGTGAATGTGGCCTCCGACCAGCCGTCGAACGGCACATGCGACAGAGCCGCGTCAAGCAATCTGTCTTTGGGGTCTCGCGTCTTGTCGGTCATGGCTGGCTCCTCTGAGTCGGATTGCAGGGTGGACAATAGCATGGATGGTTGATATAGGGCGGTTTCCTGCAAATCCTTGCAACTTTTTCCTAGAAAGGTGGTGACAACCACATGCAGGTTAGTGTTCGCGACAACAATGTCGATCAGGCCCTTCGGGCTCTGAAGAAAAAGCTCCAGCGCGAAGGCGTTTTCCGTGAAATGAAGCTCAAGCAACATTTCGAGAAACCCTCCGAAAAAAGAGCGCGCGAGAAGGCCGAGGCCATCCGCCGTGCCCGCAAGCTGGCGCGCAAGAAATTGCAACGCGAAGGTATGATGTAAATCACACCCCGTGAGACGCGACAGATATTCAAAACCCCCGTGGCCTGATGGCGGCGGGGGTTTTGTTTATTGCGCTGCCGGGACTGTGACATTGCAGAAATGGCCGTCACCGTGAAAGCGCTGGATCGGTTCAATCGCTCTGTTTGATTCAAAGCAGGTGCATGCGCCGTATCAGATCGGAAGCGCTGTTGTCTTGCAGACCGTGCGCAATGAAAAGCTGGACTGCATGCTTTGCACGCCGGGCAGACGGGCAAGGTGCTGGCGGTGGATGCGGGCGAAATCTTCGGTATTTTCGGCGACGACCTTTAGCAGATAATCCGCAGACCCGGCCATCAGATGACATTCCAGCACGTCCGGAATGCGCGCCACGGATTTCTCGAATGCATTAAGGATTTCCTCGGCCTGGCCCTGCAAGGTAATTTCGACAAAAACGGTGGTCGCCACCCCCAACTTGCGCGCATCCAGAAGCGCCACATAATCGCGAATAAAGCCTTCCTTTTCCAGCCGCTGGACCCGGCGATGACAGGCGGAAGGCGACAGGTTGACCACCTCTGACAGTGCGCCATTGGACATCCTGCCGTCGCGCTGAACCGCATGCAGTATGCGTCGGTCAATCTCGTCAATATCCATCTGCGCAAAACTTTCGCGTCCAGTGCCACAATGACGCAATTCTATCCGATCCCACCCCCGTTTGGCGAGATGAAATTCGTTGTGTGTTGCGTGAAGACGCCGTTAGCCTGTTCCAAAATCACAACGACACACATCGACTCAGAGGAGGATCTACCCGATGAAGATCGGCTGCCCAAAAGAAATCAAACCACAGGAATTCCGGGTCGGGCTGACTCCGAACGCCGCACAGGAAGCTGTTGCCAATGGTCACAGTGTCGTCGTGCAGACGGGCGCCGGGGTTGGTGCGGGGTTCGAGGACGCCGACTATGTTGCCGCTGGTGCGACAATCATCGACACGGCGGAGGAAATTTTTGCCAGCGCGGACATGATCGTCAAGGTCAAGGAACCGCAGGCGGGTGAACGCAAGATGCTGCGCGAAGGCCAGGTGCTGTTTACTTATTTGCATCTTGCACCGGACCCCGATCAGACCCACGATCTTTTGGCCTCCGGGGCGACCTGCATCGCGTATGAAACCGTGACCGATCGCAACGGCGGTTTGCCCCTGCTGGCACCGATGTCAGAGGTCGCTGGCCGGCTGGCGCCGCAGGTCGGCGCATGGACATTGCAAAAGGCCAACGGCGGGCGCGGTGTGCTGATGGGCGGTGTGCCCGGTGTCGGCCCGGCGCGTGTTCTGGTGATCGGCGGCGGCGTCGTGGGCATCAACGCGGCAAGAGTTGCTGCCGGGATGGGCGCGGATGTGACCGTGCTGGACCGATCGCTGCCACGGCTTAGCCTGCTGGACGACCTGTTTCAGGGACGCCTCAAGACCGGATATTCCTCGGCAGGCCTGATGGAAGAACTGCTGCCGGGCGCGGATATGGTTGTGGGCGCCGTGCTGATACCGGGTGCCGCCGCGCCCAAGCTGATCAGCCGCGACCAGTTGGGCATGATGAAGCCGGGCGCGGTGCTGGTCGATGTGGCCATTGATCAGGGCGGATGTTTTGAGACATCCAGGGCGACAACCCACCAGGACCCGATCTATGAGGTTGATGGCATCATGCATTACTGCGTCGCCAACATGCCGGGTGCCGTGGCGCGCACGGCGACAATCGCCCTTGGCAATGCCACGATGCCCTTCATGCTGGCGCTGGCCAACAAAGGGTGGAAACAGGCCTGCGCGGACGATCCGCACCTGAAGGCCGGGTTGAACGTGCATGCCGGAAAGCTGACATATGCTGCGGTGGGTGAGGCGCTGAAGATTGACAGCATCACGGCAGATCAGGCCATCGCGGGCTGACATCAGGAACTTTTGAATGTGAAGACAAAACAAGGCCCGCCGACATGCGGGCCTTGTTTGCCAAAAGACGCCTGACCTCAGCCTTTGGCGAGTTGGTCTCGTATCTCAAGCAGCACATCAAGCTGGGACGGACCGGTATGCACTTCGGGTGCCACGTCGTCCGGCTTTTCGGCTGCGGATTTGATCCGGTTGACCATCTTCACCAGCATGAACACAACGAACGCGATGATCAGAAAGTTGATGATCGCCGTGATGAAAGCACCGTAGGCAAAAATCGCGGCCCCGGTTTCACGCGCAGCGTCAAGGCCCAGCCCTTTAGGAGCGTCGCCCGACAGCACGAAATACATGCTGGTGAAATCCACGCCACCCAGCACCAGACCGATGATCGGATTGATGAGATCGCCCACAAGGCTGCTCACGATGGCGGTAAACGCCGCCCCGATAATAATACCCACAGCGAGATCCATAACATTGCCCTTGGCAATGAAGTCTTTGAATTCGTTAATCATATATATGTCCCTTATTGCACCGGATTGGCCTGGTGATCGTTATGGCGCCTTTATTCGCCGCACAGTTGTTAGCACATTGACGCACAGTGAATAGACTGTTTTCGGCGGCAATAAGGGCTAACTACGGTGTATAGTTTTCTAGGAGAGACCATATGCCCGATCTTTCAGCGTTTCCCATCACCAAAAAATGGCCCGCGAAAAATCCAGATATCCTGCAACTTTATTCCTTTCCCACACCCAATGGCGTCAAGGCTTCGATCGCATTGGAGGAGATGCATATCCCCTACGAGGCGCACAAGGTCACGCTGTCCGACGCCGATGTCAAAAGCGCTGCATTCCTGTCGCTGAACCCGAACAACAAAATTCCCGCGATCATTGACCCGCAAGGGCCTGACGGTACGCCCATCGGGCTGTTCGAATCCGGTGCGATCCTGATCTATCTGGCAGAAAAATCCGGCAAGCTGATCGGCGAGACGGCATCGGAGCGGGCACATATCATTCAATGGCTGATGTTTCAGATGGGCGGGCTGGGTCCGATGCTGGGGCAGCTTGGATTTTTCTACAAGTTCGCCGGGTCCGAATGGGAAGACAAGCGCCCGCAGGAACGCTATATCAACGAGGCGAAGCGCCTGCTTGCGGTGCTGAACCTTGAACTGGCTGGCAAGGATTGGATCGCCGGGCCGCATTATTCCATCGCCGATATCGCCATCGCGCCGTGGCTTAGATCGCTTGATTTCTACGGTGCGAAAGATGCGGTTGGATGGGACGATCACACAAATCTGGTTGATTATGTGAAGCGGTTCGAGGATCGCCCGGCGGTGCAGAAAGGTCTGGTCACACCAGCGCGCGATTGATCCTGTCGGCGCGGCCATACCAGCCGCGCCCTTACCCCGGCAAACTGCCCGTCAGAACATAGCGTAAAATCTGCACGACCTGTGACGGTTCTGACGCAACAGCAAGGGCGGCGGCGTCCACTTCTTTTAACGCATGTGCGTGATCGGCCCCGTGCAGAATGATCAGCGATTTACCCGAAGCCGCGGCAAAGCCTGCATCAAAAGCGGCGTTCCATTGCTTGTACTGATCACCGAAACGCACAACAACGATATCGGCATCTGAAATTCCCTTGCGGGTGCGGATCGCATTGATCTGCGCGCCCTTGCGATCATGCCAAGACTTGTCCGCTTCTGCCCCCAGTATCGCCACGCCGCAATCGTCGCTGGCGCCATGATCCGTCACAGGGCCGCTGAATGTCACGTCCAGACCCTTGGCGCCCTGCGTGATCTGTTCGCGCCAGTCAGTGTGGATTTCGCCGGAAAGATATACAGATAAGGTCATAGTGAGTTCCTTCGGAAGATCGCCGTTGCGCCGAATGCAACATTGCTGCGGTCAGCTTGCAAGGGCCGTATTTGAGAATCGGGGCAAAAGTGGTAGCATTGCACGATCCACCTGCGCCTTCTTGCGATGAAATATTCTGCATCGCGGTGACAAAGGACAGGGGACCAACCGATTTTACAGGGATTTTAATATTATGGAATTTGACAGTGGCCAGCTGGTCGATCCGCTGACGCGGATGATGGCGGCAGGTATCCGCTACGAAATGAACGGTATGATTGGCAAGGCGCGCCCCCTGTCAAAAGAGCCCGAGGAGGTGAGGCAGCTTGATTGTTCGGGGTTTTTTGAATACGTGCTCTATCGCACCACCCGGCAGCACCTCAACCTGCCCGCAGGCAGCCGCAGACAGCGCAGTTGGCTTCAGAATGAAGGCTACCGCGACATTGAATACAGTGCAGGCGCACCGATGATCGACAATATTGTGCGCGTAGGTTTTCGCGATGGCGCGCGCGACGCCGATGGCAACCGCACCAAGGTTGGCCATGTCTGGCTGGTGATCAACGGGAATACATACGAGGCATCCAGCAGACGCAGCGTGGGCGGCGTCGGCTCCATTCGCTGGAGCGAACGCACGGATCATGCGGACCACTGTTTTGAGCTGGGGGCCGCGCCCCTGTTCGGCCTTGGCATGATGATCCACCGTGGCTTGCAGCGGCTTTCGGCGACCGCGGCGGCCTGAACAGGTCTGTTATCTGCGCGGGAAATTACCCGCGCAGCACACCGCCCGTTGCCTTGGTGACCTTGTCGATCACGCGCGCGCCAACTGCTTCGATATCGGCGTCCTTGAGGGTCTTGTCACTGGGTTGCATCCGTACCGTGATGGCCAGTGATTTCTTGCCCTCGCCAAGTGAGCCACCGATAAATTGGTCAAAAACGCGCACGTCCTCGATCAACGCCTTGTCCGCACCCATCGCGGCATTGACCAGTGTCAACGCCTCCACGCTGACATCGACCACGAAGGCAAAATCACGCTCCACCGCCTGTAGACCGCTGACCTGCAGCGCGGGGCGCGTGGCGCCCACCTTGCGCGGCAGGGGCACTTCGCCGGGCCAGAGGGTGAAGGCCATCACAGGTCCTTTGACGTCCATCGCGGCCAGCACTTTGGGGTGTACTTCGCCAAACACGCCCAGCACCTTTTTCGGGCCAAGACAGATCTTGCCGTGACGGCCGGGGTGCCACCAGGCGTCGGCGTCGCGCAGGATCTGGACCTTGACGGGCGCGCCCATGGCGGCAAGCACGGCTTCGGCATCCGCCTTGACGTCAAACGCATCGACCGCACGCGCAGCACCGTGCACGTCCTTTGGTCCCGTGCGTCCGACCAGAACGCCGGTGATCACCGTCTGTTGCTCACCGGGTTCGCCGCCGGAAAAGGCCGGTCCGACCTCAAACAGGGCCATGTCCGCAAAACCGCGCGCCTGATTGCGTGCCACCGCCTGCAACAGGCCGGGCAACAGCGCGGGGCGCATGTGGCTCATGTCAGTGGAGATCGGGTTTTCCAGCCGTGTTGTATCCGTGCCGCCGCCGAACAGCGCCGCCGAAGCCTGATCAATGAAACTGTAGGTCACACATTCGTTGTACCCAAGTGCTGCACAGGTCCGCCGCGCCGCTGTCTCGCGCCGCTGTATGGGCGACAGGACCGGACGCGGCACCCCGGTCGTGATGCGCGGCAGGGGGCGGCCTTCGAGCTTGGTCAGGGACGCGATGCGCGCGACTTCCTCAACCAGATCGGCTTCGCCTTGGACGTCAGGCCGCCACGAGGGCACCTGCGCCATATTACCGTCAAGCCGAAAGCCAAGCGCCGTCAGGGTCTGGCGCTGTTCGCTTTCGGGGATCGTCATGCCAACCAGTGATTGCACCCGCGCGGTATCAAGCTTGTAGGCGCGGGTCGTGTCTGGAACCTTGCCCGCGATCACCACCTCGGACGCTTCACCGCCCGCGTGATCAAGGATCATGCGCGTGGCATGTTCGATGCCGTAGGGTGTCCATTCCGGGTCGATCCCGCGTTCAAAACGATACCGCGCGTCCGAATTGATTTTGAGGGCGCGACCGGTATAGGCGGTGCGGACCGGATCGAAATACGCGGCTTCGAGAAAGACATTCGTGGTCTCGGACGTGACACCGCTGGGCAGGCCGCCCATGACACCACCGATGCTTTGCACCGCTTCGGCGTCAGAGATAAGCACCATGCCGGGGGACATGGTATAGTCCTTGTCGTCCAGCGCCATCAGCGTTTCACCCCCTGCCGCGCTGTGCACGCGCAGGGCGTTGCCCGCGATCTTGTCCGCGTCAAAGACGTGCAAGGGGCGGTTGCGATCATAGGTAAAGAAGTTCGTGACATCCACAAGAAAGGAAATCGGGCGCAACCCGATGGCGCGCAGCAGATCCTGCAACCACGCGGGACTAGGGCCATTGGTCACACCGCGGATCACGCGGCCATAGAACACCGGGCAATGCGCCAGCGTATCCGCGTCGATGCTGATACTGACGGGACAGGGGAACGCCCCCTCAACGGCGTCGGTGTCGCGTTTTTTCAGCTTGCCCAGCCCCCGCGCCGCCAGATCGCGCGCTATGCCGCGCACGCCAAGCGCGTCAGGGCGGTTGGGGGTGATGGCGATTTCAATGACCGGATCAACCTTGGCGGGGTCGTGTTCCGCCAGCCAGTCGATGAACCGCTCGCCCACGTCGCCCGACGGCAATTCGATGATGCCGTCGTGTTCCTCGCTCAGTTCCATCTCCCGCTCAGAGGCCATCATCCCAAAGCTTTCGATGCCCCGGATCATGCCAACGCCGATGGTGGTGTCGATGCCCGGCACGTAAACGCCCGGCTTGGCCACCACCACGGTGATGCCTTCGCGCGCGTTGGGCGCACCGCAAATGATCTGCTTTGTGCCCTCATCGGTTTCCACCTGACAGACTTTCAGACGGTCTGCATCGGGATGCTTTTCGGCGCTGATCACCTTGCCGATGGTGAAATCGCGCAGCTTCGCGCCACGGTCCTCGATGTTTTCGACCTCAAGGCCGAGGTCGGTCAGGGCATAGGTGATCTCATCCATCGACGCCTTGGTGTCGAGATGCGATTTAAGCCAGGAGAGGGTGAATTTCATTGGGACCATCCTAATAGCCGAAAGAGATATGATAGTAGCAAAGCTCCCAAAACGGAGGTTATTATAACTGGAGCATTCTCGCTTATCTGCCTGAAAGCCTTTTGCTTCACAGGTTCATCTGCTCGAATTAGCCGTTCTACACCTGCGCCAGTCAGTGTCACTATATAGTCACCACCATCCGGTACTCGGTCTCCATAATCAGTTTGCTGCCATTCACTAAAGATTTCAGCCAGCAAACCCAACTTTAGACAAGCACGAAGTGTTGGACCCTCATTCTCTGAAATGTCCTGCCACTTTTCTTCCGGCTGTTCAAACGGCTCAACAT
>JAGXHC010000050.1 GCA_024636405.1 Sulfitobacter sp. | reverse complement strand
TCGGCAGCGTCAGATGTGTATAAGAGACAGCCCTCACTGTCCATGCGGCGCCGCTCCTGAAGTCCAAGCAGCTCATAAAATGCCTTTGATTTATCAAGGTCTTTTACACGGACCATCGTGTGCAGGTATTTGATCGGCATGGGGTATCTTCCTTCAATCTGTGTATTTCCGAGACTCAGAACACGGATTGGAAACCCATGCTCAGCCCGAAATTCTGTGTCTCAAAGCGGTTGACGTTCGATGTTGTCTTGCGTGCTTCAAGTGTAAGCTTAGGGGCAAATCCGTAAGTGTCAAAATCCACGAACAGAAGCGAGGTCGAAAATGTAGCACCCAGGTCGGCACGGGCGTCGGGACCATAAAGCGCATCGTCATACCGTTTGGCCTGCGCGCTCAGCGAAATCTGTGCCTGCGCGCCCAAAACCGGCTGCGAAAAGCTGTACTGCACCCCAAGGCTCATCGCGTTATGGGTGATGGCGCGGCTGTCGGTATCGGTGCGCCCGATCTCCGCGTTCCAGCTCAGCCGATCACCATTTGCCAGCGGCCGCGCCCATTGCGCGCCCAGACTTGCGGTCACACCAGAGCGCACGGCGCTGTCCTTGCGGTCGGAATATCCCAGCCCCGCATGCCATGAAAACAAGCGGTTTTCAGGGCGCGCATAGGTCTGGCGCCAATTCAGCTTGATCTCGTCGGACAGCGGGTCATTCGCCGACCAAAGCCGTCCGTAACTGACCGAAACAGTCTGGCGCGGCGCGCCCGGCCCGGTGGTGAAATCCCGTCCAATCTGTGCTTCTACCCGCCGAAACGCAAAATCGGCGGCATCCACCCCGGCAGGAACCGCATTATCGGTGAACACCGTATGGCTTTCGGTCCAGTTCACGGACACAAAGGTCCGCTGTGTCTGGCTGATCCCGAAATCATAACGCAGGGCGGTATTGGTGCGCAGCGCAAAGCCCGAAATCGGCACCGCGGCGGGGTTGGTGAAAATCAGCCCGCCCAGCACAAATGTATTGTCCGTCGGCGCGCCGTTGACATTGTCACTGGGGTCCAGGGTGATGCCAAAATTGAACGACCAGGGGTTGGTCATGCGCACAAACTGGTAATCGCGGGCGGCCCGTGCGCGCGTTTGATCGTCCGGGGCCACATGTGCCGCACGGCGCAGCCAGAATTGCGCCCGCGTCTTGGACCCGTCCGATGACAACGCCTGCGCCATCGCCAGCGCCGCACCGTAGCGTTCCACCGGGCGCGTCGCTACCTGCCACGCCTGCCGCGCCGCCGCCTGCGCAGCGGTGTGGCGCTGCAACATGCGCAACGCATGGGCCTGCAGGATCAGGCTGGTCGCGTCCTTGGGATCCCGCGCGACCAAAACGGTGGTGATATCGGCAGACGCGCGGGGCTGGCCCTGTTTCAGCAATTGCGCCGCCGCAATGCGCGCCGTGTCGGGCGACAGGGTGGTCTGGCCGGCCGCGAACCCCGCGCAGCACAGCCAAACAACCAACCCCGGCCAAAGCCGCATCAGGGACAAGTCACCCCGGGCGTATCAACACAGGTGACAATCATTCCGCCCACTTCGCGCACATCGCCACCTTCGACAAACAGGATGCCGGCAATCTCACGCCCGCCCGGCCCGGCAAAAACGCCCTGCCATGTGCCCGACCGCGTTGTGTTCTGCTGGAATTCGGTCGCCGTGGACGACACGATGGTGCCATTGGTGAAATCGATGTCAGTATCCCGAAGCGAAATAAACCCGTCCAGACCACCAATAAGCGCGCCGTCCGTTCCGTAAATCTGGCGATTTGTGATCAGACCACCAACCGCACCGGTATTGTCTAAATCATCGAAATCCACAGCAAGCGACGCAGAGCCGGTTGTGTAGTTGATACTGTTTCCGGCAGCCGCATTGGTGGTCCGCACCCCGGCATATTCCCCGTTATAAGAATAGATCCCCGTGGTGGGCAACGTCGGCGCCGCCCCCAGACGCTGCGCGCCCGCGCCACCGTAGCCAAAATCAACATAGGCCGTTGTGCCCGCCGATGCCACCTGCGTCAGCCCGCTGTCTGACCGCCGAAACACCGCAAAATACTGGATCTGGTTCGATCCCGGATCAGGCGCGCTCTGATAGGCGTTGAACCCGTTGTTAAAGTCATTTGTCGGGATCCGCTCATAGGCGTTCAGGGGATCGTCAAAGGGGATATTGTTCAACGTCAACGTGTCCGTCGTCGGATCATACGCAATGTTGTTCAAGGTCAACCGGGGGTTATCCTCAGTCAGAAAGGCGCTGTTGCCGCTGGTGTCTCCATCGCCTTCGCCGCTGCCGACGCCACCTCCGAAAGGCGGCGTACCACCACACCCGGCAAGACCGATGACCAGCGCAAGGCCCATTATTTGACGTGTCACGTTGATCTGCCCTCGAATTATTTATGTTTTGAAGACAGTCACAAACCGATGCCCGCATTGTCAACGATTGCGCGCGCCAGACAATAAATTACACCCAAAGTGCAACCCAAACGCCATACCGTATATCGCGGTTCCGTGCAGGTATCTGCGCAGATATAGTCTGGGGCGAATCCTCGAGCAGAACAGGACCACCGCAGATGCCCCTCAGCCCAGACCAGCAAGCCGAAATCGACGCACAGCGCGCCACCCCGCAGACCACCCTTCGCGCCACCGCGCCAGGGATGGAAGCGCAGCTTTATACCGCGCACCCGGTGCTCGACCACGGTTTTGTGCGCGTCATCGATTATATGGGCGATGACGCCGCCATTTGTCAGGCCGCCCGCGTGTCTTATGGGCGCGGCACCAAATCGGTGCAGAACGACGCGGGGCTGATCCGATATCTGATGCGCCACTGGCACTCCACCCCTTTCGAGATGTGCGAGATCAAACTGCACGTCAAACTGCCCGTCTTTGTCGCGCGCCAGTGGATTCGGCACCGCACCGCCAACGTCAATGAATACTCCGCCCGCTATTCGATCCTTGACCGTGAATTCTATATCCCCGCGCCCGAACATGTGAACGCGCAGTCAGTGGTCAACAATCAAGGTCGCGGCAATGTCCTCGAAGGCGCCGAGGCGGCGCGCGTGCTTGAAATCCTGAAGGCCGACAGCAACCGCGCCTATGACAACTACGAGGCGATGATCGCCCAGGAAGGCCCCGATGGCGCGCCCCAGGACGGTCTTGCGCGCGAACTGGCCCGCATGAACCTACCCGCCAATATCTATACCCAGTGGTACTGGAAAGTGGACCTCCATAATCTGTTTCATTTCCTGCGCCTGCGGGCAGATAAACATGCACAGTATGAAATAAGGGTTTACGCCGACGCGATTTGCAAAATCGTGGCCGATTGGGTGCCCGCCGCCTACGGCGCATTTGAGGATTACCGCCTGGGCGGCGCCACCCTGTCCGGCAGCGCACTCGACTGCCTGCGCCGCATGCTGGCAGGTGAGGAAGTAACACAAGAGAACAGCGGCATGAGCAAAGGCGAGTGGCGCGAATTTGAGGCAGTGATCGGTGGGTGAAACAAGCGCTTTCGCAGGGTAAATCCCCGTAGGGTGGGGTTTTCACCCCACGCACCTTCTGCGCACACGCCTCTTGCGCGTACACACATATGGCCCACACTTGGCCCGCATAAGGAGCGTGGGATAAATCCCACCCTACATCACCGCGATCAGACCGCGCACGCTGCTGGACCCGATCTGATGCTTCACCCGTGCGCTCCCCAATTTCGCCGCTATACTGCCCCCATGTTCAACCTCGCCAACCCCCCTGCGGATTTCATCGAAAATCCCTTTCCCCACTATGACACCCTTCTGGCCAAGGCTCCGGTCTGCCCGCAGCCTGACGGTTCATTTCTGATCTGCAAACACGCCGATCTGAATGCAATTTACCGCGATACAAAGACGTATATTTCCGATAAAAAACAATCATTTGCGCCAAAATTCGGCCTTGGCTCCCCGCTGTTTGAGCATCACACCACCTCGCTGGTTTTCAACGATCCGCCGTTGCACACCCGCGTGCGCCGCATCATGACCGCCGCGCTCACCCCCAAAGCGCTTGCGCGGATGGAACCGGGATTGATCGAAACCGTTGATCATCTGCTTGAAGATATGCCCCAAGACGCAGATCTTATTGAGGATTTCGCGTCATCAATCCCGATTCAGATTATCGGAAATCTGCTCGATGTCCCCATGAATGAACGCGGTCCCCTGCGCGACTGGTCGCTCGCTATCCTCGGCGCGTTGGAACCCACGCTCACCGACGCCCAGCTTGCCCTTGGCCACGCCGCCGTGACAGAATTTAAGTTATATTTACAAGATCTTATCGCCAGAAGAATGGCAAACCCCGGCGATCCTGAAACCGATGTTTTGACCCGTTTAATCAACGGTGATGACACCGGCCAACTGACCCAGATTGAACTGATTCAGAACTGCATTTTCATTCTCAACGCAGGCCACGAGACAACCACCAATCTAATCGGCAGCGGACTTGCCCTGCTGCACGATTTTCCCGAAGAAAAACAGCGACTTGCCGACGATCCTGCGCTGATCGCCAGCGCCGTTGAAGAGATCCTCCGTTTTCGATCTCCCAACCAGTTCGGCAACCGCGAGACCACGGCCGATGTCACCCTGCGCGGCGTCCCGATCCCCGCGGGCAGCAACCTGCACCTGTGCATCGGCGCCGCGAACCGGGACCCAGATGTGTTTGATAATCCTACGCAATTCGACATCACGCGGCATCCCAACAAGCATCTGGCATTTGCCGGCGGCCCCCACGTTTGTGTCGGTCTGACCCTTGCACGCATGGAAGGCCGCATCGCCATCGATCGGTTCCTGCGCCGCTTTCCTGAGTACCGCATTACGCCTGGTCGCACCCCCGGAGGCCGCATCCGCTTTCGCGGCTACGCGACCCTTCCGGCCCAATTGGCCTGACCCGTTGGCAGAAATATCTGGACAGGGCCGTGTCTGCTGGGCAAGGTTGTGGCATATATTGCTGAGAAATTGAACAAAACGAGGGATATCATGCGTTTAACAACATCATTCATGGCCGGTCTGGGCCTTATGACCGCGACTTTGGTGCCTGCGCAAGTCGCGGCAGATGCCAAGATCTATCCCTATCCGTCCAGCGCAAATTACTGCCCCGCAGGGCTTCAGCCGATCACAATCTCCGGGGTCATCTGTTGCGGAGTACCGAACCAATCCATGACCTACGAACAAGTCAAGGCGCACCCGGTACAGCGCCACAAATTGGCACGCCATGTCAAAAAGGTAAGCCATACAAAAGTGCGCAGCGCCCGCGCGCATTGTCCGGTCGGAACAAAGGGTTGCAGCTATGATTGATCACAAATCTGGCGCCTTGGTACGCTGATCAGGGCAAAACCCGGCGTCGCAGTTGCGCCGGGTTTTTCTTCTTATAACAACGTCAGATCGCTTGCCATCTGCCTGCCGTCGCGGCCCTCAGTCAACTCGAAGCTGACCCTCTGTTCATCGGCAAGACCGGTAAGACCGGAGCGTTCGACCGCTGATATATGGACAAATACGTCATTTCCCCCATCCGCGGGCGCAATAAATCCGTATCCTTTGGTCGTGTTGAACCATTTCACGGTGCCTTCTGGCATGATGTCCGTGCCTCCTTTAATCTTGAACATTCCCTTTCAACGGGGTGAGACCTCCGGCATGCCGGAAACACGTCCCACGTTAAAAACATTGCGCGTTTAGTTGAAAAATCAAGCGTTTGTTGCAACTCTGGCGCGGGTATTGGCACGATTTTTGACCCACGGGCGGAGAAATCATGATTTTGTACGGATTGAAAAACTGTGATACGTGCCGCAAGGCGCTCAGGGCGATGCCTGAGGCGCGTCTGTCCGATGTACGCACCCATGCGGTGCCGGAAGACGTCTTGGACCGCGCACTTGCGCAGTTCGGAGATGCCTTGATCAATACCCGCTCAACAACGTGGAGAGGGCTCTCAGCAGAAGCCAAAGCGCGCCCGTCCAAGGACCTCATCTTGAGCCATCCCGCGCTGATGAAGCGGCCGCTGATCGTCGTGGATAACGTGATGTTTTTAGGCTGGAACAATGAGATAGAGAGCGAAGTTAATTCGATACACCAGAGCCGATGATCACACGGCCGCTGGCTTGAGCGCGCGGTCAAAGGACAGCGGACCAGCCCCCTTGATCACAAGCACGATCAGCAAAAACATCCAGAATGCCCGCTGATCGAGGATAGCGGCATCAGCAAACCTGTCAAACCAGGCCCCCACTTCGGTCGACTGTCCGTGGCCGTAAACATCCGTCAGCGATTGCAAGGTGACAAATCCGATCATCCCAAGTGCTGCAAGCCGGGTAAAAAGCCCCAATACGATTAGGGTGGGCAATATGAATTCTGCCAGCGTTCCGCTAACGACAACCAATTGATGGAAGAGCGAAAGCGCGTCGGTGTCATACCCGACATTTTCCATCGCGCGTGGAAAAATCTGGGCATATCCACCGGCAGAGGGCGTCAGGATCCCGAAAAGGCCGCCACCCAGTTTTGTCATGCCAGAATTCAGGTAGTAGACCAAAAGGACCCCAGCGAATACGAGCCGCGCAAAAGTCGGGATCAGCCAGGTGCCGCGTTCTAGCCGTGTCGAAAACGCGCGATAGGTATCTAGAATTTCTTTCATTTCAGTGCCTTACTGTTAATTTCTGAGAAGGCGGCGGTTGTGAGTGCCTGTGTCAGCGCAACGGACAAATCAAAATCGGCTGATGCCGTGATGGTTCGGGCGTGCGCGTCCGAAAACTTTGCACCTTTCGTAAAGCTTTCAAGCCAGAGCGCTGCGCCCATGGGCAGCAGGTGGAGTTGTGGATCGAATTCCGGGCGGGTGATCAGGACGTCTTGGGCGACGGGCCTGGGTTTTGGGACATCCTGTGACTGATTGTATCGCCAAATATCATAAAGCGGCCAGCGTGATCGCAGAATTCGCGTTGATGGTGCAAGCGTCAGGGTGGCATCCATCAACTCTGCCATTTCCATTTGTTGCAATGCCTCAGCCGTAAGCACTGGTGCATCTGCGCTATGGTACGAAGCACGCAAAGCCAGATCCAGTCGTGCTGCATCCCCCAAATAGGAAATATGGGCAAGAGGTTGAAAGCTTTCGATAAAAGCTGGAAAATCAACGCCATATTGCATCATTAGCGGCGACCGAGGCGGATGCGCCCTTACGAAAATCGGGGCGAGGTCGTTAAAACTTTTTGCGCCAATCAGTTTGCGTATCAGCGGAAAAGCAACCTGAAGCGCATCGATCAAGGAAACCGTCACATTATTGCGGTAAACTGAAAAGCGGCGCCCGGCAGGGTTTGATTTACCATCGCTAAGATCTCGAGGCATGGGCATTTTTGGATTCAGCAGAGCATCGCTGAAATCCTTTTGTGTGATCATGTCAACGCCTGCGCTGCGCGACCGGCTTCTGCGCGTAGGGTGGGCCAGTCAGGTACGTCATTGTCCCATTCGACCAACACAGGTTTGCGACCTGTTTGCGCCAGTGTGTATTCCAGCAATGCCCAGACAGGTTCCGCAACAGGAACACCGTGGCTGTCGATCAGCAACGGCGCGCCGTTTTCATCACTGTCGGTGTCATGGCCGCCGACGTGAAGCTCTTCGATGTGTCCTGTCGGAAATGCATCAATATACGATTGCGGGCTTTGGCCAAGGTTTGTGGAGGAAATAAAGACGTTGTTGATATCCAGCAAGAGACCGCAGGAGGTTCGGGCAACAACCTCGGTAAGAAAGTCAGTTTCAGACAAGTTGGAAACATCGAAAACAAGATAGCTTGACGGATTCTCGAGCAGCATTTGGCGCCCGACCGCATCCTGAACCTGGTTGATGTGCGTCGCAACACGATCAAGCGTTGCTTCGGTATAGGGCAGGGGGAGCAGGTCGTTATAGAAGTTGGTCCCGTGACTGGACCAAGCCAGATGTTCGGAGAAACTGGCAGGTTGTGACCAATCGCAAAGCTTTTTCAGACGCGCCAGATGGTCGCGGTCCAACGGGTCCTCGCCCCCGATTGACAGGCCAACGCCATGTACCGAAACGGCAAACCGTTCAGCCAAAGCTCGAAGCTGCGCATGCGGACGCCCGCCATCACCCATGTAATTTTCGGCGTGAATTTCGATCCACTCGACGTCGCCGGGATCGTTTCGCAAGTCATTGAAATGTTGGGGCTTATAGCCAACGCCGGGGGCGTTTGGCAAGGTGTTTGGGCGCTGGCCGATTTTAGGCATAACGCGCCCTCCGGTCATCGGTTTGTGGCTGGAGGCGGCGCAGGCGGAACGATACCGCCAGCGCCACCGACAATATCAGGCAGGCAAATCACGGCCAACCGCTTCGAGCGATCCTTCGCGGGGCGTGCCATCTGCCATCTCTGGCAGGTCGATTTCTGCGCATGTCCCTGCATCCACAAGTGTCCATGCGTTGCCTTGGTAATCAGTCACGGACGTACCCGCACAAGTGGTGCCAGGGCCGGCGGCGCAATCATTCTGACCGGCCAGTGCCACACCAAAGCATTTTTCTTTGGACGCAGCTTCCGCTCCGGTGGGGTGGGCCGACATTGCTGCGGCGATGGCACCTGCAATTGCGGCTGTTTTTATTGAATTTGACATGTTGTTGTCCTTTCGATGGATAAGGTCAGTGGAGTAGAAAGACGTCGATACCCCATCATTACACCATCCACCGCAGTCAAACACCATTCACGAGCATGTGTGTCACAATCGTGTCAGGAAGGGTGGGTCATTCAGCAACATTTCGCCAATTGCGGGGTGGTTTCGCGAATTTTTGTTACAATTGGCCACCGGCGGGTGGCACCGTTCGTGCCAACCACCGGCATTGTTACAGAGCGCCAATTACTGCAGATCGGGCGGGGTTGCCTCAACTTTCAGTGCGGCAACAAGATCGTCAAGCGAATGAACCGACGTCTGTTTTTCCCCAAGACGGCGCACAGATACGCTGCGATCTTCAACTTCGCGCGCGCCGACGGCCAGGATCACGGGCACTTTGCCCACCGAATGCTCGCGGACCTTGTAGTTGATCTTTTCATTGCGCACATCCGCTTCGGCGCGCACGCCCGCAGCGATCAGCGCGGCCACAACATCGCGTACATAATCATCGGCATCCGACGTGATGGAGGCAACGACCACCTGCCGCGGAGCAAGCCAAAACGGCAGCTTGCCTGCCCAGTTTTCGATCAGGATGCCGATAAAACGCTCAAAAGAACCCAGACAGGCGCGGTGCAGCATATAGGGGCGATGCTTGGCGCCGTCTTCGGCAATATACGTTGCATCCAGCCGTTCGGGTAGATTGGGATCAACTTGGAAGGTGCCGCACTGCCACACACGACCGATGGCATCGGTCAGTTTAAAGTCAAGCTTGGGCGCATAGAACGCGCCTTCGCCCGGATCGAGGGTGAAATCATGCCCGGTCTTTCGGATCGCGGCCTCAAGGGCGGCTTCCATCTTGTCCCAGCTTTCTTCAGTGCCGACCCGTTTTTCAGGGCGAGTGGCAAACATGATCTCAAAGTCTTCAAAGCCAAGGTCCTTGTAGACCGACGACAGGAATTCGATGAACTTCGCGCACTCTTCCTCAATCTGGTCCTCGCGGCAGAAAATATGCGCGTCGTCCTGGGTAAACCCACGCACCCGCATAATGCCGTGCAGCGCGCCTGACGGTTCATACCGGTTGCACGACCCGAATTCCGCCATGCGCAACGGCAGATCGCGATAGGATTTCAGACCCTGATTGAAAATCTGCACGTGGCACGGGCAGTTCATCGGTTTGAGCGCGTTAATCGCCTTTTCACGGGCGTGTTCCTCATCGACTTCGACGATGAACATGTGCTCTTGATAATTGTCCCAATGGCCTGATTTTTCCCAAAGCTTGCGGTCAACGACCTGCGGGGTGTTCACCTCAACATAGCCGCCCGCGCGCTGCTTGCGGCGCATATAGTCTTGCAGGGTGGTGTAGATGGTCCAGCCATTTGGGTGCCAGAAGACTTGACCGGGCGCTTCTTCCTGCATGTGAAACAGGTTCATTTC
Organism: Sulfitobacter sp.; assembly: GCA_024636405.1. The sequence goes on along the minus strand of JAGXHC010000050.1, from coordinate 4,763 downwards.
GCGGCCCAGTTTGCGGTGGTCGCGCTTGGCGGCTTCTTCCAGCATGTTGAGATGCGCGCGCAGCTTTTCCTTGCCGGTAAAGGCGACGCCGTAGATGCGTTGCAACATGGCGCGGTTGCTGTCGCCGCGCCAATATGCACCGGCGATTGACATAAGTTTGAACGCATCGCCCGGCACCTGACCGGTATGCTGCAAGTGCGGGCCACGGCACAGGTCCTGCCAGTCGCCGTGCCAGTACATGCGCAGCGGCTCGTCGCCCGGAATCGCGTCAATCAGCTCAACCTTGTAAGGCTCGCCGTTGTCTTCGTAATGCTTGATCGCGCGCGCGCGGTCCCAGACTTCGGTACGGACGACATCGCGGGCGTTGATAATGTCCTTCATCTTCTTTTCAATGGTGCCAAGGTCTTCGGGGGTGAACGGCTCTGCCCGATCAAAATCGTAATACCATCCATCCTTGATCACCGGACCGATGGTGACGCGGGTATAGGGCCAAAGTTCCTGAACGGCGCGGGCCATGATGTGGGCCAGATCGTGACGCACCAATTCATTGGCCTGGTCTTCATCTGCCATGGTATGGATCGCGATGTCGGCGTTTTTGTCGATCGGCCATGCCAGATCGAAATGCACCCCGTTCACGGTTGCGCTGATCGCTTTCTTGGCCAGCGATTTGGAAATGTCGGCAGCGACTTCACCGGCGGTGATACCTGCAGCGTAGTCGCGCACATTGCCATCGGGAAGGGTGAGTGAGATCCGGGCCATTCAGGCGCTCCTCGTCGGTTTGGCGCCAACGAGACGCCCGGTTGCGGGTTTTGATATACGCCCTATGTGGCGGTGCGGCGAAGTGGTGTCAAGACGGCGGGTGAACAGGGGAATATGAAGATGCGGGACGGCGTAACGGAACGGGTCTTTGACGCCATATCGGGACGCGGGGACGGCTCATCAGGGCTGCACAGTGCACAGCAGACGGCTGAGGCGCGCAATGGCCTGCGCCACACAGCATCACTGAGCATGACAAAGGTCGCCGATGGTCTGATCGATCCCAAGCTGGTGCTGGCCTGGTTGTTGACCGCACTTGGTGCGCCGGCGGTCTTTGCCGGGGCGCTGGTGCCGATCCGCGAGGCGGGTGCGCTGTTGCCGCAGGTATTGATGGCCGGGATGGTGCAGCGCATGACGCACCGCAAATGGGTCTGGGTCTGGGGCAGCGTGGGTCAGGCGGTTGCGGCGGCGCTGATCGCCCTGATTGCGCTGACCCTGCAAGGTTGGGTCGCCGGGCTTGCCACCTGCGGGGCGCTCGCGGTTTTGGCGGTCTCTCGTGCTGCGTGTTCGGTCTCGTTCAAGGATATTCTGGGCAAGACCGTCGCCAAGACACACCGGGGCGCCGTTACCGGGCTTGCCGGTTCCGTGGCGGCAGTTGGCGTTATGATCTTTGCCGCCGTTTTGATGTCGGGCATGTCGCAAAGCAAAGCAATTGTGGTCGGCGCTGTGGCGCTTGCGGCCGTTCTCTGGTCTGCGGCGGCGCTGCTGTTTGCAAAATTGGAAGAAGGCCCAAGCGACCCTCAGAAGGGCGAACAGGCTGTCTTTTCCTTGCTGCGGGGAAACCGTGATCTTTGGCGGTTCATCATCGTGCGGGGGCTTTTGGTGTCTACGGCGCTGGCGCCGCCGTATCTGGTGGTCCTTGCCGGGCAGGCGGGACAAAATCAGTTGGGCCAGCTTGGTGGGCTTGTGCTTGCTTCTGCGGTTGCGTCATTGCTCAGTTCTTATGTCTGGGGCCGGATGTCCGACAGATCAAGCCGCCGGGTGCTGATGCTGACCGGGATCGTGGGGGCCGCGGCGATGCTGGCGGCCATTGGTCTGTCGTTGTCGGGGCTGGCGGGGCGGATCTGGGCGATGCCCGCCGTGCTGTTTGTGTTGATGATTGCCTATCACGGGGTCCGGCAGGGGCGGTCGACCTATCTGGTCGATATGGCCCCTGAGAACCAGCGCGCCGCCTATGCCGCGGTCACCAATACGGTGATCGGGGGATTGCTGTTGGTGGCGGGTGTGCTGGGCGGAGGGGCCGCATTTTTCGGCCCGACAGCAACGCTTGCGGTATATTCGGTCATGGCGGTCGCTGCTGCAATTGTGGCAATGCGATTGCCCGACGTGCAAGCGACCGATTGATTTCCTGCCGCGCCGCGCCCAAAGTGCAGGCAAATGCCACCAGAGGTGCAGATATGTCGAAACACAACCGCAATTTTGACCTGACGATCCAGGATATAGACCTGATAGAGGCTGCCCTGCACGTGACCAAGCGCGAACTGTCGTTGGAACGTTTGGCGAATACCAAGGGTTTGCTGCCGGAGTCCGCAGACGACGACCCGCTGCGCCAGATCGATGACCTGCTGGGGCGTCTGCATAACCAAAAGATATTCTACCGTCCGGTCAAGGACGGGTATCTGGGCGGATAGCGTCAACCGGAGGGTCCGATGGCCGCGACACAATTTCTGGATACGCCGCAAGGCCGCCGATTGGCCTATCACCAGACCGAAGGCCGAGGACCGTGCATCATATTCCTGGGTGGCCTGAAATCAGACATGCAGGGCACCAAGGCCGTGTTTCTGGAAGACTGGGCACGCCGCGAAGGGCGCGCTTTTTTGCGTTTCGATTATTCTGGGCATGGCGAATCCTCGGGCAAATTTGAAGACGGGTGCATCGGTGACTGGGCTGAGGATACCGTTGCAGCCGTGCAGGCGTTGACGAATGGCCTGATTGTGCCGGTTGGTTCATCAATGGGCGGCTGGCAGGCGCTGCTGCTGGCGCGCGCGATGCCGGAACGGATCGCGGCGCTGGTCACAATCGCTGCGGCGCCTGATTTTACCGAAGATGGCTACTGGGCCAGATTTACCGATGCGCAAAAGGCGACACTGGCACAGGACGGGCAGGTTGCGCTGCCGTCCGACTATATGGAGCCCTACGTGGTCACGCGGCGCATGATCGAAGACGGTCGTAACCAACTGGTGCTGCGCGCACCCTTGGCGTTGCCGTTCCCTGTGCGCTTCCTGCAGGGGACAGCGGACACGGCCGTCAGCGTTGAAACCGCCTTGCGCTTGCTGAAACACGCTGCGGGGAATGACATACGTCTGACATTAGTCAAGGACGCGGATCACAGGTTTTCGAGCGATGAATGCTTGGCGCTCATTGTTCACGCGCTGGATGAAGTCATCCTTGCAGCCCGTTGATAACGTATTATAAATTTGAAAGATATCGCTGTGATGGGCCAATCAGTCTGTTTGGTAAAGCGTTGAACAAGAGGCAATTTTATGCGTAGGCCCGCCAGCATGTGGAGCCTTGAGACCCTTGGCCGCGTCCGCCTGTCACAGCATTTCTACATGCGCGATTTCCTTTACTCCGAAATTGGCGGATTTCACGGACAGCCGAATGTGCCGGAAAAACCGGACCTCGCCATTGCCAATGGTCGCGCGTTTTGCACTGCGCTGATGGACCCGCTTGAAGAGACATTTGGACGGGTTGCAGTCCGGTCGGGCTATCGCTCGCCTGCACTCAATCGGTTTGGCAATGAAAACCGGCTTAACTGCGCACGCAACGACAATCCGCTGGAATGCCACATCTGGGACCGGGACAGCGGCGCGCAGGCAATCGCCGGGGCGAGCGTGGTAATCCCGTGGTTTGCAGATCGCTACGCACAGGGGCGGGACTGGCGTGATCTGGCATGGTGGTTGCACGATCACTTGCCATATTCCGACATCTGGTTTTTTCCCAAATTGGCCGCGTTCAACCTAGTCTGGCGCGAAGTGCCGTTGCGCACGATCTCAAGCTATATCGCACCGCGGGGCACTTTGCTGCGCGCTGGCGATACCCCGGCAGAGCGCCTTGAGGAACGGCAGCAGCGGTATGCAGATTTTCCACCCTTGCGGGGCATCGCCTACCCCTGAGCGCTTGATGTTGCGGCAGGCTTGCGGCGTGGTATAGATGTGATCAAATAAGGCAGGCAGGCAATGAAAGTGATACATTTCAAAGAGGTGGGGCAGGATGGCTGAACCTCTGGTATTGCTGCCTGCAATGATGTGCGATGCGCGTCTTTTTGGTCCACAGATTGCCGAATTGTCTGCGGACATGGCCGTGATGGTGGCACCCGTTACCCAAGGTGAACGGCTGGAAGAAATCGCATCAGGGTTGCTGGATCTGATGCCGAAACGGTTCGCGCTTGCGGGGCTTGGCATGGGGGGTATGGTTGCGATGGAAATCATGCGCCGCGCCCCTGATCGGGTCAGCCGGATCGCGTTGATTGATACCAATGCGCTGGCTGAAACGCCGGTCATTGCTGCCAACCGCGAGCCGTTGATCGTCAAGGCGCGGGCAGGGCGATTGACCGAGGTGATGCGCGAGAAACTCAGGCCAGAACACCGGTCACCGGGATCACACCGGAGCGATGTGCTTGATCTGGTGATGGACATGGCCGAAACGCTGGGGCCGGAGGTGTTTATCCGCCAATCGCGCGCCATGCAGCGCCGCAAGGACCAGCAGGCGACGCTGCGCAAATGCAAGGTCCCGGCACTGATCATGTGTGGCGAGGATGACATGCTGAACCCGGTCAAGCGGCATACAGCGATGGCCGAACTCACACCTTATGCCGTGCTCAAGGTTTTGCCGTACGCAGGCCATTATCCCACGCTTGAACAGCCCGAAGAAGCCACCGCCGCCTTGCGCCGATGGATGGCACAGCCGTTTGTTCTGCGATAGTCGGCGCTGCAATTTTCAGCGCG
>JAGXHC010000049.1 GCA_024636405.1 Sulfitobacter sp. | reverse complement strand
GATCAGAGCGGCCGGTGGGCTTACTCGATGATCCCCATGATGTCGCTTTCTTTCATCATCAGCAGTTCTTCACCATCGAGTGTGACCTCGGTGCCGGACCACTTGCCGAACAGGATCTTGTCGCCAGCCTTGACGGCCATCTCGATCAGTTCGCCACTGTCCTTGCGCGCGCCTTCGCCACAAGCAACGACTTCACCCTCAGAGGGCTTTTCTTTGGCGGAATCGGGGATGATAAGACCACCCTTGGTCTTTTCTTCGCTCTCCGTGCGGCGTACCAGCACGCGGTCATGAAGCGGTTTCAATGCCATCTTTGCAGCTCCTTAAGGCTCAAAGTTACTCTTCCAAGCCACCCTCTCCGGTCGAGAGGTGTAGCCGTTAGCACTCAGGATGCCCGAGTGATAACGACGCATAGCTAGGCACCATCGTGATAGCTGTCAAGCGGATGGATGGGAAAAATGTGGCCAGATTTTGCGCAAACACAGCCCAGACGACCTAACGGGCTGCCGGTCCCGGCTTGCCCTACTAATTTGTGCCATCAATGGATCGGGTGGCTGACGCAGGCGAGCCTTAGTGCCCCGCTATGTCATGCTGTGCCCAGAACCCGCGCCGCCGTGGCTACGGCATCAGCCCCTGTCGGGGTCAGTCCGTATACGCCCTTTTCGACCTTTTCGAACCAACCGTAGTGATCGTCACGCATCATCCTTGTTGCGTGTTTTACGCCGGTTTCGCGCGCCACATCCGCGCCTTTGCTCGCGCCCACCTCAAACAGGAATAGTGCAATTTTAAGCGCATCCTGCCGGTAGGCTGTGATCAGCCCGGCGCGGGTTTGCCCACCATCGTTCGGATCACCCTGCCGCCGGGCAAATTCGCGCAACAGCGCCGCCTGCCGTTTGGGTGATTTTCGCGGCGCATATGGCCCCGGATCGCAATGCACCTCGACCAAGGCATCCGAAATCCGCACCGTGATCAGCCCCAGACCCAGCCGCCGGGCAAGTGCAATGTTGTCCCTGAGCGCCTTGCCAAACCGCTTACCGGGTTGGCGCGCAACCGCAAGGTAGACGTCATCGCTGACCGAGAGCCGGGCAAGACACTGATGAAAAAGCGATAGGGTAAAACCCAGCTTCAGCTCTACCACCACGGGGGACTCCGCCCCGCGCACTGCCACGACATCCGCCGCGCCGACCTCCGACTTCACGACGTATCCCTGATCTTCCAGAAATGCCTTTATGGACGGATACAGATCGGTTTCGCGCACGGTGCTCATCGTCGCAGTTTGCCCCATTTTCAATGCGCCTCCAAGCCATTAACCTGACGCCATGACATTGGACGACTTCAACATTTTCTGCCGCGGCCTGCCCGCCACGCATCACGTGGTGCAATGGGGCGATGCAGATGTCTGGAAAGTCGGTAACAAGGTTTTTGCCTTGGCGCGCGACCAGGATGGTATGGCCGCCGTCACCTTCAAGGCGAGCGAAATGGCGTTCGAGATCCTGTCAGATTATCCGGGCGTTCGCCCTGCCCCATATCTGGCATCGCGCGGCCTGAAATGGCTGCAACATTACGCGCATCCCGGCCTGAGCGACGAGGCTCTACAGGATCACATCAACGCCTCCTACGTCATGGTCGTCGCAAAGCTGACCCGTAAGATGCGTGCAGAACTGGATCTCTGACGCCGCACTGCAGCAAGGTGGTGACAAGCCACCATGCGCCGCCTATAAAGCGCGCAAACACCTGTATTGCTGATAATAGGATTCCCCATCATGACGACGCTTGTTTTTGGCCACACGAACCCCGACACAGACAGCACCGGCAGCCCGATCATCTGGGCGTGGTATCTTGATAAGATCAAGAACACCCCGGCCAAAGCCATGCTGCAAGGTGAGCCAAATACCGAAGCGCTGTTCGTTCTGGACTATTGGAAGCTCGACAAACCGGAAATAATGGCTGATCTGGCTGATGATACCAAAGTTGTTATCGTCGACACGAATAACCCCAGTGAACTGCCGGCCAATATCAAAAATGCAGACATTACCGGGATCATAGACCATCATCGGCTGGTCGCCGGACTGGAAACCCGTGGCCCGATCGAGATCAATATCCAGCCGCTCGCCTGTACCGCGACGATCATGTACAAGATGATCGGCGAAAGCTGGGCAAAGGCGCCGCGCGGGGTCAAGGGTGCCGCGCTTTCTTGCATTCTGTCCGACACGCTGGAGTTTCGCAGCCCGACCACAACCCACGAAGACCGCGCTGTCGCCGAAGAGTTGGCCTCCGATCTAGGCGTGGATATTCCAACCTTTGCCGCGGAAATGTTCGCGGCCAAATCCGACGTATCTGCCTTTTCCGAGCCGGAGTTGCTGCGCATGGACAGCAAGGAATTCGACCTTGACGGCACCGGTCTGCGGGTATCGGTCCTTGAAACCACATCGCCCGCGCCCCTGCTGGCGCGAAAAGATGCGCTGATGGCGGCAATGCCGGGTGTCGCGGCACAAGACGGCGCTGCTCAGGTGCTGCTTTTCATTGTGGACATCCTGAACGAAGAGGCCACGTTGCTGGTGCCTAACGATATGGTCAAACACATTGCCGAGCAAAGTTTTGGCGCAACGGTCACAGGCGACACGGTGGTTTTGCCTGGCGTGATGAGCCGCAAAAAACAGATCATTCCCAACCTGAAGATGTAGTCGACGGCCACGCTTTAAGCCCAGTCGTGACTTTGCTGCACCAAATTGCCTTCGCAACGCTGTAGGCAATTTTTCCACCGGCTGTACTTTGGCACTCAGTCTTATGCGGTCTCATCCGCACGGGTTTTCGCGTAACCCGAAGCAACCCAAACGGAGTGTCATCATGACCCGAATCGTTGATACCCTCGCAGAGGTCTCCGCCGACTATGATGCGCTTTTTGTGGATCTGTGGGGCTGTGTGCATAATGGAGTGACAGCGCTGCCCGATGCGGTTGCAGCGCTGCAACGTTACCGCGCCGAGGGTCGGGGCAAGGTCGTGTTGGTTACCAATTCGCCTCGTCCGCGTGCCGGAGTGACCCGCCAGTTGGCGCATTTCGGCGTGCCGGACGACGCATGGGACAGCATAGCAACGTCGGGCGATTCTGCGCGCGCAGCAATGTTCCGCGGTGTCGTCGGCGAAAAAGTCTGGTTTATCGGTCAGCCCCAGGATCACCGGTTTTTCGAACCGCTCAAACTGCTGGAAAATCCCGCCCCCATTGAACAAGTGCCGCTGTCACAGGCGCAGGGAATCGTCTGTACTGGCCCCGTCGATCCCATGGCGGACCCCGAATCCCTCCGACCAGAATTTGAACAGGCCATCGCACGGAACCTGAAATTTCTCTGTGCCAACCCCGATATCGTTGTGGACCGGGGCGAGGTCCGCGAATGGTGTGCCGGCGCGCTGGCCGCGCTTTACGCCAAAATGGGGGGTGAAAGTCTCTATTTCGGGAAACCCCATGCGCCCATCTATGATCTGGCGCGACGCCGGTTGACGGCTCTGGACGTGGAGGTGCCGGACAGCCGCATTTTATGTATTGGCGACGGCATCCTGACAGACATTAAGGGCGCGATGGATGAAGGTATCGATTCCCTTTTCATCTCTGGCGGACTGGCGGCGGCTGACACAAAGACTGTCCGTCAGCCTGATGAGGTCGCCTTAAGGAACCATCTCAAAGCCGAAAGTTCCTCGCCCACATATACGATCGGTTTCCTGCGCTAACGCGATTATGGGTTGATTTTCTGCGCCTGCAAAGTAATAAAGTTTCTCATACACAGCCACTGACGTTACTTTGTTACCTGAGGAATCGAAATGTTGGACAATCTGCCGCGTGGAACAATCTGTATCGAAGACATCGAAATCGGTATGGCGCGCCATCTGCGCAAGGTCGTAACCGATGAAGACATCGAGATGTTTGCCCAGATTTCAACAGATCGAAACCCGGTGCATCTGGATGATGACTATGCCCGCGACACGATTTTTGAGGGTCGCATCGCCCACGGTATGCTGACTGCGGGGCTGATTTCGGCTGTGATCGGGGAACAATTGCCGGGTCATGGCACCGTTTATCTGGGCCAGTCACTTAAATTTCTGGCACCCGTGCGTCCCGGTGACATGGTTTACGCCGAAGTGAAGGTCACCGAGATCGACTTTTCCAAACGCCGCGTAAAGATGGATTGCCACTGCGCGGTCGATGGCAAGAAGGTGTTGGTCGGTGAAGCGACCGTTTTGGCACCGTCACGCAAGTTCGACTGAGCGTCACACAGTCCTGCCTCCCATTTGCCAAAAACTGGGGGCAGATCGGCTTGCCCTTGCCTTGTGGCACCGCTAGCAAGAGCCATGCGGATCATCCAGAACTTCCAAAACACGAAAGCCGAAGATCGCGGCGCAACTGCGGCCATCGGCAACTTTGACGGCGTCCATCTGGGACATCTGTCAGTGATTGACCTTGCGCGCGCAGCCGCCCCGGATGCACCGCTTGGCGTCGTCACGTTTGAACCGCATCCGCGAGAGTTTTTTGCCCCTGAATCGCCGCCCTTTCGATTGATGGGCAGCGACGCGAGGGCGCACCGGTTGGAAAAGCTCGGCGTCACACGCCTGTATGAATTGCAATTCGACGCCGATCTTGCCGCCCTCACACCGCAGAGCTTTGCGCGCGACGTCCTTCACGAAGGACTGGGCTTGCGGCATGTGGTCGTGGGTGCGGATTTCTGTTTTGGCAAGGGTCGCGCAGGTAATGCGCAGGACCTTGTCCGGTTGGGCGCGCAATATGGGTTTGACGTGACCGTTGCGCCGCTGATGGCGCATGACGCGCAGACCGTTTCATCCACCGCCATTCGCGCGGCGCTGAGCGCGGGCAAACCCCGCGAGGCCGCTGGGATGCTGGGGCATTGGCACAGGATTGAAGGGCCGGTTCTTCACGGGGAAAAACGGGGCCGCGACTTGGGATACCCCACGGCAAACATGTCCATCAAAGGTTTGCACCCACCGGCCTTTGGCGTCTACGCCGTGCTGATCGACGTGCTCGAAGGGCCGCACAAAGGCAGCTATCACGGCGCGGCCAGTCTCGGCGTGCGACCGATGTTCGGCGAAAATACGGCTAATCTGGAAACTTTCATATTTGACTTTGAGGGCGACCTTTACGGCACTCCGATCTCTGTCGCCTTGGTGGAGTATCTGCGTGGCGAAGAAACTTTCGACACGCTTGAGGCGTTGATCGCCCAGATGGATGCCGATTGCCACCATGCCCGTGCCATACTGGGGGTGTTATGACCGATCCAATCGCACGCGACGGGCTTTCACCCCGATTTTGGGAACGCAAATCCCTGTCCAAGATGTCACCGCAGGAATGGGAGGCACTTTGTGATGGCTGCGGCAAATGTTGCCTGAACAAGCTGGAAGACGAAGACACCGGCGATGTTGCCCTGACCAACGTCGCCTGTCGGCTGCTGGATGATGCCACCTGCCGCTGCGCGCACTATGAAAACCGCCATCAGTTCGTACCGGATTGTATCGTACTGCGTCCGGACAATTTGGATACCCACGCGTATTGGATGCCTCAAACCTGCGCCTATCGCCTGTTATGGCAGGGCAAGAAGTTGCCCGATTGGCATCCGTTGATCACCGGCACAGCACAGTCAGTCCATGACGCGGGGATCAGCGTGCGCCATGCGACAGTATCGGAATTCGACACCCCGTTCGAAGAATGGGAAGACCACATCATAGAGGAACCGAGCTGATGTTTTTTGCTTCCGACAATGCCGGGCCGGTGCATCCACAGATCATGGACCGGGTGATTGCCGCCAACACCGAATACGCCATGCCTTACGGCAAAGACCCGATCATGGACGAAGTGCGCAGTGCCATTCGCGAGGTGTTTGAGGCATCCGAAGCGGCCGTATATCTGGTTGCAACGGGTACAGCGGCGAATGCGCTGGCGCTGGCGTGTTATTGCCAGCCTTGGCAGACGGTGTTTTGCACTGAGATATCTCATATCAACCAAGATGAATGTAACGCCCCCGAATTCTACGCCGGCGCTGCCAAGCTGACGACCATTGACACCGGGGACAAGATGACGCCGGAGGCATTGGCACGCGCCATCGCCGCGCATTCGGCGACCGACGTGCACAGCGCCCAGGCCGGGCCAGTATCCATCACCCAGGTAACGGAACGTGGCACCGTTCATTCACTGGATGAGATCCGCGCCCTGACCAAAGTGGCGCGCGCCCGCAATCTGCCTGTTCATCTGGACGGTGCGAGATTTGCCAATGCGATGGTGGCGCTGGATTGTTCTGCGGCAGAGATGACGTGGAAATCCGGGGTGGATGTAGTCAGCTTTGGCGGCACCAAAAATGGCTGCATGGGCGTTGAGGCGGTGGTGCTCTTTGACCCTTCGAAGGCCTGGGAGTTCGAGTTGCGGCGCAAGCGCGGCGCACATCTTTTCTCCAAGCACCGTTTTTTGTCGGCGCAAATGGCGGGTTATCTTCAGGACGATCTGTGGATCACCTCGGCGCGGGAAGCCAATGCAAATGCGGCCTACCTTGCCGCAGGCCTTCGCGCGCGGGGCGCGGTGCTGGACTTTGAACCGCAAGCCAACATGATTTATGCCCGCCTGCCACGCGCCGCACATCAACGGCTGCACGCGGGTGGGGCAAAATATTATCTGAACGATGGCCCGCTTGACGGGGCGGACCCCGATGAGATGTTGGGCGCGCGAATGGTGTGCGACTGGTCGATAAGCCGCGACCGGATCGACACCTTCCTAGGACTGATCAAGTAGCTCCCGGATCAGCGCCGCCACTTCCTTGGGGTGGGTGATCGGAGCCATGTGGCCCGCCCCTTCGACCACGCGGCGCCGTACATCGGGCAGGCGCCGTTCCAGTGAACGGTTGATGGCAAAGGTCATGTCCGGCGACTGATCGCCTTCGATCAGAAGTGCGGGCATCACCGCCCGTGCAAACATGCCTGGCCGCAACAACCCGCTGCTGTCCTCGCCCAGAAATGCCGTGCTGGCAGGAACAAAATGTATGCGTGCGGCCATATATTCACGGATCGCGGCCGGGATCAGCTCCCATTTGGTGCCATCGCCCCAGCCCCGGTTGAACATACGCGCTGCCGCCATGCGGTCACCTGACGCAAGCTCGGCCTCGAATTTGGCCGTCGCGGCATAATAGGTTTCCACCCGTTCCGGTTCATCTTGCAGCACGGCGGCAAAGTAAACCGGTTCGATCATGGTCACGCTGCGCACCAGTTCAGGCACTTCGATGGCAAGCCGCAGTGCCACGGTGGCCCCGAACGAATGGCCGATCAGGTCCATCTTTTCGGTCAACAAAGCCCGCGCCATGTCGGTTGCGATGTCGTGGATGTTGCCCTGCCCGTCCCAGTCCCCGGATTTGCCGTGCATCGGCAAATCGTAAGCCAGAATTGTCAGTTCATCGCAAAGCGCGTCGCCGACGCCGCGCCAGGCGCCGGAGTGTGCCAATGAACAATGGATAGCCAGCGCTTTGCGCGGGCCGTGACCAAAGCTGCGGGTAAACGTCTGCAAGGTTACAAACGACCGTCTAGATGCGCGTCCAGGGCATCCAACTGGTCCTGCCCCCAGAACCTCTGATCGCCATCGACAATATAGAAGGGCGCGCCGAAAACGCCCCGCTCCACAGCTTCTTCCAGGTTGGCAGCATAGGTTTCGGCCCCCTGCAACAGTCCGCTGTCGGCCAGTTCCGGATCAAAACCCGACTCGGCCAGGCAGGCCCTGATCACATCATCCTGTGCGATGTCCTTTTCTTCAGCCCAGACGCAACGCGTGATCGCATGGGCCAGCGCGCCCAAGTCGCCACCGCCTGCATTCTGGGCTGCGATAAAGGCGTAAGCGGCCGGCGCACCATTGGTGGGCCAATGGGCGGGCTTGAGGTTGAACGGCATCTGCAGCTTCTTTGCCTCGCGCGTCAGCGCCTGCGCACGGTATTCGATGCGGCTGGAATGGCGGTCCTTGGGCGGCGTTCCCCCGGTCCGGGAAAACGCCGAGATGATGTCAAATGGCTTGTAGTTGATCTGCGCACCATGGCGCCCCGCCACTTCTTCCAGGCGTTCGCCGGCAAGATAACAGTAGGGCGAAAGGGTTGCGAAAAAATAGTCAATCTGGGCCATTTGGACCTCCTTGGACGGTGCGGCTGCTTTGCCCGACGGTAAGGCCATGTTAAGCGGTGTCAACGTCACGATTCTGTCACATACCGCCACGCTTGGGGACCCCAGCCATATGTCACGCACATCAGAGCCGAAACTGATCTCCGGAAACGCAAACATGCCGCTTTCCAAGGCCATCGCGCGGCGCATGTCGCTGCATCGGGGGGTCAATGTCAGCCTATGCGAGGCACGGGTGGAGCGGTTCAACGACGGGGAAATTTTCGTTGAGGTGTTTGAAAACGTGCGCGGTGAGGACATGTTCATTATCCAGCCGACATCCAACCCAGCCAACGACAACCTGATGGAATTGTTGATCATGGCCGATGCGCTGCGGCGGTCTTCTGCGGCGCGGGTTACGGCGGTATTGCCCTATTTCGGGTATGCGCGGCAGGACCGGCGCACAAAGGCGCGCACGCCCATCACTGCCAAACTGGTCGCAAACATGCTGGTTGGCACCGGGATTGAACGCGTGCTTACGATGGATTTGCACGCGGCCCAGATACAGGGCTTCTTCGATATCCCCGTGGACAACCTCTATGCCTCGCCGGTTTTTGCGTTGGATATCAAACACACCTTCAAGGACCGGATGGGCGAACTGATGATCGTATCGCCGGATGTCGGCGGTGTTGCGCGGGCGCGTGAACTGGCAAAGCGCGTGAATGCGCCATTGGCCATCGTTGACAAGCGGCGCGAAAAAGCTGGAGAAATTGCTGAAATGACAGTTATCGGTAACGTGAAAGGCAAGATTTGCCTGATCGTTGACGACATTTGCGACACCGCTGGGACATTGTGCAAAGCGGCCGAAGTGTTGCTGGAAAATGGTGCGTCAGAGGTCCATTCGTATATCACGCATGGCGTGATGTCGGGGCCGGCGGTTGAACGGGTGACAAGTTCGGTGATGAAATCGCTGGTCCTGACCGACACGATCGCGCCCACCGATGCCGTCAACAAGGCTACAAACATCCGCGTTGTACCCACGGCCCCAATTTTTGCGCAAGCCATCCTGAACATCTGGAACGGTACGTCCGTCTCATCCCTGTTCGAAGCAGAAACGCTGGGTCCGATCTATGACGGAATGTACACGGCGGACTAAGGCAGTCGGGCGGTATCGTTTGAGATTAGAGCCTTAAACGACATCCCAGTCATCGCACTCTGCCAATTCGCCGATTGCCATCCACGAAATCCGCACCCGCGCCACGCGGGTGTCTCCCCAGGTGCGGAATACCATGTCAAAGCCATTGCAGGTTATTGATTCCGTGCTGAGATCTGCACGCATCACGGTCGCGGCGTCCACATCCCACAATGACAAGGACATCTGCACGGTTGGCTCATTCTTGAATGGCTCAGCGAAATTGATATGGCGACGGCGTTCGCGCTGGCCCCGCCCTGTCCACATCTCGCCACCGTCTTCGTAGTCGGAGAACAGCACCAGATTTCCGCTGTCGACGCCCACTGTGTGATTGCGCAGTCTCTTCATCGGGCGATAATATTCCGTAAACTATTCATCTGCAGTGATGATTGCGCAAAACGCCTCTGTATGAGAACAGAAAGGCCCCACTGATGCGGGGCCTTCGTGCAGTTTGCGCATTTGATCATAGACTCGGTTGCTTGGATGACAATCCGATTTCGTCACCGACGGCGACCATGTCCGCCAACAGCTTGGCCGCATCGTCCACCGGACCAGGCTCGTTCACGAAATTGTCCTTGGCACGCTTGTGAATGCCATGAGCGTCTTCCATCATCTTGTCCATCTCATCCTGCGTCATGTCGCCTCGTGCCACAGAACGCTCAGCCAAGACGGCAACGCCGGCTTCGGTGATTTCGGCAAAACCGCCGGTCACGACATATTCCGCAGTGCCCTCCGGCCCATCGACCTTGAGCACACCGGGGCGCAGCGTGGTGATGGTGGCGGCATGTTGTGCCATCACCGTCATGTCGCCATCCGCACCGGGTATCTGCACGGATGTCACCTTCATTGAGGCAAGCTGCCGTTCCGGTGACACCAGGTCGAATTGCATTGTGTCCGCCATAGTCGCTCGCTCCTTACGCGGCGTCCGCCGCCAGTTTTTCGGCTTTCGCTTTTACGTCCTCGATGCCGCCAACCATGTAGAAAGCTGCCTCAGGGAAGTGATCATATTCACCGGCCACCACTGCCTTGAATGACGAAATCGTCTCTTCCAGCGGAACCTGCTTGCCGTCAGACCCGGTAAACACCTTGGCCACGTCGAACGGTTGGCTCAGGAAACGTTCGATCTTGCGGGCACGGGCAACGGCCAGCTTGTCGTCTTCGCTCAGCTCGTCCATGCCGAGAATCGCGATGATGTCCTGCAAGGATTTGTAACGCTGAAGCACCTGCTGCACGTCCGTCGCGACCTTATAGTGCTCTTCCCCGATGATCAGCGGATCAAGCAGACGCGATGTGGATCCCAGCGGGTCAACGGCGGGGTAGATGCCCTTTTCAGAAATTGCGCGGTCCAAAACAGTCGTCGCATCAAGGTGCGCAAACGATGTGGCCGGCGCCGGGTCTGTAAGATCATCCGCAGGCACATAGACCGCCTGCACGGACGTGATCGAACCCGACCGCGTGGAGGCAATGCGTTCCTGCATGACACCCATGTCTGTCGCCAGCGTCGGCTGATAGCCCACGGCGGAAGGGATACGACCCAACAGGGCCGAAACCTCGGAACCAGCTTGGGTAAAGCGGAAAATGTTGTCCACGAAGAACAGAACGTCAGACCCGGATTCGTCACGGAACTGCTCGGCCAGTGTCAGACCGGACAGAGCGATCCGCATGCGCGCGCCTGGAGGTTCGTTCATCTGGCCGTAGACCAGTGCAATCTTCGACTTCTCAAGATCGTCCGGCACGATAACCCCGGATTCGATCATCTCGTGATACAGGTCGTTACCCTCACGGGTGCGCTCGCCCACGCCCGCGAAAACGGACAGGCCGGAGTGCACTTTGGCGATGTTGTTGATCAGTTCCATGATCAAAACAGTCTTGCCCACGCCGGCACCACCAAACAGACCAATTTTCCCGCCCTTGGTATAGGGGGCCAGCAGGTCGATGACCTTGATGCCCGTCACAAGGATCTCGGTCGCTGTGGACTGATCCTCGAACGCTGGCGCTTCGCCGTGGATGGCGCGTGTGGTTTCCGAATTGACCGGACCTTTTTCGTCGACGGGTTCGCCGGTCACATTCATGATGCGACCCAGCGTTGCCGTGCCAACAGGCACACGGATCTGGTCGCCGGTGTCGGTGACGGCCTGACCGCGCACAAGACCTTCGGTCGCATCCATCGCGATGGTACGCACGGTGTTTTCGCCAAGGTGCTGGGCAACCTCAAGAACCAAGGTCTTACCGTGGTTCTCTGTGGTCAGAGCATTGAGGATTTCGGGCAGGTTGTCCCCGAACTGAACGTCAACGACCGCGCCGATGACCTGGGTAATTTTGCCGACTGCATTTGCCATGTCGTTTCTCCGATTTGTCTTACAGCGCTTCCGCGCCGGAAATGATTTCAATCAGCTCGTTCGTGATGACGGCCTGACGGGACCGGTTGTATTCGATTGTCAGGTCTTCGATCATCTCGCCCGCGTTGCGTGTTGCGTTGTCCATTGCCGACATCCGTGCGCCCTGTTCTGACGCGCCGTTTTCCAGCAGTGCGGCGAAAATCGCCGTTGCAACGCCGCGCGGCAGCAGATCGGCAAGAATTGCTTCTTCCGACGGCTCATAGTCGAACTGCGTCGATGCACCATCAGCGTCGCCACTGACATCGTCGAATTTGGCGGGGATGATCTGCTGTGCCGTCGGAGTTTGCGAGACCACGTTCACGAACTTCGAAAAGAAGATCGTGGCTACGTCAAATTCACCGGCATCGAAACGCGCCAGCACGTCCTTTGCAATGCTTTGCGCGTCGGCATAGCCAACACGTTTCACATCGCTCAGGTCGACATGCCCGATCAGATGCTTGCCAAAATCGCGGCGCAGCTGGTCACGGCCTTTTTTGCCAACAGTGAGGATCTTGACCTCTTTGCCCTGACCGACAAGGCGTCGCGCCTCGACCTTTGCCAGTTTCGCGATATTGGTGTTGAAGCCACCGCACAATCCACGTTCAGCTGTCATAACAACCAGCAGATGTACCTTGTCGGCGCCGGTGCCTGACAGCAATTTGGGCGCGCTGTCAGACCCCCCGACTGATGCCGCCAGCCCTGCCATCACGTTGTTGAAACGCTCGGCATAGGGGCGGGCGGCCTCGGCGGCCTCCTGCGCGCGGCGAAGCTTCGCCGCGGCAACCATTTGCATGGCTTTGGTGATCTTGCGGGTCGATTTGACCGACGCGATCCTGTTCTTCAGATCCTTGAGGTTTGGCATCTGCCCTCCCTCCTCTTAAGCGAAATCAGCGGCGAAAGCGTCGATGGCGGCTTTGACCTTATCCTCGGCGTCACCCTTGATTTTGGGGTCTTCCTTGGTGATCCAGTCCAGCAGGTCCTTGTTCTTGCCGCGCAGGTGCGCCAGCAGACCGGCCTCAAAACGGCCAACCTGCTTGACGTCGATCTTGTCGAGGTAACCATGCGTACCGGCATAGATCACGCAGACGATCTCGGCGTTGGTCAGCGGTGAGTACTGCGGTTGCTTCATAAGCTCGGTCAGACGGGCACCACGGTTCAGCAACTGCTGCGTCGAAGCGTCAAGGTCCGAACCAAACTGGGCGAAGGCCGCCATTTCGCGGTACTGAGCCAATTCCAGCTTTACCGGACCGGCAACCGATTTCATCGAATCGGTTTGCGCGGACGAACCCACACGAGACACCGACAGACCGGTGTTCACGGCGGGACGGATACCTTGGTAAAACAGTTCCGTCTCAAGGAAAATCTGGCCGTCGGTGATCGAAATCACGTTGGTCGGAATGAACGCGGAAACGTCACCACCTTGCGTTTCAATGATCGGCAGTGCTGTCAGCGAACCGTTACCGGCGGCATCGCCCAGCTTTGCCGACCGCTCCAGCAGACGCGAGTGAAGATAGAACACGTCGCCGGGATAGGCTTCGCGGCCCGGTGGGCGACGCAGCAGCAATGACATCTGGCGATAGGACACGGCCTGTTTGGACAGATCATCATAAACGATCAGGGCATGACGCCCGTTGTCGCGGAAATGCTCGGCCATGGCTGTGGCGGAATAGGGTGCGAGGAACTGCATCGGTGCAGGCTCGGACGCTGTTGCGGCCACGATGATCGAATAGGCGATCGCGCCGCTTTCTTCGAGCTTCTTGACCAACTGCGCCACGGTGGAACGCTTTTGACCGATGGCGACATAGACGCAATACATCTTCTTGCTCTCGTCGTCGCCGGCAGCCTCATTGACCTGTTGCTGGTTCAGCATCGCATCCAGTGCGACGGCCGTTTTACCGGTCTGGCGGTCACCGATGATAAGTTCACGCTGGCCACGGCCAATCGGGATCATCGCGTCGACGGATTTCAGGCCGGTCGCCATCGGTTCATGTACGGATTTGCGCGGAATGATACCCGGCGCCTTTACGTCAGCAATGCCGCGCTTTGTGGTGTTCAGCGGGCCCTTGCCGTCAATAGGATTGCCCAGACCGTCCACGACACGTCCCAGCAATTCATCACCAATCGGCACGTCCACGATGGAGTTTGTGCGCTTGACGACGTCGCCTTCCTTGATGTCCCGGTCGGAGCCGAAGATCACGACACCGACGTTGTCGGATTCAAGGTTCAGCGCCATGCCCTGAATGCCACCGGGGAATTCAACCATCTCACCGGCCTGGACATTGTCCAGACCGTAAACACGGGCGATGCCGTCACCGACGGACAAAACCCGGCCCACTTCGGCCACTTCTGCTTCTTGACCGAAATTCTTGATCTGGTCTTTCAGGATCGCAGAAATTTCTGCAGCTTGGATACCCATTTATCCGACCTCTTTCATTGCGTTCTGGAGGGAATTGAGCTTCGCGCGGATCGACGTATCGATCATCTTGGAGCCCACTTTGACGACAAGACCGCCGATGAGGGATTCATCAACGGTCGCATTCAGTGTGACGGTTTTGCCGGTGGAGGCATTGAGCGACTTCATCAGCTTGTCTGATTGGGTCTTGGTCAGCGCCTTGGCCGATGTCACGTCCGCGGTAATTTCGCCTTTTTCGTCGGCAATAACGGCGCGCAGGGTTTCAATAAGCTGCGGCAGCACAAACAGACGACGTTTCTGCGCCAGCAGGGCCAGCGTATTCGTCATCATTTCAGAAAGCGCCATCTTTTTGGCCAGAGCGGCAACCGCGCCAGCCTGTTCATCCCGCGTATAAATCGGCGAATGAATCAGGGCGCGGAAATCGTCGCTGTCATCCAGCGCGCGTTTCAGCGCATCAAGGTCACCCTCAATCGCTGGAACCTTTTTAGCCTCGCGGGCCAGGTCGTACACGGCGGTCGCATAACGCTGCGCAATGCCGGTGGAAATCGAAGCTGGTTCGGACACGTCCATCCTCTCGTTACGTCAGTGCCGGAAAAACGAATACATCGCGTCACCGGGGTGTTGGCGCGGCTTGAAGTTACCCAAGACGTCTAGATCAGGGCGGATGTAGCAGACAGGTTCCCGCCTCGCAACACAGTATAGTGAGCAGGGCCGCACGACCAGACACTTTGTTTATATGGTGCACAGAGCACTGCGGCACATATTCTGCGTCAAAAACTTCGGATCCGGCCCCGAATGCGACCATTTGGCACGAATCTTTCGCCGTCAAAGGCCACCCTTGCCGTAAGCCGCTCAGACGCCTGCAGGCTTCGGTGCGGGCTCCCCTATACCCTCCAGCACGCCAATCGCCTTGCGGGCCCGTGACGGCTGGACCTTGCCCTTGGGTGGATAGACCAGCTTGGTTGCCTCAACCATAAAGGCACCGCCCGCCATCATCGTAGGCACATGCCGCCCCACCCGTTCAAACAAGCCGGCGGATTTCATCCAGAGACGTTGCTGCGACGGAAACTGATAGAGCGCACCCATGTGGCGTTCCGGCAGAAACTGGTGCTTGCGCAGTTGCGCGTCCAGTTGTCCCGGTGAATAGGGCCGGCCAAATCCAAAAGGTGTGCGGTCACGCCGCGCCCACATGCCCGCGCGGTTCGGCACAATGAACAGCGCACGTCCCCCCGGCCCCAGCACGCGCCAACACTCTTCCAACAGGTCATCGGGCCGGTCGGAGGTTTCAAGTCCGTGCAGCAACACCAGCTTGTCTACGCGCCCGGTTTCAAGCGGCCAAAGCGTTTCTTCGGTCAGCACGGAAGTATTGGGCATGCCCGCGGGCCACGGCATGACGCCCTGCGGCCCCGGCATCAGCGTGATCACGCGCCGTGCATCGGCCAGATAAGGCCGCAACAGCGGCGCAGCAAATCCAAATCCGACAACCGTTTGCCCCTTTGCCTCGGGCCACATTTCCAGCATCCGCTGGCGCATGGATTTCTGCGCTGCCCGTCCCAGCGCGCTGCGGTAATAGAAATTGCGCAGGTCTTGCACATCAAGATGCATTGCGGCCCGTCCCTGCCGGTGTCAGTCTGGGGCTACCCTAACAACAGTGACAGGTAATACGCCATGCCCTTTGACCTCATCACCATCCCGTGCCTGTCCGACAACTATGCTTTTGTGCTGCGCGACAGCGAGAGCGGCAAAGTTGCGTTGATCGATGTGCCCGAAGCGGCGCCGATCCTGGCCGAACTCAAGGCCCGCGATTGGGCGCTGAGCCAGATCTGGCTGACCCACCACCACCCGGATCATGTGCAGGGTTTGGCTGAGGTCTTGAAAATTCATGATGCCAACGTGATCGGCGGCAAGGCCGACGAACACCGCCTGCCGCCCCTGGACCGCAAGGTAGAAGAAGGTGACAGTATAACGCTGGGCGCGCTAGAGGCGCATGTGCTGGATGTATCCGGGCACACCGTCGGCCACATCGCCTTCCATGTCCCGGCTGCAAATGCCGCTTTTACCGCAGACAGCCTGATGGCGCTTGGCTGTGGCCGCCTGTTTGAAGGCACGCCTGCGCAGATGTGGGAATCGCTGCAAAAGCTGATGGCGCTGCCGGATGAGACGCAAATCTGTTCCGGCCACGAATATACCGCTGCCAACGCGAAATTTGCGTTGACGGTTGATCCGGACAATGTCGACCTTATATCAAGGTCCGAAGACATCGAAAAAGCCCGCGCCGCAGGCCGCCCGACCGTCCCTTCGATACTGTCACTAGAAATGCAAACCAATCCCTTCCTGCGCCCTGCCGATCCCGGTATCCGCGCCACTCTGGGGATGCCGAACGCCACCGACACTGAGGTGTTTACCGAAATCCGCGCGCGCAAAGACCGTTTCTAAACGCCGCAATCATGGCCTGAAATCATCGCTCACGGTAAATGTGAGCGCGATTTCGCAGAAAATGCTTGAAGACGGGCCATGATCAACCAAACTCTAATACTATGAGGCCATGGTTGGACCGGGGGCCCGTCATATCGCAGTCCCTCACCGACCCCGATCGAAAAGGAGCACGCACGTGCCTTCATTCTCGACTACACTAGAGCAGGCAATCCACGCGGCACTCGCGTTGGCCAATGCCCGCCATCATGAATTCGCTACGCTGGAACACCTCCTGCTGGCCCTGATTGACGAACCCGATGCCGTGCAGGTGATGAAAGCCTGTTCCGTCGACGTTACCGAACTGCGCGATTCGCTTGTCGATTTCGTGGATGAGGACCTGAGCAATCTGGTTACCGATGTCGACGGCTCTGAAGCGGTGCCAACCGCCGCGTTCCAACGCGTGATTCAGCGTGCGGCGATCCACGTGCAATCTTCCGGTCGAACCGAAGTGACCGGTGCCAACGTGCTGGTCGCCATCTTTGCTGAACGCGAAAGCAACGCCGCGTATTTCCTGCAGGTGCAGGATATGACGCGCTATGACGCGGTGAATTTCATCGCGCACGGCGTCGCCAAGGACCCCGCCTACGGCGAAGCCCGCCCTGTCGCGGGCGCACCCGAGCATGAAGAAGAAACGCTTGGCGTGACCGAAGGCGACAACAAAGAATCCGCGCTGTCGAAATATTGCGTGGACCTGAACGCCAAATCCCGCGAAGGCGAAATTGATCCCCTGATCGGTCGCGAATCCGAGGTGGAGCGTTGCATTCAGGTACTTTGCCGTCGGCGCAAGAACAACCCGCTGTTGGTGGGTGATCCCGGCGTGGGTAAGACCGCAATCGCCGAAGGACTGGCACGCAAAATCGTTGGTGGTGAAACTCCTGAGGTTCTGGCGAATACCACCATCTATTCACTCGACATGGGTGCGTTGCTGGCTGGCACCCGGTATCGCGGCGATTTCGAAGAGCGGCTGAAGGCCGTGGTGACAGAACTTGAAGAGCACAAGGATGCGGTGCTCTTTATTGATGAGATTCACACCGTGATTGGTGCTGGTGCCACGTCCGGCGGGGCCATGGATGCGTCCAACCTGCTCAAACCTGCATTGCAGGGGGGCAAACTGCGCACCATGGGTTCGACGACCTACAAGGAATTCCGCCAGCATTTCGAAAAAGACCGCGCGCTGGCGCGTCGGTTCCAGAAGATCGACGTAAATGAGCCTTCGGTGGAAGACGCAACCAAGATACTCAAGGGCCTGAAACCCTACTTTGAGGATCACCACGGCGTGAAATACACTGCCGATGCGATCAGGACATCGGTTGAACTTGCGCACCGCTATATCAACGATCGCAAACTGCCGGACAGCGCCATCGATGTCATCGACGAGGCAGGTGCGGCGCAGCATCTGGTCGCTGCATCGAAACGTCGCAAGACCATCGGGACCAAAGAGGTCGAAGCCGTTGTGGCCAAGATTGCCCGCATCCCGCCGAAAAACGTCAGCAAGGACGACGTGGTTGTCCTGAAAGATCTCGAGGCCTCGCTGAAGCGCGTTGTCTTTGGTCAGGACAAGGCAATCGATGCTTTGGCATCCGCCATCAAGCTGGCACGCGCCGGCCTGCGAGAGCCTGAAAAGCCGATTGGCAACTACCTGTTCGCAGGGCCGACGGGCGTGGGCAAGACCGAGGTGGCAAAACAACTCGCCGATACGCTGGGTGTTGAACTGTTGCGCTTCGACATGTCGGAATACATGGAGAAACACGCGGTTTCCCGTCTTATCGGCGCGCCTCCGGGCTATGTCGGCTTTGACCAGGGCGGTATGCTGACCGACGGCGTTGACCAGCACCCGCACTGCGTGCTGTTGCTCGATGAGATGGAAAAGGCGCACCCGGATGTCTATAATATCCTGTTGCAGGT
>JAGXHC010000048.1 GCA_024636405.1 Sulfitobacter sp. | reverse complement strand
GTGCGAGCAGATGAACGTTGTTCGTCAATTTAACAGTGGAAATAGCGCTGCCGCGATTTCCTGATTTCAAGGAAGAGACACCATGTCAATTCACCAAAAACGTATCCACCCCGCTGCGAAGATGCACGCACGCGAGGTCTCAGAAGGTTCCTTGTCGCGCCGGGAATTCCTGACGCGCGCGACATCGCTGGGGCTTGGCGCCACTGCCGCCTACGGTCTGATCGGGCTGCAAAGCCCAGCCAAGGCCGCGGCCCATGTGCAGCAGGGCGGAAGGCTTCGGATTCAGATGGAGGTTCGCGCACTGAAGGACCCGCGCACCTACGACTGGCCGCAGATGTCAAATTTTTCCCGCGGTTGGCTGGAATACCTTGTTGAATATGAAAAAGACGGAACGATCCAGCCGATGCTGCTTGAGTCCTGGGAAGTTAACGACGATGCGACAAAATATGTTCTGGGCGTACGAAAGGGCGTAACATGGAACGACGGCACGCCGTTCACGGCAGAAGACGTGGCCTACAACATCACGCGGTGGTGTGAAAAGGCTGTTGAAGGCAACTCCATGGCGTCGCGGATGACGTCGCTGATCGACGAGGGGACCGGCAACGCACGCGAGGGTGCTATCGAAGTGACTGACGACCACACGGTCACGCTCAATCTGGGCAACCCTGACATTACGCTGATCGCCGGTTTCTCGGATTATCCGGCTGCGATTGTGCCACAGGGTTTCAACGGCGATCCGCTGTCCAATCCGGTCGGCACCGGGCCGTATTTGCCGGGTGACTACGAAGTCGGGGTGCGCTCCGTTCTGAACAGGAATATCGACCACAAATGGTGGGGCGAGGGCGCCTATCTTGATACGATCGAATACATCGACTACGGCACCGAACAGGCGGCGATCGTCGCAGGGATCGATGCCGACGAAGTGGATATGGTCTATGAGACCGTTGGCGAATTCATCAAGATCGTTGACGACATCGGCTGGGCCAAGACCGAGGCGGTAACGGCCAACACAGTTGTGACCCGCGCCAATCAGCTGGCCGATGTCGACGGGAAGGTTGTCTATGGCGATGCCCGCGTGCGCCGCGCGCTGGCGATGGCAGTCAATAATGCCGTGTGCCTTGAACTTGGCTTTGACGGCAACGGGCGCGTGGCGGAAAATCACCATGTGTCCCCGTTGCACCCCGAATATGCAGAACTGGCTCCGCCGGTCCATGATCCGGCGGGCGCGCTTGCGCTGATGCAAGAGGCGGGCATGGCTGATTTCGAGCATGACCTGATCTCTATCGACGACACATGGCGCAAGAACACCAGCGATTCCATTGCGGCCCAGTTACGCGATGCGGGGATCAAGGTGAAACGCACGGTCCTGCCGGGCAGTACCTTCTGGAACGACTGGGTGAAATATCCGTTCTCGACCACCGACTGGGCACAACGCCCGTTGGGTGTGCAGGTGCTGGCACTGGCCTATCGTTCGGGCGAAGCGTGGAACGAGACCGGGTTTGCCAACCCCGAATTTGACGCAGCCCTCGCCGACGCGCTGGCGATCGCAGACGTTGACAAGCGGCGCGAGGTGATGGTGCGGCTTGAGACGATCATGCAGGAAGAGGGCGTGGTTATCCAACCCTACTGGCGGTCGATCTACCGGCACCACAAGGAGAACGTGATCGGCGCGGAGATGCACCCGACCTTCGAAATCCACGTCTACAAACTTGGCCTTTCAGCCTGATCAGGGATGCCGGCGGGCGGGTTTTTTCGGAACCAGTCCGCCAGCGCTTGTGACAGAACTATTTCCGGCGCACCGTTTCGTGCGCCGGATTTCGTTATGGCGCGCCATGTGATCCCCAGACCGTCCTGCGTCGCACGGACCGGCACCAGCTTGCCGGACATAAACTGGGGGTGGATCGCCCAATGGCTAAGGATTGAAATGCCGAAACCCGCCTTTACCAGCTCGCAGATCGCATCGACCGATCCGATGTTTTCCTCATGTGGGGGCAACACCTTTTCCGGTGTCCATATCCTGTCTGCCTCATAGCCTGGTTGGCGAACCAGCGAATATGTCAGGTAGGGATCGTTTAGAAAATCGCTGCCGCTGACGTAGGCTTTGGATGCCAGCGCATGTCCCGGCGGCACGACGGCGACCAGTTCGTCATCAAACAGATCCATCGCATCAAGCTGCCCCGGCAGCACCGAATCCGGCGAGATGACGAGGTCAATCACCCCCTTGGAGAGCGAATCGAACGGGCTTTGGGCGCCTTGGGTCTCAATCTCGATCTCGATGCCGGGATTGGCCTTGCGGAACCACGGCAGGAATTCCGGCAACCAGTGAAATGCGGCATAGACCGCAACCGACAGCCGTACGACATGGCGCACGCCCGTCGCAGAGGAAATCGCGACGCGCTCGGATTGCTGGATATCTTCCAAAATGCGCTCGGCGGTCTGGGTCAGGATACGGCCCGCCAAAGTGGGCCGTAGCATGCGCCCCTGTTTTTCATAAAGCACGACACCCAGCCGCCGTTCCGCCTCGCGGATGCGGTGGGTCAATGCTGATGGTGTGATCAGCAGCGATCGGGCGGCTTCGGCCAGCGAGGCCAAACGTGCGATAGACGCGAGCATTTCAAAGTGCTGCAGGGAAAGGTGGCGACCCATAGTTGAATTCTTTTCAAATTTTCAGTGAATATTTGGAAATTGTTTCGGCCAAGAGTCAAGCAGTAGATGGTCCCAGCAACGTCAAGCCAGCACAACAGGAGAACGAGATGGCCTTGGACCTCAATCAGGACACCATGATCGAAACGATGCCGCACGACGGCATGAACCTGATCGACCTGGACCGCTATCCCCTGCATCATCCCGGCTCCGCGATATTGCAGGACGTCATTGCCCATGCCCGTGCCGGTCTGGAAAAGGATGGTTGCGCCCGATTGTCCGGGTTCATCCGACCCGATGCGCACGCGGCGCTGGCCGCCGAGACCGAAGCGCTTTCGCCGCTCGCGCTTCACAGCAGCGAGGAATACACCCCCTACGGCACCGGCCCTGACGACAGCTTTGCCGAAGGCCATCCGCGCCGCCGTGCGCACCGCACCACCAGCGGCAGCGTCACACGCGACCTGATCCCGGCCGATGGGCTGATCCAACAGATCTACCGCAACCCGCATCTGATCGCGTTCATCGCCGCATGTCTGTCAGCGGACGAGGTTTATCAGTTCGCGGACCCGATGCGCGGGCTCATCATCAACTCAATGGAGACGGGCAACGTGCTTGGCTGGCATTTCGATGCAAATGAATTCATCGTCAGCCTGATGACCCGCCGCGCTGACGAGGGTGGGACATTTGAATACTGCCCCGGTATCCGCGCACCGGGACAGGAGAACTTCTACGATGTGCAAGGCGTGCTGGACGGAAAATCAAATCTGGTCAAAAAGCTTGATCTGCAAGTCGGTGATCTGCAGCTTTTCAAGGGCCGCTATTCGCTGCACCGGGTTAACCGCATCGAAAAGGGCAGCCGCCACACCGCGATCTTCGGCTATGCCCGCCAGCCCGGTTTTATTGGCAGCGTGGCCAGCACCATGCGGGTCTACGGACGGGTGATGCAGGAACACATCGACGCAGAACACACACGCCAGACTGACGGGCTGGCTGATTGATGTCTGAGTTGGACGGGCAACCGGTCGCCAAGGCCGACATGCTGGGAATGGACGCCGACTGGCACCGCAGGCTCGATCTTGGTCGGCTTGCGCGGCTCAGGGCGAAATTGCTGGAATACGATTGCGCGGCGGGTTTGTTCTATGACCCGATCAATGTCCGCTACGCCACGGGCACCACCAATATGCAGGTTTATTCACTGCACAATCCGTGCAGATATGTATTTGTGGCGGTCGAAGGTCCGGTGATCCTGTTTGAATTCAGCGGCTGCGAATTCATGGCGGACGGTCGCGCGGCGGTAGACGAGGTGCGCATTGCGCAAGCCTGGTATCATTTCGCCGCCGGGCCGCGCGTGATGGAATTCGCCAAAGCCTGGTGCGCCGAGATCGTGGAGCTGATGAGGCTTCATGGCGGCGGAAATCGCAGATTGGCCATCGACAAGATGGACCCGGTCGGCACGCATTTGCTGGAAGACGCAAACATCCAGATCGTTGACGGGTTCGAGATCGCGCATATGGCGCGACTGATCAAAACGCCCGAAGAAATCGACGCGGTGCGCCAGTCCATCGGTGTGTGTCAGGAAGGCCTGCGGCGGATGATCGCCGCGACGAAACCGGGCATGACCGAGAACGCAATTTGGTCGATCCTGCACCAGACCAACATTGAACTGGGAGGCGAATGGATCGAGACCCGGCTGCTGTCGTCCGGCCCGCGCACAAACCCGTGGTATCAAGAGGCGAGCGAGCGCATCGTCGAGGCCGGCGATATCATCTGTGTCGATACCGATTTGATCGGGCCGCACGGCTATGGTGCCGATATTTCCCGAAGCTGGACGGTGGGGGACAGCAAGCCCAAGGGCGAGCAACGGCGGCTTTATGCGCTTGCGCACGAACAGGTGTTGCGCAACTGGCAGCTTTTCACGCCCGGTCGCAGCTTTTTCGAGCTGGCCGACCTGGCCTACCGGATGCCAGACAAATACAAGGCGTTCGAGCAACCGGCCATCGCGCATGGCAGCGGGCTGTGCAACGAATTCCCGCTGCTGATCCACTCAGACAAGATCCGAGCGAAAGGCCATGACGGAATTATCGAACCGGGCATGGTCATATGTGTCGAAAGTTATGCAGGGGCGCCCGGCGACGCCGAGGGCGTCAAGCTGGAACAACAGATCTTGATTACCGAAAACGGTCCCGAATTGCTGTCCGACATGGGTTTCGAGGAAGAGTTGCTTGCCTGACGATCAACGGGTGCTCTGACACTGATCTGAAAACAACCCAACGTGCATTCAAGCACGGACAGCCAGATCCATAAACTCAAGGAATGATTGCGCGGCAGCATTCAAATCTGCTGACTTTGACCAAGCCAACCCGACATCCATCGTCGGAATTGTTTCAGCGACTTCCATCACATCGACACGGCTGCCTTCAAGTGACCAGGGCCGGTAAACCATGTCCGACAGAATGGACAATCCCATACCGTTCGCAACCATGCTGCGGATCGCCTCGACCGATGATGTTTTGAAAATGGTTTTGGGCTGATAGGGCGTGCGGTCCCAATAAAGCTGTGCGGTGTCAGACGCCTCGTCCACCGTCAGCATGATATAGGGTTCTTCGGCAATTTCACCGAATGTGACCGATTTTCCCGACAGGAACCGGTGATTTGCATTCAGCCAGAGCCTGCGCCGCGAGCGCAGCAATACGCTGTGGGCAAGTTCGCGGTGGTTTACAAGATTCGATGTCAGCATCACGGCCACATCAAATACGCCGTCACTCAGCCCCGTTTCAATCGTGTTGCGGTCCGCTTCGACAAGATTGATTTCAACATTGGGCAGCGCCTGTCTGTAGCGCAGCAACAGCGGTGGCAGGAAATAGCCGGCGACGGTGTAGGTCACCGCAAGATTGAAAGTGCCGTGGACATCCCTTTGTATGCGACGCGGTATGCGGATTGCTTCTTCGACAGATTCAATGATGCCCCTTGCATGGTTGAGAAAAAGACTGCCCTCGTAGGTCAAAATGACGCCGCCCGAATGCCGGTCAAAAAGCGATGTGCCGATCAGCGTTTCAAGTGATTTGATGGCCGTCGTGATCGCCGACTGGGAGACATTGATTTCAATCGCCGCTTTTGAGATTTGGCCCGCGTCGGCGGCGGCGATGAAATATCGGATCTGTCGCAGACTGGGATTCATCTTGTCTCGCTATGTTCGGAGGGCGCAGGACGCTTTGGTCCGGTGAGGTCTTGGAATACCCGGTCGTGAGGCCCAGCCAGTATCTGATTTTCAGAAAGTACTACTACAAAAATCATATTTTACAATCCACGGCGGACCCGTTTAGCCTTGCAGTGAAACGCACCGACCTGCGGCAGACGGCCGCGCCTCAAGGGTGGGTTCTGTTTGTGCCTGTCTTGTTCAGTCTTTGGGAGGGCCGGAATGGCTGTCGATATCAATTGTGACATGGGCGAGAGCTTTGCACTTTATAAACTGGGTGATGACGAAGCGCTTATGCCGCTGATCACGGAAGCAAACATCGCCTGCGGTTTCCACGGCTCAGATCCCAACCACATGCGCAAAACCGTAGCCTCGGCCAAGCGAAACGGCGTGCGCATCGGGGCGCATGTGTCGCTGCCCGATCTCGCGGGTTTTGGTCGACGCGAAATGGTGATCGACCGCGAAGAAATGGCCAACATCATTCTCTACCAGATCGGCGCGCTGAATGAGTTTCTCAAAGTGGCCGGTGTGGCGCTATCGCACGTCAAGCCACACGGCGCACTGTACGGCATGGCCGCGCGGCAAGAACATATTGCCCACGCCGTCTGTGATGCGTCCGAACATCTGGGCATTCCAATCTTCGGGCTCGCAGGGACCTTGCACGAGGAGATCTATACGGCGCGGGGGCTTGAATTCCGGGCCGAGTTTTTTGCCGATCTGGACTATGATGATGATGGTAAATTGCTGATTACCCGTGAACATGGCGCCAAAGATCCCGAAGCGGTGGCCGCCAAGGTGGTGATGGCAGTCGACCACGGAATTGTCGTCAGTGCTTCAGGAAAACAAAACAATGTGCGCGCAGATACTATCTGCGTTCATTCCGATACGCCAGGTGTGGTTGAAATCACCATGGCCATGCGCGCGGCGCTGGGGGATCGGCTTTCGGCACGTTGACGCGGTGGCTTGCGCCCGACTGACACTGACAAAACAGGAGAGTATACGATGGCCAAATCTGAAATCCGTTCGCCCTTGCCGGGCGTGTTCTATCGCCGCGCTTCGCCCGACGACCCAAACTACAAGGAAGTAGGCGATGCGGTAAAAAAGGGAGACGTGATCGGTCTGGTAGAAGTGATGAAAACCTACACCGAGGTGAAGTCGGATACCGATGGCACAATCACCGCCTTCACAGTCGAGAACGAAGACGCGATCATGCCCGGTCAGGTTGTGGCCGAGCTTGAAACCTGAACGATCATGGGTATTTCCAAACTCCTGATTGCCAACCGTGGCGAGATCGCCGTGCGGATCATCCGTGCCGCCAAGGAAATGGGCATCCGTACCGTCCAGGTCTACAGCACAGCAGATGCGACTTCGCTGGCTGTCGAGATGGCCGATGAAGCGGTTGAGATCGGCCCGCCCCCCGCAGCCAAGTCTTATCTCAACGTCGAGGCGGTACTGAAAGCCGCCAAAGACAGCGGCGCAGACGCCGTGCATCCCGGCTATGGCTTTTTGGCCGAAAACGCGGATTTTGCAGATGCGGTGGAGGCCGCAGGCTTGGCCTTTGTCGGCCCCAGCGGTGACATGATCCGCGCGATGGGCGACAAGGCGTCCGCGCGCAAGGCCGCCGAGGCCGCGAACGTGCCTACCGTGCCCGGCAGTGACGGTATGATCGGCGACATGAAAGATGCTTTGCAAATCGCTGAAAAGATTGGCTATCCGGTGATGATCAAGGCGACCGCCGGGGGCGGCGGGCGTGGCATCCGCGTGGCCGAAAACGCAGATGAATTCGCCAGCCTCGCCCCGCAGGCCGCAGCCGAAGCAAAATCGGCGTTTGGCGATGGTGGGCTTTATCTGGAAAAGATGATTGCCAAAGCGCGTCATATAGAAGTGCAGATCCTGGGCGACGGCGTCAACTTCGTCCATTGCTTTGAACGCGAATGTTCGCTTCAGCGGCGTCGCCAGAAGGTTTGGGAAGAGGCCCCGTCGAGCGCGCTGAGCGATGCGGTGCGTACAAAACTGTGCGACAGTGCCGTGGCCCTTGCGCGGTCGGTCAAATACCGCGGCGCGGGCACGGTCGAATATCTCTACGACGATCAGACAGGCGCGTTCTACTTTATAGAAATGAATACCCGCATTCAGGTTGAACATCCCGTAACGGAAAGCGTGACAGGGTTGGATTTGCTGACAGAGATGATCGCCATCGCCGGTGGCGCGCCGCTTTCGATCGCGCAAAAGGACATCGTGCTGCGTGGGCACGCGATCGAAGTCCGCATCAACGCCGAGGATCCGACGAACAATTTTGCACCCTTTCCGGGCATGGTCGATACTTTTCGTGCCCCCGGTGGCCCCGGTGTCCGGTTTGATCACATGCTTTATGATGGCTATCAGATACCGCCATTCTACGACTCGCTGGTTGGCAAGCTGATCGTGATCGCCAACGACCGCGAGGCCGCGATCAAAAGGCTTGTCCGCGCAGTAGGCGAGTTGCGCACAGGCGCGTTGAAAACCACCGCGCCGCTATTTCTGTCGCTGGCAAAGGACGCGGACGTTCAGGCGGGCAATTTTCACACAAAATGGCTCGAGCCCTGGCTTGAACAAAATGCGCATACACTTTCAGAAGAAGGAGACATGCCGTCATGACATCAAGGTACACCTTTGGAGGCGACGAACATATCTTCGTCGAAGTCAGCGAAGAGATGTCGCTGGAGGCATTTTTTACGACACTTTCAATGACCAACGCTGTGCGCGACGCCAAGATCGACGGCATAACCGAGATTTGCCCGGCCAACGCCTCGTTCCAGATCAAGTTTGATCCGGATGTCATCCACCCTGACGCGCTGATGGACCGGCTTAAGTCGATGGAGGAAACCGCCGCCAAGCAGGAGCCGGTTCTGACCACGCGGATCATTGAAATCCCGGTCTATTATCAGGACCCCTGGACCCATGAGACGCTGATGCGGTTCCGCGAGCGGCATCAGGATCCGGAATCGACAGATATCGAATATGCCGCACGCATCAATGGCTATGACAGCGTGGACGCGTTCATTAAGGCGCATTCCGGGTCGCCTTGGTTTGTTTCAATGGTAGGCTTCGTGTCGGGCCTGCCATTTCTCTATCAGATGGTTGAACGAGAACGTCAGATTCAGGTGCCCAAGTATCTGCGCCCGCGTACCGATACGCCCAAGCTTACCGTCGGCTACGGCGGCTGTTTTTCCTGTGTGTATTCCGTGCGTGGGGCAGGCGGTTACCAGATGTTTGGTGTTACCCCCATGCCGATCTATGATCCGGAGCAAAAGACAAGCTATCTCAAGGACTTTCTGGTCTTTTTCAAACCCGGCGACATCGTGAAGTGGAAACCGATCGACCGCGCAGAATACGACCGCTGCCTAGCCGAAGTCGAAGCAAACACCTATGCGCCGCGCATTCGCGAAGTCGTCTTCTCCCTCGACGATTTTAATGCGGACATCAACGGAACGAACGCCAAGCTGGAGGAAGCACTCTATGCCGATTAATGTCAAAACGTCCGGTTTCGCGACCACCATTCAGGACCTTGGGCGACCCGGATATTACCACCTTGGCATCCCGATGGGCGGCGCGATGGACCGTTTCGCGATGCGATGTGCCAACATGCTGGTGGGCAATGATGAGAGCGCCGCAGGGTTGGAATGCGTCTTTATGGGCCCCGAGCTTGAGTTTACCCAAGACGGCGTCGTGGCTGTCACCGGCGGTGATTTGCCGCCCAAGCTGGATGGCGAGGTGTTGGCGTCCTGGACAGCGATCGCCGTGAAGGCCGGGCAGACGCTGACGTTCGATTACCTGCGTTCAGGTGCGCGTGCCTATATCGCTTTTGCGGGCGGTATCGATACGCCGCTCGATTTGGGCAGTCGGTCGACTTATCCGATTGGCGCGTTGGGGGGCATCGACGGGCGCGCGGTGCAGCCCGGTGACGTGTTGCCGCTGGGCCAGAGCACCGGCAAGGCCAGGATTGGCGCCAGTGTTCCTGAGGACAAACGCCGCATTCCCGGTGCCACCGCTGAGTTGCGCATCTTGCCGGGTCTCTATTGGCACCGGATCACCGAAGCTGCGGGCAAGCGGTTCTTTGAGGAAACCTGGAAAGTTGCGTCCGAAGCGGATCGCATGGGCTACCGGTTCAAAGGCGGCACGCCGCTTGAGTTCGTGGACCGCGAACCGCCGTTCGGCGCAGGCTCAGATCCATCAAACATCACCGATGCCTGTTATCCCTACGGCTCCGTGCAGGTGCCCAGCGGTACGGAACCGATCATCCTGCACCGTGATGCGGTGTCTGGTGGCGGCTATTTCATGATCGGCACCGTTATTTCCGCCGATATGGATCTGATCGGCCAATTGCAGCCCAACGTGCCGACCCGGTTCATCAAGGTCGACATGGAGACAGCACTGGCCGCCCGCAAAGAACGTGCCGCATCGCTGGATGCCGTGCGCGCGCATTTGGCGTAATCCCACCGGGGGCGGCGTGACCGCCCCCTGTCCCTTGAAACCCACCACCAGGATACCAACCCGTGAAAAACGCAGCCGTTCAGGAACGCAAGACAACCGCCATCGCACGTGGCGTTGGCATGATGACGCAGGTTTATGCCGACCGCGCCGAAAATGCCGAGATCTGGGACATCGAAGGCAATCGCTACATTGATTTCGCCGCTGGGATCGCGGTTGTGAACACCGGGCACCGCCATCCCAAGGTCATGGAAGCCGTAAAGGCCCAACTCGACAAATTCACCCATACCTGCCACCAGGTCATGCCCTATGAGAGCTACGTGCGCCTGGCCGAGCGACTGAACACACTGGTGCCGGGGGATTTCGCGAAGAAAACGATCTTTGTCTCAACGGGTGCCGAAGCTGTTGAAAACGCAGTCAAGATTGCACGCGCGTCAACAGGCCGATCCGCCATCATCGCCTTTTCGGGGGCGTTTCATGGCCGCACGTTCATGGGCATGTCGTTGACCGGCAAAGTGTTCCCCTACAAAGTCGGCTTTGGCGCAATGCCGGGCGATGTGCTTCATGCGCCTTTTCCGATAGATCTGCATGGCGTGACCGAAGCGGACGCATTTGCCGCACTTGATAAGCTCTTTAAGGCCGACGTCGATCCGGGCCGCGTTGCCGCGATGATCGTGGAACCAGTGCAGGGCGAAGGCGGCTTTTACGAATGCTCCACGGCATTTCTGAAAAAGCTGCGCAGTCTATGTGATGAACACGGAATTTTACTGATCGCGGACGAGGTCCAGACCGGTTTCGCACGCACCGGCAAATTGTTCGCCATGGAACACCACGGCGTTGCGGCCGATATCGTGACGATGGCCAAGGGCCTTGCCGGTGGGTTTCCATTGGCCGCCGTGACCGGGCGCGCCGAGGTGATGGACGGCCCGAACGTGGGCGGCCTGGGCGGCACCTATGGCGGTAACCCGATTGGTGTCGCAGCGGCCAACGCTGTGCTTGATGTGATTGAAGAAGAGCAATTGTGTGACCGCGCAATGCAACTTGGGGGGCGGCTGAAACAACGGCTGGCATCGCTGTGCGACCGGGTGCCCGAAATCTCTGACATCCGCGGCCCTGGCTTTATGAACGCGGTCGAATTCAAGCACCCCGGAGATGGCACGCCAAATCCTGAGTTTGCCAACAAGGTAAAAGATCTGGCGTTCCAGCGTGGGCTTATTTTGCTGACATGCGGTGTCTACGGAAACGTCATTCGTTTCCTTGCCCCGATCACGGTTCAGGATGAGGTCTTTGGGGAAGGGTTGGATATTGTCGAAGATTGCCTTTTGCATGCAAGTTCCGCGCACGCCGGTTGATAATCGGCGGCTGTTTCGGGCGGTTTGGCCAAAGATCGCCCGAAATAACCTCTGCACTAAATGACGTCATTGAGCCAAATAAGCGCCGAAAAAACTTGCAGTTTGGAAATTTCCCACAATTTTCGCTACCTGTGATAGAGTTTCGGGGAACAAGCTGATTGCCCGCCTGCAATATCTGATTTTCAGAACTCACTGGTATGAAAATCGTATTTTACAATACAAAATACATGTTCTTAAGCTGTGAAGGTGGCGGGAAACGGCGAGGGATGGAGTCTACAGGGATCACACCTGGACGTTGTTTTCTCCCAGATAGGCCGCTCACGACCAATAAAGCCGAGCCATTGAGACAGATACTGGTCGGCGTACCAGCTTGGCGAAAACGCAAAGACCAGACCGTGTTGGCAAATGTTGCCCCTCGGACTGGACAACAAAAATATCGGACGAAAAATAAACAAGGACTTGGAGGTTCACCCATGAAAAAGATGCTCACCAGCATATCCACATCTGCGATTATCGTCGCGGGCCTGACATCCGCTGCCTACGCGCAGGATGCCATATGGCCTTTTGATGTGATCAATGCCGCCGAAGGCCCAGACACGATCGTGGCCTATACAGGTCTGGAAAAGGCTGAAAAGCCGTGGCACATCTGCGTGCTGTTTCCGCACATGAAAGACAGCTATTGGGTCGGCGTGAACTACGGTATCGTGGACCAGGCGCGCAAACTGGGCGTCAAGGCGACGATCCTCGAAGCGGGCGGTTACACAGAAGCGGCCAAGCAGGTTTCGCAGTACAACGACTGTCTGGCGCTTGGCGTAGATGCCATCGTGATCGGCGCCATTTCCGAAGCCGGGTTGGCCAAAAGCATGACAGAGGGCAAGGAAAAGGGCATCGTGCAAGTCGGCGTGATCAACCCGATGAGCGATGTAGCGGACGCCCGCATCTTTGCGAACTACGATGATGCTGCCGAAGCGGGTGCCAAATTTCTGACGGAAATGGCGGGCGACAAGCCGATGCGCATGGTGCACTTCCCCGGACCGCAGGGTTCCGGCTGGGCCGAAGCGTCGACAGAAGGCGTCGAGCGCGGCATTGAGGGAAGCAACATCGAGCTGCTGGAAGCCAAATACGGCGATACCGGCAAAAGCGTTCAGCTGCGCCTCGTCGAAGACGCGCTGCAGGCTTACGACGATGTGAACATCATCTACGGCACGGCCGTGACCGCCGAAGTTGCAAAGCAGGCGCTGGAGGAAGCCGGGAACGATGATGCAATCATTGCGGCGTATTACTCCAACGAAGGCATGGTTGATCTGGTGAAATCCGGCGTCGTGACGGCAACTGTGACGGAATCGCCCGTCATGGAAGCACGCATCGCGATGGACATGGCCGTGCGCATCCTTGAAGGCAAGGACCACATGACGCATCTGTTCCCATCCATGACAGTCGTGACCAAAGACAACATTGATGGGTTGGACCTCAGCCGCTCGTTCGCACCTGCGGATTGGGACCCGGTCTACTCGGTAGAGTAAGCATAAATGGTTCTGACAACGGAACAGCCGGACGCAGCACATGCGTCCGGCACCTCCACCCAAGTGTTGATCGAAATCGCGCACCTCGATAAGTCCTACGGCCCCTTCAAGGCGCTGGAGGATATGCAGTTTGAGTTGCGGGCAGGCGAAGTGCATGTGCTGTTCGGTGAGAATGGCGCCGGCAAGTCGACGCTGATCCAGATCATCTGCGGCGTGCAGGGGTTTGACAGCGGAACCTATCGGCTGTTCGGCGAAACCGTCACCACGATGACGCCTGCTCTGGCCCACAAGATGGGCGTGAGCATCGTTTTTCAGGAATTCAGCCTGATCCCGGAAATGACGGTCGAAGAGAACCTTTATCTCGGGCACGAACTGACACGCGGCCCTCGGCTGGCCAAGGCCGCGATGCGCGAAAAGGTGCAATCGGTGCTTGACCGTCTGGGTTTTGATCTGGACCCAAGTGCGCCGGTTCGCAGCTTGCGTCGCGCGCATCAGCAGATGGTTGAGATCGCCAAGGCGCTGCTGTGGGACTGCCGCGTTTTGATTTTGGACGAACCGACCGCATCGCTTACCGACCAAGAAGCGGCGCAGCTTTTCGAGATCATCGAGCAGCTTCGCGAAGATGGTCTGGGCATTGTCTATGTCTCCCACCGCATGCCCGAAATTTCACGGCTTGCTGACCGGGTCACGGTCCTGCGCGACGGCAAGTTCATCGCGACGGTAAACAAGTCGGATACGGACGAAAAGGAACTGGTCCGTTTGATGACGGGCCGAACCTTTGAAGAATTTTTCCCCCGCATTGATCGCAATCCGGGCGATACGGTTTTGCAGTTTGAAGACGTCAGCCTGCAAAATGGGTTGGCAGAACATATCAGTTTTTCGGTTCGCCGTGGTGAAGTGCTGGGCTTTGCGGGCCTGGCGGGCTGCGGTAAATCCGAGGTTCTGCGCGCCGCCTTCGGCCTGGAAAACGTCGCGCATGGCAAGATAACGGCCAGTGGCATCACATTGATGCGCCACACCCCGCGCACGGCCTTGAGCAACCGGATCTGTTACTTCCCCTCGGACCGTGCAACCGAAGGACTGGCAATGAGCCAGAGCCTGATTTCCAACAGCACAATTGCCGCGCTGGACGATCCGACATTCTCGCGCGGCTCAGTGCTGTTGAAACGCGGTGCCGAGCGCAGCTTTACAAAAGACATGATTGAAAAGCTCAAAATCCGCACACCCGGATTGACGGCCAAGGCTGAACAACTGTCAGGCGGCAACAAGCAAAAGCTGATGATTGCGCGGGGCTTGTCACGCGAATTCGACGTGTTCTTGTTTGATGAACCCACCGTAGGCGTCGACATTCAGGCCAAACTGGAAATCTACGACGTGATCAAGACGCTGACCGAAGCGGGCAAAGCCGTCGTCATTGCCTCGTCCGAACTGGCCGAAGTCATGCATATGTCGCACCGGGTGATCGTGATGCGCGAAGGCGCGATCGTGGGCGAGCTTGACGGGGATGCCGTGACCGAAGAGGCTTTGCTATCGCATTTCTTTGACCAACGCGAAGCCGACAAGACCCAGACAAAGGGGCAGTTTTAAGATGCGCGCAGACGCCGTCCAATCCAACAATCGCATCGGCAGGATATTGGCCACCATCGGCATCCTTCCCGCAGTGCTGATTGTGACATGCGTGCTGCTTGCGCTTTACGAGCCGCGCTTTCTGCGCACATCGAACCTGATAAATGTACTGCGCAACGCTTCGTTCCTGTCGATCATATCAGCCGGACAAATGTTGGTGATTATCGTGGGCGGCTTTGACATTTCCGTAGGCGCCATCGTGGCGCTCACCTCTGTCAGCTCAGCACTGTCGATGGTGTGGCTGGGGTCAATCGGGTTGGAAAGTGCCGGCGCAATCGTGCTGCTGGGCAGCCTGCTGGGGCTCTTGCCAGGGCTGGCAGTCGGTATTGCGAACGGATTTTTCGTCAGCGTGATGAAGATATCGCCCTTCATGGTCACGATCGGCACCATGACCATTGCCTCGGGGTTGGCGGGATACGTGACCGGCGGCACCCCGATCTATGACATGCCAGACCTGTTTACCCGCGAAATCGGTCGCGGCAAATTTCTGGAGCTGCCCTATGTCATCTACGCGGCCGCGACCGTGCTGCTGGTCCTGTGGTACGTCCAGACCCAGACACGGCTTGGCCGCTATTTCTACGCTGTCGGCGGCAACGAAAAAGCGGCACGGCTGTCGGGTCTGAACACGCGCAAATACATCTGGCTGGCCTACGCGATCAGTGCACTTCTTGCAGGCATCGTGGGCATCTTCCTGACCGCGCGCGTCGGCTCGGGCGAGGCGACGCTGGGCAGCAACCTTATGCTGGAAAGCATCTCCGTGGCCGTGATTGGCGGTGTGGCACTGAAAGGTGGGGTAGGGCGCATCCAGATGGTAGCACTCAGCGCGATCTTTCTGTCGGTGCTCAGCAACGGCATGAGCCTGATGCGCATCGACAGCAAATACCACATCATCATCATCGGCATCGTCATTGTCATCGCCGTGGCCGCCGAGAGTTTTCGCGAAAACCGGAGGTCCAGGAATGGCTGAGCAGACCCGCACACCTTTCCTGGACCTGCGACTGCTTGGGCCGCACCTTCTGTTGCCGATAGCGATCATCGCCGTGGTCGGGGTCTTTGCCGCCCTGCAACCGGCTATGATTTCAGGCGACAAC
Organism: Sulfitobacter sp.; assembly: GCA_024636405.1. The sequence continues at coordinate 18,447 of JAGXHC010000048.1, read as the reverse complement.
GTCGTGAACATCATGAAACAGACATCGCTGTTCTTTTTTGTCGCCGCGGCACAACTGGTGGTGATCATCACACGCGGGTTCGACCTGTCGGTGGGCGCGAACGTGTCGCTCGTTTCGGTCGCATCTTCAATGGTGATGACGGCGCTGTTGCCGACGCTTGGTGTCGGCGGCGGGATTGTCGCGGGCGTTCTGATCGGCCTGCTGCTTGGTGTCACGATCGGTGCAATTAACGGCGCATTGGTGGCCTATCTGCGCATCAATCCATTCATCGTCACACTTGCAACGATGAGCATCTTTACCGGGGTTGCCACGACAATCTCGGGTGGATTTCCCATCTTCAACCTTCCCGAAAGCTTCAGCTTTGCGCTGAATCAAATGACCATCCTGTTGCTGCCGATCCCGCTGCTGATCGCGGCGGTGGTGGCCTGGGCACTGCATTTTTCGCTGACGCGCACGGTTCACGGTCGCGTGCTTTATGTTTTGGGCGATAGTAACGAGGTCGCGCATGTGGGGGGGCGGCGCGTGAAGGAGCATCTGTTTTTCGCCTACGTCACCAGCGGCGCGTTGGCTGCGGTTGCAGGGTTGCTGATGACGGCGCAAACCGGATCGGGAGAACCGAACCTGGGCACATCATTGGTGCTGAGCAGTATCGCGGCGGCGGTGATCGGCGGTGCATCCCTGCGGGGCGGAACCGGCGGAATTTCTGCGCCGATCTACGGTGCGCTGCTTATCACGTGTTTGTCGATCGGCATGAACCTGCAACAAATCAACGGATCTTTGCAGCCGGTCGTGATCGGGGCCATCTTGATATTTGGCGCGGCATTGGACGCTTATCGTACGCGTGGCCGTTGAAAAATGAAACTAAACGGGGGGCGCGAACTGACTGCTGAGCCCACTTTGACGGCTTCGACATTGCGTCCGCCAGGATGGATGTGCCGGATGGTGTATGCTGACCGCGTTTGCGATGCAAAGCTTTAGGCGCAAATCGCCAAGTTTTCGCAGCGCGGCAGGGTAGGATAAGAACTGGGACTAAAGGGGCGTGTTTGTTTTACGGGCCGTCTGACAGGGGGAAGAGATGCATTTTTCTACCGATCACTGTGAAGGGGTCGACAAGAACAAGGTCTGGTCGCGGACGTTGTCCGAGACCTATTTTCCGCTGTCTGCAGAATGCCACAACCCGATGGCGTTTAACGGATCGCTGAAATCCTGGTCGCTGGGCATTCTTGGGCTATCGGAGATGGAATGTGACGGCGTTCTCTACCGCCGCAACAAGAAGCACTTTACCAATGAGAAAGACAGCAGCCTGCTGATCACGATCCCGCACAAGGTGGACGTGCATTTTCAGCAGGCTTCGCGCCACACCAGCTGCGGACCGGGCGCATTTCTCGTGGAACGCGGCGATATGCCCTACGAATTCTCGCATGCAAAACCCAATAAACTATGGGTGCTCAAGGTCCCGACATCCAGTGTGCGGTCCCGACTGGGGGCTACAGACCGGCTTGGCGCGCTGACCTTTGACGCGACATCGGGCATCGGATCTTATTTTGTGGGATCAGTGCGCAACACGATCCAAAGCATCGACGTGATCAATGATGCCGCGCGCGAAATGGCTGGCCAACACCTGCTGGACCTTCTGTGCCTTTCCATGCGCAGCGACGACCGCATCCTAGACAGCACCACATCCACAATCCGCGCCGCACATTTGCAGCGCGCAGAACAGTTTATCCGCGACAACCTGGCGAACCCGAACCTCAATTCACAGGTTGTGGCGGAATCATGTGGCATTTCGTTGCGCTATCTGCAGCGGCTCTTTGCGGAGAACGATCATTCGGTCGTGGGCTATATCCGCGACAAGCGGCTGACCCGCTGCCATGAGACGCTCAAGATGGCGAACAACACATCTAGCATGGCGCAAATCGCCCACAAGTGGGGGTTTTACGACCAGGCTCAGTTTTGCAAGCATTACCGAAACCGGTTCGGCTGCACGCCGACCGACACCCGCAAGATCAGTCGGCTGGAGGCGGCAGCCCGCACTTGACGCAGCATCAACAAACAAGATCGGCGCACGGAAACCATAGTTCCGGGCGACGGTGACGGCTTGCCCCACGCGTGGCAGGTGCACAAAAGGATAGGAAGAGCAGATGGCAAAGTTGAGAGTCGCAGTTGATGTCGGTGGAACCTTCACCGACGTGTGCATCATGGATGAGGAAACCGGCCAAATCCGGATCGAAAAGACCCCCTCAACCCCCGATGATCCAATGCGCGCGATCATGACCGGGGTGTCGGACGCCAAGGTCAATCTGGCAGAAGTGACAATGTTTTCGCACGGCACAACAGTCGCGACCAACGCATTGATCACCCGCAAACTGCCACGTGTTGCGATGGTGTGCACCGAAGGTTTCCGCGATGTGGTCGAAATTCGCCGCTCAAACAAGGAAGACCTGTGGGACACTTATAAGGATGTTGCCAAACCCTATATTCCGCGCCGCGACCGGCTGACCGTCAAGGAACGCATCGACGCCGGTGGCAAGATCATCCAGGATCTGGATGAAAACGAAGCCCGCCGCGTTGCCGAAATTCTGAAGAAACGCGACGTGAAGGCGATCGCGGTCTGCTTTATCAATTCCTACGTCAACGGCGAGCACGAGGTGCGCATGCGTGAGATCCTGCGCGAGCAGATGCCCGACGTGCATATCTCCATCTCATCCCAGATCATGCCCGAAATTTTCGAGCATGAGCGTTTTTCAACGACAATGGTCAATGCGGCCGTGTCGCCGGTGGTGGTCGATTACGTGTCCCGTCTCAGCGAAAAGCTGGCCGATGGCGGCTATACCCGCGACCTGTTGCTGCTGCATACGGGCGGCGGCGTAATGACCCCGGCCAGTGTCAAGGATTTCGCCGCAAGACTGGCAGGCTCCGGGATTGCGGCGGGCGCGATTGCCAGCCGGTTCATCAGCAACCTGTGCGGATACGAGAATTCCATCGGGTTCGACATGGGCGGGACCAGCACGGACGTCTCACTTTGCTATCAGGGCGAATCCACGGTGACCAAGGATTGGTACATCGAATATGGCTATCCGATCCGCTTTCCCAGCATTGAGGTGCTGACAATTGGCGCTGGCGGTGGATCGCTTGCCTGGAAAGACGAGGGCGGCTCGCTGCGCAATGGTCCGCAATCGGCCGGCGCGTATCCCGGACCCGCGTGTTATTCAAACGGCAACGAAGTCGCGACCAACAGTGACGCCAATGTCGTGCTGGGCCGACTGGGCCACAGTCTGGCTGGGGGCGATATCACGCTTGATCCCACGCTCGCCGAAAAGGCAGTGCGCGAAACCGTCGCGGAACCCTTTGGCATGGAACTGCATGAGGCCGCCGAAGCGGTCATTGATGTGGCCAACGCCAATATGGCAAATGCCGTCCGCCTGCTGTCGATCAGCCGTGGGCATGACCCGCGCGACTTTGCTTTGGTTGCGTTCGGCGGGGCAGGGGCATTGCACGGGGCTGCTGTGGCGAAGGAACTGTCCATTCCGGTTGTGATCGTTCCGCCAAACCCCGGCGTGACCTCTGCCATGGGGTGCTTGCTGGTCGACATCCAGCACGACTTTTCCGACAGCTTCATGGCGGATGCTGCGACGTCTACTCCAGAAGATCTGGAGACCGCCTTTGCCAAGATCGAAAAGGAGGCCGTCGCGCGGTTGCGCCATGAAGGCGTATCGCCCGAGGACACGGTTCTGCAGCGCACCGTCGAGATGATGTACCAGGGCCAGTGGCGGTCTTTGTCGGTTTCAGCTCCGTCCAGGATCACCAGCACCCAAGACCTTGTGGCGGGCTTTCACAACGAACATGAGCGCGAATACAATTTCCGGCGGGTCGACGCACCGGTGAGCATTTTCCGCGTCGGCGTCAAGGCGACCGGCGTTGTACAGAAGGCTGAACTGCCATCCTTTGAGGTTGAGGCGCATACACCTGAGCCGGTTGGCCAGCGTGACGTCTGGTTCAAAGGCGAAAGGTGCGCAACCGACATCTACGACCGCGCGACGATGAAAGCCGGCGCTGAATTCAGCGGCCCGGCGATCGTCGAACAGATCGATTCAACCGTTGTCGTGCCACCCAAGGCGACCGCAAAAGTCGATCAATACATGAACATTCTTATCCGCGTGAAGGACTGAGACATGAACAGCACCCCTAAAAAAGAACTGGACCCGGTCACTTTCGAGGTTCTGAAGAACTCCTTTATCACGTCGGTCGACCAGATGGCCGAACAGATGCTGCGGACCTGCTATTCCTTCGTGATCTATAACCGCGATTTTTCCAATGGCCTGCACGACGCCGATGGCAATTGCGTGGCGCAGGGCAATTCGGACATCGCGGTGCATGTCGGCACCTTGCATTTTACCTGCAAGGATGTGATCCGCGTTTTCAAGGACGACATGTATCCGGGCGACGTCTATGCCATCAACGATCCTTACGCGGGCGGCACTCACTTCAGTGACGTTCGCCTGATCCGACCGATATTTGACGAAGAAACGTTGATTGGCTTCTCGCAGTCCAACGGCCACTGGTCGGATCTTGGTGGGTCGGTCCCCGGCTCTTTCAACGTCTCCGCGCACGAAATGTTCGGCGAGGCGGTACGGATCACGCCAATCCGGCTGTTTCATAAGGGCAAGTTTTGTTCCGACGTCGCGAACATGATTGCGGCCAACACCCGTGACCCCGCGTCAATCATCGGCGACATCCATTCACAGGCCCAAGCCACGCAGGTCGCCGAACGCGAATTGCAGCGTTTGGTTGGTAAATACGGTCGCGATCAGGTCACGCAAGGCATGGACGCGGTGCAGGATTATGTTGAACGCGCCGTGCGTCAGCGTATTTCGGATCTGCCTGACGGGACCTGGGAGGCAGTTGATTACATTGACCGCGATCCCGGCGCGGGCGAAGGCATGATCCCGATCCATATCAAGATGACGATCAAGGGCGATCAGATCATCTATGACTTCGAAGGCAGCCACCCGACGATTTCGTCAATCTATAACTCGGCACATGGCGCGACATTCTCTGCGGTGGTGGCGGGCATGAAGACGTTTTTCCCCGATCTGCCGCTGAACAGCGGCTTCTACCGCATGGTTGAGATCAAGGCGCCAAAAAACAGCGTCGTCAGCGCGGAATGGCCCGTGGCCGTCACCGGCTTTTTGATGCCGTTTGAAAAGATCATGAACGCGATCTTCGAGATGTGGTCACAGATCATGCCGGAGCGTGCCATCGCCTGTGCTTTCAACCTTGAATACCTTCTGGCGGGTGGCAACGATCTGCGCAAACCTGAAAAACCGATCTACATGTTCTATGAATGGTTGCCCGGTGGCTGGGGTGGGCGTAACGGCAAAGACGGCAGCGACGTGACGACCGCCTGCTTCGGAACGGGTCTGATGTCACAGCCTTCTGAAGGCAACGAACGGGTAAACCCCACCCGCGCGGACGAATTTCAAATCAAACAGGACAGCCCCGGACCAGGCAAATGGCGTGGCGGTGCAGGCGTAATCAAGGCGTCCACCCTTTTGGAGGCGGAAAACACTGTCATGTCCTACATTTGCGACCGCGAACGCGCCGTTGTCTGGGGAGTAGAAGGCGGTCTGCCGTCGATGCCACACGGCCTGATGGTAAAGCACGCGGCCACAGGCGAGGAAAAGTGGCTCGGGTCGGTCTTTTCAAACTACAAGATTGAGAGCGGCGACAAGTTCACCCGACCTACCGCAGGCGGCGGCGGCTATGGTGACCCGATGCAACGCGATCCCGAACGTGTGCGCCAGGACGTCATCGATGAATACGTGTCCGTCAATCGCGCCGAGCTGGATTACGGCGTCGTCATCAAGGTGATCGACGCGGACATGCTCGACTATAAACTGGACGAGGTCGCGACAAAAAAGGCCCGCGCGCATATTCGCGAGAACCGGGTTGGCTGGGCCCGGATGGACCCTGAAAAGGTCTCGCAGATGTACCGCGACGGTGAAATCAACGAGATGGATGCGGTTCGTAAATACGCTGTGATCCTTGATTGGGGAACCGGCGAGCTGATGCCGAAGTCCACCGATCAGTTCCGGGAAAGCTTTGAAAAACGCTCTGTCTCACACTGGACGTAAAATCCAGAGGGCCCGGCATGGGTGCCGGGTCATCTGTTTTCCGGCGCAAACTGGCCCAAAAATGATCCATAGATGGACATGATATTGTGAACGTCTCGCTGACCGCCCCTGCTTATCTTCGGCCAACGACAATCAAGGACGCGCTGGCCGCTGTGGGCGTCAGCGGTCCGCGCGCGTGCGTTTTCGTGGCCGGAGGCACTTGGGTGATGCGCGCAGCCCTGAGAGGTGAAGACGAAGACAGGACGTTCGTTTCACTTGCGGGGATCGACACAATGCATGGGATCCAAACAGACGGCGCATCCCTGCGGATCGGCGCGCTGGTCACCCATGATGCCCTTGGCCGATCGCTGGATGCTTATCCGGCTTTTGGCGCGCTTGCCACCGCGGCCACGGTGTCTGCCAATCCGGCAATCCGCAACTGTGCGACGGTGGGCGGCAACATTTGCACGCAAAACTTTGCCGCGCCGGATCTGGTGCCCGCGCTGATCGCGCTGCACGCGACGATCACGGTGCACTCGGTGCGGGCAAAAGAAACTTGTTTGCTTGAGGCATACGTCAAAACACGGGGCAGCAGGCCCCAGGACGAAATTCTTACGCAGATTCAGGTGCCACATCATCCCGGTGCTTCGGCCCATGCGCGCGGTTTGCTGCGACAGGCTGGCGAATATCCGGTCGCAATCGTGAGTGTCTTTGCAGAAATTGATCCGAAAAACATTATCGTGGCGCTGCGCATCGCCATCAGCTCCGTTGAGGTGACACCGCGCCGTTGGGGTGCATTGGAAGCCGCGCTGACAGGGCAAATCTTTGACGCTGAAACTGCAAAGACTGCGGCACGCGCGCATCTTGGGATCCTCATACCGCGCGATGGTGTCGATGCGCCGGGGTGGTATCGCGCGCGTATTTTGCCGCAGCTCATCGCGCGCGCCTTTGCCGACGTGGCAACGCAATTGGGGCAAGGGGCACCGACATGACCGTCACATTCACGCTCAACGGCAGGGAACGCAGCTTTTCGGGCGATCCGCGGACCGCGCTGATTGATGTGTTGCGCGATGAATTCCGGCTGACCGGGTCCAAGCCCGTCTGCGGGGAAGGCTTCTGTGGTGCTTGTATCGTGTACGTGAACGGCGTGCCAAAAACGTCTTGCCTGCTGGCCTTGGGCGCATTGGAAGCGGCCGAAGTATGCACCATAGAAGGGATCAGCACCTTGGATACTCTGAACGCGGTGCAACAGGCGTTTGTTGATCACGACGTGGTGCAATGTGGCATGTGTTTTTCCGGCATGGTCATGACGCTCACCCACTATTTGCAAGTAAATACCGCGCCAACCCGCAGCGAAGTCAAGTCTGCGCTGACGGGTAATATATGCCGCTGCACTGGATATGAGCGGATCATCGACGCGGTCATGTCCCTGCAGGTCAACACCTCAGCGCCATCGGAGGCGATGCTGTGAACAACCACCACGATCCGCAGATGGCTGTCATGGATCTGCCAAGGCGTGACGCGCGCGATAAAGTGCAAGGTCGGACAAAGTTTACCATCGACATGGGGGGCAATGATGTCCTTCACGCAGTTTTGCGCCGCTCTGATGTTGCCGCTGCGCGCATCGTGCGTCTGGACGTGACAGCGGCGCTGACGATGCCGGGCGTGCACGCCATCGCGACCCATGATGATGCGCCCGGACTGCACGGTCTGGGGATCGCCGATCACCCGATCTTTGCCCGCGAAGTAGTGCGCTATCACGGCGAACCGATTGCCGCGATTGCCGCCGAAACGCTGGCGCAGGCCCGCGCGGCGGCTGCGGCGATTGTTGTAGAGTATCAACCGCTCTGCGCGGTGCTGACCATGGCTGAAGCGCTGGAAACCGACGCTCCGTTGGTGCATCCCGACTGGAAAAGCTATGATATCCTGCATGAAGGAGCGGTGCGCGGCGGCAACGTCGCCTGGCAGGCAACAGTAGAACGGGGCGACGCCGACGGTGCGTTTGCCCGCGATGACGTGACCATCGTCGAAAGCGTCTATCAGGTGGGGCGGCAGAACCACGTATCGTTCGAGCCGCGCGCAGTTGTGGCATCATTCGAGGACGGTCGCTATCATATCCAGACGTCGACGCAGGCGCCCTGGACTGTAAAGCACGTGACCGCCGCCGTCCTGCAGATCCCGGAATCTGCGATCCGGGTGACGGTCCCTGCGGTGGGTGGGGGCTTTGGCCTCAAGTTCGACTGCTCCCTGGAACCCTACGCCGCGATTTTGGCCCGCAAGGCAGGGCGCGCGGTTTCTTTGATCAATTCGCGGCGCGAAGAGATGATGACGTGTCTGTGCCGCGAAAACGCAGATATACGGATCCGCTCAGCCATCGACAGCGACGGTGAAATCGTCGCGCGCGAGGCAACAGTTCTTATGGATTGCGGGGCCTACGGCGGCGAACAGGTGTTTCTGACAACGATGACCGCACACACGCTCGGGGGGAACTACCGGTTGGGGGCGGCGCGCATCTGCACCAAGGCAGTCTATACCAATACCCCGCCCAACGGCGCGTTTCGTGCCTGCAACGGCGTCTACAACACTTTCGCGCTGGAACGTCACACTGACGAGATATGCGCAGCAATTGGCATGGACCCGGTCGTTTTTCGCCGCCGCAATGTGATCGGCGACGGCGACATAGGCGCGACGGGGCAAGTGTTCGAGGGCAACGTTCTGGGCCCGATGCTGGACCAGTTGATCGCAAAATACCCTGTCGCGCGGCGCAGTGGCACACTTCCCGATGGGCGGCTTTACGGGCGCGGCACAACAGTCGGCACATGGTTTATCTTCGTCGGGCCGTCCTCGGCGACGGTCAATTTGAATGCGGACGGCAGTGCCACACTGGTCACAGCGGGGGTTGAAATAGGATCGGGGACGATGATGCAATCGCTGCCGCAGATTGTGGCGGCAAATCTTGGCATTCATCCGGGCGCGGTCATTGTCAAAACCGCCGATACCGACGCGGCCGGCCGCGATCTGGGTGTCGGTGGCGGGCGCACCACCGTATCCATTGGCGCCGCAAGCGAGGCAGCCTGTGCACAAGTGCGGGACAAATTGTTGTCCGTGGCCGCGCGATTGTTGCAGACCGCCGCGAGCGAGCTTGTCTTGACGGGTGGCCGGGTGGAAATCAGGGGCCGACCGGGATCGGGCGCCACGCTTCAGACCATCGTGAAGGAAGCCGAGATTTCCATCGGGCCAATCGCCGGCAGCGGTGCCTTTACCGCGCCGGGCGTGGCGGGGATGCCGGGGTGTGCGGCGGGGCATTTTATTGACGCTATCGACGTGCCTGTATTTGCTGTCCACGATTGCGAGGTGGCAGTAGACCCGGAATCAGGCTGCGTGGAAGTGCTGTCTTACAGGGTGGTTCAGGATGTTGGTCGCGCCCTTAACCGTCGCGCAATTCATGGCCAGATCCAAGGGGGTGTTGTGCAGGGATTGGGCTATGCCCTGACCGAGGAAATCACGATTAACGCCGAAGGTGCCTTTGATCAGACCGGGTTCGAGACGTACCGCGTCCCGCTGGCTGGTGACGTCATTCCTGTTGAATTCGACCTTTACGAAGGCGCCCCGTCTATCGGACCCCTGGGCACCAAGGGCGCCGGCGAAGTTCCCATTTTGAACGTTGCAGCGGCCATCGGATGCGCGGTTGCGCATGCAACGGGCAAGCAGGTTTCCACGCTTCCTTTGACCCCACCCCGCATTGCTGCATTGATTGATGGCACAGTGGCAACGCTGAATTTGGACCATATCGATGCTCACTGGAGCCACAACAAGCTCAAGCCTCACGAAAATTGACACAGATCTTCGCGGTGCCTGCAAACCCGTATGCGGCTATACGGCGATTTTTTGGCGGCTGGGCGCAAGCCATGTGGACGCTTTAAATGCAAATCCGTGCGGCCTTAAGGCGGTGTTCACTTCTGCAAAGCCATAAGGGGGCTGTGCCCGCTCTGGCGATAACGGGTGCGGGCAGAATGGATGGACCTTTGGCGCATTGCACCGGGCAGGACGCTGTGACGGGGTTTGCCCGTCGTCGCACAACCGACTGAAAGGAAGATTGGGCATTTGACGACGTGCGATGATACCCCAAGGCTGACCAGCCAGCAAAAGCATGTTGTGATCGTGGACGATTCAGCTGCCCTGCGCGACTGGCTGCGTATCGTACTGGAGCAGGACTGCCGCCTGAAGGTCGTTGGAGAAGCATCGGACGCCAATGATGCACGCCGAGTAATCAAGGCGTTGAAGCCTGATGTGATCACGCTCGACATCGAGATGCCGGGGATGAACGGACTGGATTTTCTGGCGCGGTTGATGGAATTGCATCCGATGCCCGTGGTGATGATGTCCAGCGCGACAATCCGCGGGTCGGATGCTGCAATCACCGCCCTGTCGCTTGGGGCTGTTGATTACATCGTCAAACCGCAGACCTCGCTTGATGCGCAGGCGGTAAGTACAATTGGGCGGCGGGTCTTTTCCGCGGCGTGCAGCACGGTTCAGCCGCGCGGCAACGCAGATGGCTCACCGAGCCACCGCTTGCCTGCACAACCTGTCAAAAATGGACCCATCATTGTCATCGGCGCGTCAACCGGCGGCGTGACAGCGCTTGAGCGGGTACTGAGCGACCTGCACGCGGACGGCCCACCGGTTGTCATCGTCCAGCATATGCCGGCGCAATTTCTGGTCAGCTTCTCGAAATTGCTGAACCGAAATCTGGCTCAAACGGTCAATTTGGCTGACGAAAATACGGAACTTGTCTGTGGCCAGATTGTTCTTGCCCCTGCTTGCGGGGCCCATACCGTAATCGCCCGGCGCGACGGAGTATGGCGCTGCGGGATGCGCCCCGACCTTGATAATGCATTGCATTGCCCGTCCGTGGACATGCTGTTTACGTCTGCCGCACCGTTCGGCGCCGATGTCATCGGTGTGATCCTGACGGGCCTGGGACAGGACGGTGCGCAAGGTTTGCTCAAGATGCACAACGCCGGGGCGCAGACCATCGGTCAGGACGCCGCAAGCAGTGTGATCTACGGGATGCCACGTGTTGCATGGGAATGGGGCGCAGTGCAAAAGCAAATGCCCCTTGGCGATATCGGGGCTGCGGTTAATGCCGCCGTGGCACATCACGCGGTTCACTTAAGATCCGACAGGTCTGCGCCATGACTGCGTCACGTGTCGTTATCACCCAAGGCCATCACTCAGTTTCCGAAAATCCGGGGGTTTCGATTTCTACCCTGCTCGGATCTTGCGTGGCATGCTGTCTTTGGGATCCGGTGCGTAAGGTTGGCGGCATGAATCACATGCTGCTTACCATTCGCACAACGGCGCCAAATGCGACCTGCGATCGGGCCGGGGTCAATGCGATGGAATTGCTTATCAATGATCTGCTAAAGCTGGGCGCCGTTCGCGCACGTTTGCAAGCCAAGGTTTTTGGCGGTGCGCAGATGGTGGACGGGCTGTCACAGATCGGCTTGCTCAATAGCGCATTTGCGCTCGATTTCCTTGCCCGCGAAAGGATCGCTTGCATTGGAAAATCCCTGGGCGGGGTGTCGGCGCGACAGCTGGTGTATTGGCCAACGACAGGCGCGGCGCGGCAAAAGCTGACGCGAATTCCTGCGGCCGATCTTCCGCCACCGCGCATGCCGCCCCAGCAGACGGGCAATGATCTGGAACTGTTTTGACGCCGGTTAGCATAAAGCTGTGAGAATGCGACAAAGCAATATGATCGGCGACGACACTGCAGGCACGGCCAACAGCCTGCGCCCCCCGGAAACGGTATTCGCGCAAGAAACGCTGATTTTGCTGCGCCTCCAAAACTGTCAATTTTGCGTCATCCCAGATTCACAGCCGAAAGCAGCTTAGTATCCGAAATCAGCGCCACGCAGCGGAAAAATGCGCGTGCCAGACGTCACCGCCTGAGGCCAGCTTGCCTTGAATAATCTGCGGCGCGCGCCAGCAGGTTATCCGCAATCAAAACAGATCAAGATCACCAGCGTTGTCGTCAGGCAGAGCAAATTTGTGGGTTGGATTCCCTGCGATCAGTGTCTTGGTACTGTTGAGCTTCATTTTGCTGCTCATGTCGGCAATATTTTCCACAGGTGCAGCAAGGCGATTGTTTCGCGACAAAAATAGCATCAGCACTGAAACATCCTCCAGCGACTGGCGCAGATAGTCGAGGCTTTGCAACTGGGTAATCACGCCAGCCGCCGCATCAGGATGTGCCAATCGGTCGCCTATGGTATGTTCAACCGCGTTGACCTGCTCTGCCAGCCCATCCATATGCGTTGACAGAGCCAACAACAGATCACCCAGCGTATGGACCCCGGAACCCGGAGACATCAATGACATCACAAGCGACCGACAACGGCCTCGATACACTTGCGCAAATCATCAGGCTGAAAAGGTTTCTTGAGGTAGTTGTTCATGCCCAGCTTCTTGCCGTGGTCAATGATTTGCTGTTCCGCACGCCCCGTGATCAGCACAAATCCAATCCCTTTGGTTTTAGGACTGGCGCGCAGGCAATGCAGCAATTGCAGACCGTCCATTTCCGGCATGTTGTAATCCGAAATCACCAGATGGACCGGATGAGTGGCGAGGGCATGTAACGCTTGTTTGCCGTTCTCCGAGGTCGCTACGTTGCGCACGCCGAAGCCATCAAGAGCCTGGGTGATCAGCCCTCTGCTGGTCGACATGTCGTCCACTACCATGATGCGAATTTGATCACGCAGAGCCATGTTTGATATCCTTATCGTTCCAGATGAAGTGCTGAGCCATCCGCGTTCATTGGGCGGTAGGACGTTGGGCCGAAACAGTCAAAACCTGCCGATCCCGGATCGGCTATCCTTTCGGAATGCCCCAGAAATAACGCGCCATCGTGTTTAAGTGCTGCATGGAAGCGCGGCCACAGGCGGTTCTGCGTGTTTTGGTCGAAATAGATCACGACGTTCCGGCACAAAATCGCATCAAAGCGGCATTTCATCGGCCAGTCCGACAGCAAGTTGAGTTTATTGAAACGGACCATGTTTTGCAAAATGGGACGGGCCGCATAAAACTTCTCAGCGCCGGATGTATCTTCGTCGAAATACTTTGACAGCAAGGGCGGTGGAATGCCGCCTATCATGCGCGCGCCGTAGCGCCCTGCGCGCGCAAAAGCCACAACCACTGGATCAATGTCCGTGCCAAGGATCCGGATATCAAGATTGCTGGCGTCAGGGACCGCCTCGATGATGCAGATTACGGCCGACAATGTTTCCTGGCCATTGGAGCAGCCGGCGGACCAGATCCGCAATTTTCCGCCACCGCGCAGATTGTCCAACCTGGGGCGCAGTAGGTCATCGCGCAACACATCGAAATGATGTGCTTCCCGAAAGAAATGCGAAACATTGGTGGTCAGCGCTGATATAAGCTGAGGCCGCTCCGCTTCGCCCTTCGTCGACGCGATGAGGTCAATGTAGTCTGAAAAATTATTGAGCTTGAGCGCGCGCAATCGATGCCGAAGCCGCGATTGTATCATCGGCAACTTCTTTTCCGGCAGCATCAATCCGCTCTCGCGATATGCCAGTTCCGCAATGATGCGAAAGGCGGAGCGGTCGAGCGTCATGTCGGCATCGACGGTCGTGATCATGCTGCGATGCTCGCGTTCATGGCAATCGTGGCGCCGAGATCAAGCACACGGATCATGCGATCATCGATGAGGGTAAGCGCGCTGACCACGCTCTGCGTCCCACCAGAGGACACATCAGGAGGGGGTTGCAGGTCTGCGGATGTCAGCGCGATGATATCGGAAACTGCGTCGACCAACAGTCCGGTCATGATTTCACCGTGCTTGACGACAATGATCACGTTGCGATCTGTCTGTTCGCGCGGTGGCAGGCCAAGCCGCTCTGCAAGATCCATGACCGGCAAGACAGTGCCGCGCAAGTTGATCACACCCTTCATAAAGCTGGGCGCATGTGGCAGCGGGGTCGTCCGTGTCCATCCGCGAATTTCACGCACTGACATGATGTCGAGTGAATATTCCTGATCCGCCAGCCGGAAGGTCAGCAATTCAATTGTTGCGGAAGTGTCTGTGTCACTCATGCCGAAACTCCTGTTTCTAGAGGGGGTGGCACAAGGCCGGGTGTGCCCATGGCGTTGCTGATGATGTCAGAAGGGTCGAGAATAAGCGCGATCTGTCCGTCACCAAGGATCGTGGCCGCGGCAATGCCAGGCGCGCGGTAGAAGCTGTCGTCGAGCCCCTTGATGACCACTTGCCGCTGGTCCTGAATGTTATCGATGACCAGTGCGGCGCGGCTGCCGTCCTCGTGGGCGATCAACAATACGATGCACCCATCGTAGTTTTCCAGCGCGCTGCGATAGCCCAATTGCACGCCAAGGTCGAAAAGCGGCACAAAAGTTCCGCGCACGTGCACGACATTATGACCGGGCCTCACCATATCGACATCATCGTTGGTCAACGTCAGGGTTTCGATCACGAGGTTAAGAGGCAGCACAAGGGTTTGGTCTGCGACCTGAACGACCATGCCGTCCAATACGGCCAGCGTGAGCGGCAGCGAGATCGAGAAGGCCGTGCCCTGGCCAGGGACGGAAGTTGTGGTAATGCGACCGCCCAGTGCCTGAATGGCGGTGCGCACGACATCCATTCCAACACCACGGCCGGACAGGTCAGAAATGACGCTTGCCGTTGAAAATCCCGGCAAAAACAAGAGATTGTCAATTTCAGTATCGCTAAGTTGCGCGTCCGCCGGGATCAACCCCTTATCAATGGCAATCTGTAGTACTCTGGGGCGGTTGATCCCGGCGCCGTCGTCCGAAACTTCTATCACAACACGTCCGGACCGGTGTGCAGCGCTCAGGTTCACGCGACCCTCACCAGGTTTGCCCGCAGCAATCCTAGTTTCACGGTCTTCAAGACCGTGGTCCACCGCATTGCGGATCATGTGGGTCAGCGGATCGGCGAGCCGCTCGATGACGGTCTTATCAACCTCGGTTGCCTCTCCCTCGGTATGAAGTCGCACCTCTTTGCCAACGGCAGACGAGGCTTCGCGCACAATACGCGACATGCGTTGGAACAGGGACTTGACCGGTTGCGCGCGGATCATCATGACGCTGTCCTGAATGTCACGGGTCAGCCGCTGAAATTCTTCCAAGCCGTTCATCGCATCGGAATGCGGGGACAGTCCGGATTGTTCGAGGCTCTGGCTGAGCATCGCTTGATTAATGACGAGCTCGCCGACCAGATTAACCAGTCGTTCGATCCGGTCCAGATCGACGCGCACCACAGACCGCTCCGGCGTGGCCGCGGCATTTTTTGGTGCTGTTTTCGGCTCTGGCGTGGGCTTTTGCGCTATCGCAATCTTTTGCTGTTGCACCGCCGACCCTGAGACTTGGGGTTCTTGCAGCGCGCGGGGTGGGGCAGGGGCGATGGGTTGTTCGGCCTTCACCTCTGGCGGAATAATCTGTGCCTCAGGCTCCATCGTGGCCACAGATACGCCGTCACGTTCGATCACCAATGTGCAGAGCCCTTCCACGAACTCAAATATCGATGTGATCTCATCGACGTCCGCGACAGTGGTCAACGCTACGGTCCAGCCCAAGTGAGGCACTTCTGGCGCCAGTTCGACCAAACCGGGCAGGTCTGAGCTGTCGCAAGTGACGATGATTTCACCCAGATCCTCCAGATTGCGCAGCAGTTGGAAGGGTTCGTTGCCAGTCTCAAACAACTCCGCCAGTGGGGTGAAGCGCAATGTATAGCAGGTCGGCATCGTGACCGGCACCGCAGACAAGTCCAGCGGCGGGAGCAACGCGCCAATATCCGGTTGCTCTTCCAGATCTGCGGCGCCCCCATCGCCCAGGTCAAGGTCAAGGTTGAGGCTCATGGGGGCAAATTCAATCACTTCGTCCAGCGCGTCAGCGGGGACATGATCCCCCAGCATACCGTCAAGTTCACTCAGAAGTCTGGCGGTCGTGTCATCTGGCAGCGGGGCGTCGTCGCGGCTGATCCGGACGAGGTCTGACAGATGGTCGGCAGCAAGGAAGAATATCTTGAGCGCATCATGGTCAGCTTGAAGTCGTCCGGTACGCACTTCGTCCAGCACGGTCTCATAGCGGTGTGCAAACCTGACGAGCGCCTCAAGACCAAAGGCACCGGCGCCACCCTTGATCGAATGTACGGCGCGAAACACGATGTTGATCGTTTCGGCGTCATCGGCACCATCGTCAATGATCTGAAGCGCATCTTGCAACGCCTCAAGAAGTTCCTCGCATTCGATGAAGAACGAGGCACGAATTTCAGCCATCGGATCGTTTTCGATACTCACGTTGGCGGCTCCTTATCCTGCAACCATTTGCAAGGCTTTGACCAGTTTTTCCGGATCGAACGGTTTCACGATCCATCCGGTGGCGCCGGCGGCACGTGCGCGTTGTTTCAGGTCGGGCGCGGCTTCGGTGGTCAGTACCAAAATTGGCGTGGCGCGATGTTTGCCCTGGCGTCGTACGGCGTCGATAAAACCAAAACCATCCATTCGAGGCATGTTGATATCCGTGATGATCGCGTCAGGCTCGATCCCGTCAAGCACTTCGATCCCGTGAATTCCGTCTTCGGCGGTATGAACCACGAAACCTGCGGGCAGCAGGGCGAGGCGGATCATGTCTCGCATGGTGCGGCTGTCATCAACAGCAAGGATCTGCAGGGTCATAGAGTTCCTTCCGCAACCGCTTCCGGGCTGAGACCCATGGCATTGAGCTGTCCGATTACCCTGTCTGAGGTGTTGATCCATTCGACGCGGTTTCCAGCGGCGCGGGCCGTGCGCGCCGCAGCCAGGCAAGTCTGCAGGCACAGAGCACCCATATGGGTGACAGTCTGCATGTCGAGCGAGATTGCAGCACCATTGGTTGCACAAAGCTGCGCATGAAGCGTGCCGACCGCCGCGAGATCAAGTTTGCCATCAAGGCGCAGCGTTTCAGTCATGGCAGCCCCAAACGGACCGGGACAGTGCAGGTAACATAAGTGACGCTCCGCTGTGTTGCAGGTGTTGCGCCATGTCTAGGGTGCGGTGCGTTAATTCCGGGTTACCTCATCCGCCAGGACTAATTCAAATTTGGCCTTTGTCTGAAAACAAAAGATAAAACCCCTGCGCACGGGGCACAGGGGTTTGTATTTCAAACCGATCAAGGCGAGCTGGATTACCGGCGGCGTCCGCCGACACGGCCCGCGCGGCCGCGCCCTTCGTGGCCGGCTTTGGGCGCAACCTTGTTGAACCTGATCCATTCGGTGCCGTGTGGATCACGATCAAAAAGGAAATTCGCAGCGCGGATTGCTTCCATTTCCTTGCCGGCACGCGGTTTGGTCGATCCAAGGCCGAACATCATCGCAAAGGTCTCATCATCCATGTCATCGGGCAAAATCACGCCTGTCGCCATGATCTCTTCGCGCTTTTCGGCAATCTTTGCTGCGTTGATCG
Source organism: Sulfitobacter sp. (assembly GCA_024636405.1). Next base: position 836 of record JAGXHC010000048.1, on the reverse strand, counting down.
GCACCGCGACGGGATTCATGATGGCAGACGTCATGCCCGCCCCCATTGCCATCGGCAGGAATGCATTGTTGATGCCGTGCCGATTTGGCAGACCAAAGCTGATGTTGGAGGCGCCGCAGGTTGTGTTCACGCCCAGCTCTTCGCGAAGACGGCGCACAAGGGTGAAAACCTGATGGCCCGCAGTTGCCATGGCACCGATCGGCATGACCAGCGGATCAACCACGATATCATAAGCAGGAATGCCGAAATCGGCGGCCCGTTCGACGATCTTCTTGGCCACGGCAAAGCGCACGTCAGGGTCTTCGGAAATGCCGGTATCGTCGTTGGAGATGGCCACGACGGGCACGTTGTACTTCTTGACCAGCGGCAAGACCAGTTCCAGCCGCTCTTCTTCGCCTGTCACCGAATTGAGCAATGGCCGACCTTCGCAGGCCTCAAGACCCGCCTTGAGGGCACCGGGCACAGAGCTGTCGATGCACAGCGGAACGTCAACGACCGCCTGAACGCGCCTGATCAGTTCCGGCATCAACATCGGCTCGACAAAATTGTTGTCGGCATAACGCGGGTCTTCGCCCATCTTGTTGGAAAAGACCGCGCCGGAGTTCACATCCAGAACATTTGCCCCGGCAGCAACCTGCGCAATCGCATCCGCCTCAACACGGGAGAAATCGCCGCGTTCAAGTTCTTCGGACAAAATCTTGCGGCCCGTCGGGTTGATCCGCTCTCCGATCACGCAAAACGGCTGATCAAAGCCGATAATGGCGGTCTTGGTTTTGGATTCGACAATAGTTCTGGTCATATCAATCTGTCCTTCAGGCGACGTTGGCAGGGACAGC
>JAGXHC010000047.1 GCA_024636405.1 Sulfitobacter sp. | reverse complement strand
CCTGAGCGCAAACAGCGGCTATATCCCCTAGACCTGCCGCGCCGCGCCACCTATCTAGAAGCGCGAGGTGACACTTTCGGGGGCCAGGTCTTTGACATCAGACATCGATGTGAACGCGCTTTCTCGGGCGCAGGCGAAGGCCGAGCTGGCAGATCTGGCGGAACGCCTGAATGCTGCGAATATTGCCTACCACACGCAAGACGCGCCTCCGATCGACGATGCAGCCTACGATGCGCTGAAACGGCGCAATGCAGCACTAGAAGCAAGGTTTCCAGAACTCAAGCGGGCCGATAGCCCATCTGAGCAGGTTGGAGCCGCCCCAGCGGAAGGGTTTGGCAAGCTGACCCATGCAGTTGCCATGCTGTCACTGGCGAATGCATTTGACGATGCCGATGTGACTGAGTTTGACGGGCGTATCCGAAAATATCTTGGGTTGGGTGCCGATGATCCGCTGACGTACACGGCTGAACCGAAAATTGATGGCCTGTCGCTGTCCCTGCGATATGAGAGCGGCACATTGGTGCATGCGGCGACGCGCGGCGATGGTGCGGTGGGCGAAAACGTTACCGCAAATGCACGCACAATTGCTGATATTCCCCAAAAGCTGACCGGTGCGCCTGACCTGCTTGAAGTGCGTGGCGAAGTCTACATGAGCCACGCTGATTTTGCCGAGCTTAACGCGCGGCAGGCGGCGGCGGGCGGCAAGACTTTTGCCAATCCGCGAAATGCGGCCGCAGGGTCCTTGCGCCAACTTGACGCGGCTATCACTCGGGCGCGGCCGTTACGGTTCTTTGCCTATGCATGGGGCGCGCTGTCAGACCCGCTGGCGGCTACCCAGATGGACGCGATCAAGCGGCTTGGAACGCTTGGGTTTTCAGTGAATTCACTGACGACCCTTTGCGACGATCCCGCCGATATGATCGCGCATTATGCGCAGATCGAGGCGCAGCGTGCGACGTTGGGCTATGACATTGATGGGGTGGTCTATAAGGTAAACGATCTTGTCCTGCAGGAGCGCCTTGGATTTCGGTCAACAACGCCGCGATGGGCCATTGCACATAAATTTCCCGCCGAACTCGCCTGGACCAGGCTTGATGCAATCGACATTCAGGTGGGGCGCACCGGGGCGCTGTCCCCGGTCGCGCGGTTGCAACCCGTGACGGTGGGTGGCGTGGTCGTGTCCAACGCGACGCTGCACAATGAAGATTACATCAAGGGCCTCGACAGCAAAGGCGGCGAAATCCGCGCGGGCAAGGATATACGTCCCGGCGATTGGGTGCAGGTTTACCGCGCCGGCGATGTGATCCCGAAAATTTCGGATGTCGATCTGGCAAAGCGTCCCGATGATTCCACCGCGTTCAATTTTCCGCAGATCTGCCCGGAATGTGGCAGTGACGCCGTGCGCGAACCCGCTGACGCCGTGCGCCGGTGCACGGGTGGGTTGATCTGTCCGGCGCAGGCTGTTGAAAAGCTAAAGCATTTCGTCTCTCGCGCTGCATTTGACATTGATGGGCTGGGCGCAAAGCAAGTGGAGCAATTTTATGCTGACGGCTGGGTGGCGGAACCTGCAGACATTTTTACACTCAAGGCGCGCTACGGCGACGGTATGCAGCAACTGAAGAACCGCGATGGCTGGGGGGAGAAATCAGCCGACGCCCTGTTTGCGAGCATTGAGCAAAGGCGCAAAATCCCGCTTACGCGGCTGATTTTTGCACTTGGCATCCGCCATGTGGGCGAGGCGGCGTCAAATCTTGTCGCGCAGCACTATGGCAGCTGGGCCGCGTTTGAACACGGCATGGCCGAGGCGCGCGATGCCGATGGATCTGCCTGGGAAGATCTGATTGGTGTTGACGGCGTCGGTGCCGTGATGGCCGGATCGCTGGTAAACACCTTTGCCCAAGGGGCCGAGCGCGCGTCCATTGACCGTCTGGTGGCACAGCTTGATGTGCAGGACGCAGTCCGGGCAGTCACTTCTGACAGCCCCGTCGCAGGCAAGACGGTGGTTTTCACCGGCACATTGGAAAAGATGAGCCGTGCCGAAGCAAAGGTCCGCGCGGAACGGCTTGGTGCAAAGGTTTCGGGGTCAGTCAGTGCAAAAACGGACATCCTTGTGGCGGGGCCCGGTGCCGGATCCAAGGCAAAGAAGGCGGCGGAACTGGGGATACAAACGCTTGACGAAGACGCCTGGCTTGCGCTGATTGACGGCACATGAAGGGTCGGCCAGAACCTCTTTTTCCGCTATTTGCCGGGTTGGAAACCCTTGAGGGGGTCGGACCAAAAACGGCGCAACTACTTGGCAAGATTGATGTAATTTCCCCACGTGACCTGCTGTTTACCTTGCCACACACCGGGATTGACAGACGCCGTCGTGACACGGTGCGTGACGCGGTCCTGCCCACGACCCTGACCGTGGCCGTGACCATCGGGACACACCGCCCGCCCGCCAGCAAAGGCGGCGCCTACCGCATTCATGTCGAAGACAGCGGGTCCAGTTTTCAACTTGTCTACTTCCATGCGCGCGCAGATTACCTGAAACACCAACTCCCCGAAGGGGCACGGCGGGTTGTCTCAGGGCGGGTTGAGCTGTTTGATGGCAGTGCGCAGATGGTCCATCCGGACTATGCACTGCCCGAAACCGATGCGGGCGATATCCCGGCGTTTGAACCCGTCTATCCCCTGACTGCGGGGCTGTCACAACGTGTGATGTACAAAGCGACACGGGCGGCGCTGACACGGGTGCCCGTGGTTGGCGAATGGATTGATCCCGCGCAGAAGGCACAGGCCGGATGGCCCGATTTTGGCGATGCGCTGCACCGCGCGCATGATCCGCAAGGTTTGGCCGAACTGGCGGCAACCGCACCTGCCCGTGAGCGTCTGGCCTATGACGAACTGTTTGCGCATCAGCTGACGCTGGCGCTTGCCCGGATGCAGGTGCGCCGCAAAAAAGGGCGCAAAAGCGCTGGCGACGGTCGCCTGCAATCACGGGTTCTGGCGGCTTTGCCCTATGCGCCGACCGGTGCCCAGACCCGCGCCATCGCCGAGATTGCTGCGGACATGGCTGCGGAACACCGGATGAACCGTCTGCTGCAAGGTGATGTGGGGGCGGGCAAGACTTTGGTCGCGTTTATGGCGCTTTTGCGCGCTGTAGAGGCTGGAGGGCAGGGTGTTCTGATGGCGCCGACGGAAATCCTTGCGCGGCAGCACCTGCAAGGGTTGCAGCCATTGGCCGAGCAGGCGGGCGTTGTGCTTGAAATTCTGACAGGGCGTGACAAAGGCGCGGAACGGCAGGCAAAACTGGGCGCACTGGAGCGCGGCGATATCAATATTCTCGTGGGCACCCATGCTGTGTTTCAGGCCGGTGTCGCGTTTTGCGATCTGCGGTTGGCGGTGGTTGACGAGCAGCACCGGTTTGGTGTGCGCCAACGTATGGAGCTTGGACGAAAGGGACAGCAGGCGGACGTGCTGGTCATGACGGCCACGCCGATTCCGCGCAGTCTGGCACTGGCGCAATACGGCGATATGGATGTGTCCGTTCTGGATGAAAAACCCCCCGGACGGCTGCCGATCCGTACCGCGCTTGTCAGTACTGAGCGGACGGACCAGGTGATTGACCGCCTGCGCGCCGCCATCAGCGAGGGGCGGCAATGCTTTTGGGTCTGCCCGTTGGTTGAAGAAAGCGAAGTCAGCGACCTGATCGCAGCGCAGGAGCGGTTCAAGCTGCTGCGTGCTGCATTGGGCGAGGGCGTTGTTGGGCTGATTCATGGCCAGATGCCGCCCGCGGAAAAGGACGCGGCAATGGGCGCGTTTCAGGCCGGCGATACGGCGGTACTGGTTGCGACCACGGTGATCGAGGTGGGGGTGGATGTTCCAAATGCGACGATCATGGTGGTGGAGCGTGCCGAAACTTTCGGGCTGGCGCAGTTACACCAACTGCGCGGTCGGGTTGGCCGCGGGCAGGGGGCATCGACCTGTCTGTTGATGTACCAGCCGCCGCTCAGTGAAACGGGGCGAAAGCGGTTAGAAGTGCTGCGCGAAACCGAGGACGGTTTTGTGATCGCCGAAACCGATCTTCAGATGCGCGGCACCGGTGATCTGATCGGCACGGCGCAATCGGGCCTGCCCCGGTTCCGCGTTGCCGATCTGGAAAGCCAGTCGGGGTTGATGGCGATTGCACAGTCAGATGCAAGAAAATTGCTGAACGATGATCCGGCGCTGTGCAGCCCAAGGGGAGAGGCCGCACGCCTGTTGCTGTGGCTTATGCGGCAGGATGAAGCGATTCTTTTAATTTCAGTGAGTTAGTGTCGACCAGCGCATTTTGTACGCAAATGTTCTCATAAAGTTCTTTACAAGACCTTAAGAAAGTGAGAACAAAGGAGCAACAAAAAGGGGAGGCTACAATGACGACACTCACCACGATCAGAACGATAATGAAGCGGTCCGAAGCGACGCTGCTGCATGACGCGATCGGTGCGGCGGCTCTTGTGGTCATGTTGTTTGTTGGATTGCATCTGCCTGTTTTTGTTTGATTTCTGCCTGCGCTCTTATGCCGGTCTTGCCGTTTGCATCCGTCCCAAATTGATGCTGCCGTCGGGCTCTGCCTGTCCTTGACGGTCTTCGGGGTTTCCCCGATGGCGATACCGGGTCCCACATGAGAAACGCGTTCCTTGCGCCGCCATCCTGAATCGGGTGTGCGGCGCTTTTTTTTAGGTGTAACCCATACGCAGGGCACCCCAGTGCAGACCCTTTACCCGGATCGGCACGGACAGGTCCTTCATCACCCTGAAATCGCCACCACCCATGTCCCTGCGGTAAACCTGCAGCAAAAAGGGGGCCTGACTGCGACCGGCTTTCAGCCCGACCCGGTCGTTGAACATGCGCCGGTTGCGCGAATGCGCAGTGTTCCAGACAACATCGTTGGTTTGGGGCTTTGAGAACTTGTGGTTATGCGTCGGCAAATACCCATTCGTGTCCACCGCTGCACAGAAAACCACGCAAGGATCGAAATCCAATGCCGGTTCTTGAAACGGTGGCAGCACATCATCAAGAAACACCGTCGCCTGGGTTGTGACCTGGGGCGGATCAGTATGTGAAACGGGGATGTAGCGCCGGTCAAATAACCGCGCCATGCTGATCGCGCCGACATCAAGCGATGTGTCCAGCATCTCGGACACGGCCTGCCCGGTTTTCTGCATGAAAGCGACAAACCGGGCATCGTGCGATTCTGCGCCCAGACTGCCGACACATTGGACAATCATTTCTGAAAGATCGATTAGCTTGAACATCCGTGCATGCGTACGTTCGATTCCGGCGGATGTTTCGCGCACCGTGGCATCAATCTGTTTCACCGAAGGGCGCAACCGCGACATTGCCTTGTTGGCACGTTCGGTCTGCGCCGCAATCTGTTGCGCCTGATCGTATTCCGCCTTGATGGTCGTTTCCATTGCGCCAAGTGCTGCATCTGTTTCCTCCGACTGGCTCAGCACTTCGGTTGCGTTCTCGGCAACGCCTTCGGCCTCCTGGCCCAGGTCGGTTATCCAGTTGTTCAACCGTTCTATATTCTCGGATATCTGCTTTGCCGCGGTGCCGGTTTTCTGCGACAGATCGTTGATGGCATCCGCCACCACGGCAAATCCGCGCCCTGCATCCCCGGCGCGCGCGGCTTCAATCTTGGCATTGATCGCCAGCGTATTGACCTGCATCGCAATGGCGGCAATCTGCGAATTATTTGCCTTTACCGCCCGCAGCGTGTCGGTGATCGTGCACGTGCGGTCGGAAAGGTGCTGAACCCATCCGGCGACGTCTCGGGTCTTGTCGCCCACCTTGCGTACCAACGCGACCGAAGATTGTACGTTTTTCATGGCGGTCGCCGATGTCACGCTCAGATCCCGGACAAGCGCCTGGACATCTTCGTTCGCCGAGGCCATTTCACCAGCGCTTTCGCCCAAGGCGGTCAGCGCTGTACGCTGATTCACCGCATGCGATTCGACCAGGTCGAGAAAACCGGCGATATCAACAATCTCATACCCCAACGCCGCCGCCGCCTTGCCAAGGCGTGCCATCTGTTCGGGTTTTGCAACTACTACTGAATGGAGGGTCATTAACGTTTTCGGATCCTTGTCAGACCCTGAAGCTGTGACAGCAATAGCCTTACAATTCGCTAATATCCGCCCCATCGGCGCTTGCGGTCCTCATGGCGTCGCTCAACGCCTCAAGGCTCAGCATAATGGAGGCGTGGCGGTTCTTATAGGCAACCGCTGGCAGCAGCACCTCGAACCCGTCAAAAGGCGCATCCGGCACTGGTCCCTGCGCCTTGAGCATTGCGCGCAACTGGTCGCGGGCAGTCTCGATCTTGGCCAGTTTCAGACCCGGCGCCGCAGCACCGGTAATGGCCGCCGCCGCCTGTCCCAGCGCGCAGGCCTTGACGTCCTGACCAAGCTCAGCAAGCGCGCCGTCGTGCAGTATGACATCCACCGTCACACTTGATCCACACAGCGGCGAGCGGCGGCTGACACTGGCATCTGGCGTCTCCAGACGGCCCAGATGCGGAATATCCGCCGCCAGCGCCAGAATCCGCGCCGAATAAAGCTTGATCAGATCAGTTTCCGCCGACATGCGTGTTCCTTCTTGTCCTGTGTGCCTACATAAGACACGCACCGACAGATGCAAAAACTTTTCCCCGAAAGGCACTCAACGATGACTTTTGATCCAGGCAGCCTGACCTTCAATGATGCGGGGCTTATTCCGGCGATCGCTCAGGATGCACGAACCCATGAGGTGCTGATGCTGGCCTGGATGAACGTGGACAGCATTGCGCAAACGTTGAAAACCGGGCGGGTCACATACTGGAGCCGTTCACGTCAGGCGTTTTGGATCAAGGGGGAAACCAGCGGCCATGTCCAGGAATTGGTGGAGATGCGGCTTGATTGTGACCGCGACTGCCTGTTGATTATGGTCCACCAGACCGGGCCTGCCTGCCACACCGGGCGGCGCAGCTGTTTTTTTACCGCCATAAATGATGGCGCAGAAACACAGACCGACAGCCCGGCGGGCTGATGATTAAGGGTTTTGCCAAGTTGCGAAAGCTGCGCTAGCCTGAACAGGCGACCCGCTTTTTCGAGGACATATTTCATGACCCAATTTCTGACCCATGCAACAGCCCTATTCATCAGCTGCACCGTGCCGCAACTTGCGTCTTCGCAATCTGTCGGCTTTGACCCGCGCACGCGGTGTGGTGACATTCTTGCCAATACTCAGACCAGTCACAGAACCATGATTGCCGCGTGGACCTTTGGGTTTTTGGCGGCAAATACAAGCGATATCAGATCAGTAGATGATGCGAATAACGCAGTATTGCTGGACAATATTGCGCGCGCCTGCGCCACTGATCCAGACAAGAGCCTGATCGCGCTTGTTGCGCCCGATCAGCCCGAGCCTGAGCCTGAGCAGAGCCTGACGCCGGGCAGCGAGGCGGAGGTGCGCAGCCGACTCGCTGCATTTATGCAGCCCGACGCGGATCTCCGCAGCCTTACTCAGGCGCTTTTTCCCACCGATGCGGACATCCGTGCGGTTTACGCGGAACCGCTTGCCACCGCCTTGATCAATGCCTACCGCGATCAGATGACCTCGGACGCGGCCTTTGGCCCGAAGCGGCATCAGGATGCGCTGCTTGTCTATTATGCAACCACCCGCGAATTGGTGGATCGAAAGCCAATACTTCGTGAATTTCCGGGCGGTTACAGGGATGTCTTACAGTACTTTATCGCGGATGTGCCCATCGTTCTGTTCAAATTCGTCAAAGATGGTGAATTATCGGGCTATGCCTTTGACGGTTTGATCCATGTGAACGGTCGCTGGGTGTTGATGCCCAAACCGTGGCGGGCCTTGCCTGAATAGATCAGGTAAGGCGACTAAAGCCCGACAATCGCTCGAATTTCCTCAGTAGACATACCGTCAGAACGGAATGTTGCAATCGCACGCGCATCATCGCGCTTGGCCAACCGTTTACCATTATCGTCCCGGATCAGACGGTGATGGTGATAGCGCGGCGTGGGCAGATCAAGCACTGCCTGAAGCAATACCTGGACCGACGTCGTATCATAGAGATCAGCACCGCGAATGACATGTGATATTTCCTGCGCGGCGTCGTCAATCACTGCCGCAAGGATGTATGATACGGTCTCAATCTCCTTGCGGCCCAGCACCACATCCCCGACATCTGCCAGCAATGTATCGCCTGAGATGACCTGACGCCCAGAATGCTGCGGCCCTGATTCTTCAAACCAAAGCGGCAATCGATCCTGCACTGCCTTCAGCGTTTTACCCATATCAAGCCGCAGAGCATCGCCGGGCTTTCGGCTGTGCATCCCGCGATGTCGGCAGAAGCCAGGGTAGACGCCGACGGGTGGCACACCTTCCTGGGGGGCAGACAAGGCGGCGCGAATATCGGCGCGACTGCACGAGCATGGATAGATCAGACCGCGCGTTGCCAGCACCATCAGCGCGGCGTTATAGCGGTCCAGATGTTCGGACTGCCGCAACACAGGCTTGGGCCACCGCAGCCCCAACCACCGCAGATCTTCATATATCTGCGTCTCCCATGCCGGGCGCGCGCGCGCGGTGTCCGTGTCTTCGATGCGCAACAGGAATGTGCCGCCCGCCGCGGCCGCCATATCTGAGGCCAGCAACGCAGAATAGGCATGGCCAAGGTGCAAAGGGCCGGTAGGAGACGGCGCAAACCGCGTGCGGAAATTCACTTTTTTTCAAGGACGTAGACGTTGGACTTCAACCCGATTCCCGGTAGATGATCGCCATATTCCCGCAGCAGCAGGGTGGCTGCGCCACAGTCGAGCCATTCATTGACCCGCGCCTCGTTCGTGCGGTCCTGCAAGGCATGATCGTTCAATGAAAACACCAGCAAACCGCCACGCCGAAGCCCCTTCATCAGCGTATCGAATGTCGATATGGGGGCGGCACCGGCACCCAAAACGCCAATTGCGGAGATTGCTGCATAGATATTCGTATCAGGCGGCAACGGCTTGGTGGGCGTGACCATCCACTGTTCACGGTAGATCATTTTCGCGCGGGCCTGTTCCAGCATGTCAGCCGACAGATCCACGCCGTCAATGGTTTGAAATCCGGCTCGTTTCAGCGCCAGTCCGGACAAGCCTGTACCACAACCAAAATCAAGGATGGGCAATTCTTTGTCCGGCAGATACCGCGCCAGCGCTGCCGAACAGCGGGCCGGTGTGACATAACCCTGTTCTTCCAGTTCCGCATCATAGCTGGTTGACCAAGCGTCATAGAGCGCGCGGGTCGCTGTGGTGCCACGGGCACCGTAAACCTTGTCGAGAAACCGATCGCTCATACCGCGAATCTATGCGCGCGGGGCAGGCTTCGTAAAGCGTTAACTCTTCAGCCAGGCCTGCCAGTCTTCCTTGGCGCGATCCGTATAGGCCTTATAGCGGTCTTTGCGCCCGCGACGTCCGGCCTTCAGCCCTTCGACCGGGGGAAACAGCCCGAAATTGACGTTCATCGGCTGAAAGGTTTTCGCCTCGGCGCCGCCGGTGATATGGGTAACCAACGCGCCCGTGGCCGTGGTGCCGGGGGGCGTTGTGATGTCCTTGGCCAGAATCTCAGCCACCGCCATGCGTCCCGCCAGCAGACCCATCGCAGCGCTTTCAACGTATCCTTCGACGCCGGTAATTTGTCCTGCAAAGCGAATATGCGGTTTGCTGCGCAGCCGCATCTGGCCATCCAGCAGGGTTGGTGCATTTAGAAAGGTGTTGCGGTGAATGCCGCCCAGCCGTGCAAAACGCGCATCTTGCAAGCCGGGAATCATTTTGAAAACATCGGCTTGTGCGCCGTACTTCATCTTGGTTTGGAAGCCGACGATATTATAGAGCGTCCCCAGCTTATTGTCGCGCCGAAGCTGCACAACCGCATGCGCCTTGATGTCGGGCTGGTGCGGATTGGTCAGGCCGACAGGTTTCATCGGACCGTGGCGCAACGTCTCGCGTCCGCGTTCGGCCATCACTTCGATCGGCAAACACCCATCGAAGTATCCGGCCGTCTCACCTTCGTGAAATTCGGTTTTCTCAGCGCTCAGCAATGCGTCGATGAAGGCATCGTATTGCGCCTTGTCCATCGGACAATTGAGGTAGGCGGTCTGTTCCTCTTCCGTCTCGCCCTTGTCATAGCGCGACTGCATCCATGCCTTGGACATATCAATGCTGTCGAAATACAGAATCGGCGCAATCGCATCGAAAAACGCCAGCGCCTCGGCCCCGGTTTCGGCGGCGATGGCCTGCGCCAGCGCGCCTGAGGTCAAGGGCCCGGTGGCGATGATCCAATGGCCATCTTCGGGGAGAGTAACGATTTCTCTATATTCCACGCTTATTTTGGGATGGGCCAGCAACCTGTCCGTCACGGTTTGCGCAAATGGTTCACGGTCCACGGCCAGCGCACTGCCTGCCGGCAGTCGGTGCTGGTCCGCACAGGCCATGATAAGCCCGTCCGCCGCCCGCATTTCCCAATGCAGCAAGCCCACGGCATTTTGTTCGCTGTCGTCGGAGCGGAACGAATTTGAACAGACCATTTCGCCCAAAAGGCCGGTCTGATGTGCAAATGTGCCGACTTGCGGGCGCATCTCGTGGATGATGACATCCACGCCCGCCTGCGCCGCCTGCCATGCTGCTTCGGATCCGGCCATTCCGCCGCCGATAATATGAAGTGTTTGTGTCATGCACGCGATGTAGGGCAGGGCGCGACGACAGGCAACAGCGCACACGCACAACAGCGGGATCGGACGTTGTCCGTTACGCGTTCCAACCATGTCGACGGGGGGTTTTGGGGTCGCCGCTGCGGGAAAAGTCGGTCAGTGAGAGGCTGACCTGGAGGGACCTTCCGCCCACGGCGACCCAAAATCATCAAGACGCTTGCGCCTTGTCATAAACATGCCCCAATTCTGCCCGAATTGCGAGTCCTAAGTTGCGAACAATGAGGCACAGATTGGAAACAATCACTGCGTCCAGTCAGGATCGCGCTTGTTCAGGAAAGCATCAATACCTTCGGCGGTGTCGGGCTCCAGCATATTGCGGACCATGACATCACCGGTAAATACATAGGCCCCCGCCACCGGCATTTCCAGTTGTTCATAAAATGCGCGTTTCCCGATGCGGACGGCCAGGCCCAGTTTGCTGGCGATCCTGTCCGCAAGTGTCGCGGTCTCATTGGCCAGCGCGGCTTTTGGCACGGCGCGGTTGATCAGCCCCAGCTGAACCGCACGATCCGCATCGATGAACTCACCCGTGGTAAGCATCTCAAACGCCTGTTTGCGTGCTATGTTTCGGCTCAGCGCGACCATCGGGGTGGAGCAGAAAAGCCCGATATTGACTCCATTCACCCCAAATCGCGTGTCCTGCGCCGCCACGGCCAGATCGCATGTCGCAACCAATTGACATCCCGCAGCAGTGGCGATGCCGTGTACCTGGGCAATCACTGGCTGGGGCAAGGTGCGGATGCGTTCCATCACCCGCGCACAACGGTCAAACAGGTCTTTGAACGCCGCCGCACCGCCATCTTCGGCTTGTCGGCTGGCAGTCATTTCGCGCAAATCATGACCGGCACAAAATGCCTTTCCCTTGCCAGACAGAACGATGACGCGGGTTTGCAGATCATTTGCAAAGTCGTCCAGGGTAGTTTGCAAACTTTCCAGCATGGCGTCCGACAACGCATTCAACCGCTCGGGATTGTTCAGTGTCAGTTCCGCAACCGCGCCGCGCCGCACCACTTCTAGAATTGCCATTTTGTCCTCCGTCTGCGATTTGAGCAACTGTAGGGCAGGGATGACAGGAACGACAAGCATGGCCATCAAGATGAACGCCGCAGAACTTACCGCGTTTATGCGCGAGGTCTTTGAGCAAGTCGCCGATGATTTCGCGATCGACAACGTCGGTGACGGCGAAATAACAATGCGCTTGCTGACAGCAAAGCGGCATCTGCGCCCCGGTGGAACGGTATCCGGTCCGTCCATGTTTGCGCTTGCCGATGTTGCGGCCTATCTGGTGACATTATCGCAGATCGGCCCGCAGGCTTTGGCCGTCACGACGAATTGTTCAATTGATTTTATGCGCAAACCACTGGCGGACATCCCATTGGTCGCAACGGCGCGGTTGCTGAAACTGGGCAGGCAGTTGTCGGTCACGGATGTGATGATCCGCTCCGAAGGGTCAGACAAACCGGTTGCGCGGGCCAGCCTGACATATGCGATTCCGCCAGCGAAGCCCGCGATGTAATATTTCAGCGTTGGATTTTGGGGTATTATAATACCTAATTCCCAACCTGTTGTTTTTGCTTAATTCTTCGACGCAATGGTCGCTTGACGCGGCGTGGGCGACCTTTATAACCCGCTCATCACCAAAGGGTGCGCCCAAGCTTGCGCGCGCCTGACCACCATACACAGGAATTTCGCATGAAAACCTTTTCTGCAACACCGGCAGACATTGACAAGAAATGGATCCTGATCGACGCCGAGGGCATCGTTCTGGGCCGTCTTGCGTCGATCATCGCCACCCGCCTGCGCGGCAAGCACAAGGCGACGTTCACGCCGCACATGGACTGCGGTGACAATGTCATCGTGATCAATGCCGAGAAAATCCAGATGACCGGCAAGAAGCGCGAAGAAAACTTCTATTGGCACACCGGCCACCCCGGCGGGATCAAATCGCGCACCAAGGAACAGATCCTTGAGGGGGCCCACCCTGAGCGGATCGTGACCATGGCCGTCAAGCGCATGCTGCCCGGTAACCGCCTGAGCCGCCAGATCATGACCAACCTGCGCGTCTATGCAGGTACGGATCACCCCCACGAGGCACAGAGCCCCGAAGTTCTGGACGTGAAATCCATGAACGCCAAAAACACGCGGAGCGCATGAGCATGGCTGAAGAAATCAAGACACTCGAAGGCCTCGAAGCGGCCGTGACCGAAAACATCGGCGGCGTGCAGGGTTCTGAATCGGGCATGGAAACCGCCATCGCGCGTGAACCACAGCGCGACAATCTGGGCCGTTCCTATGCCACCGGCAAGCGTAAAGATGCGGTTGCCCGCGTGTGGATCAAGCCGGGT
>JAGXHC010000046.1 GCA_024636405.1 Sulfitobacter sp. | reverse complement strand
GCGTGGCTAAAACGAGGCCAGTATCCTCGACCGATCGACAGATCGGCCCGACTTTATCCAAGGACCAGCACAGCGCCATAGCACCGGCCCGCGACACGCGCCCAAACGTGGGCCGCAGCCCCGTGGTGCCGCAGCGCTGCGAGGGCGAGGTGATAGAGCCAAGCGTTTCTGTCCCAATGGAAAAGCCGCATAGCCCCGCGGCCGTTGCGGAGGCGGATCCGGCGCTTGACCCTGATGATCCTTCGCTCAAGTTCCAGGGGTTGCGTGTCCAGCCGCCATACCACACATCGTTGTAGGCCAATGCGCCAAGCGTCGTTTTGCCCAGCAATACCGCCCCCGCTGCGCGGAGCAGGCGCGTCACTTCGGCGTCGCTGTCCGGCACGCGGGTCTGGAACGGCTCGGCACCCCAGCCGGTGGTCACACCCTTGGTATCAAAAAGGTCTTTCAGCCCGTAAGGGATTCCGTGCAGGGGGCCAAGATTGACGCCGGCGCGGGTCATGCTGTCCATCGCATCGGCTTCGGCCAAGGCCTGATCGTGCGTCACGACGGCAAAGCATTCAAGCTGTGGGTTGAACGCTTTGATGCGCGCCAGATAAATCTCGGTCAGCCGCCGCGAGGTGATCTGAGCGCTTGCGATCCAATGCGACAGCGCAGTGAGCGGAGCAAAAGCAATGTCGGCGTCGTCTTTGGGAAGTTTCGCGGTTTGCGGGGTGACCTTCAAGCTACTGATGCCATGCGGCATCGCAAAGCCGGGCAGGCGTGGGTCAAAGCGGCTCGCCATCGGAGTGCAATTGTCAAGCGCCACGCCGCGCCGCGCAACCGCAGATAGCAGTTGTCCCTCGAGGTTGCTCACCATTTGCGCGCGCTCTTGCGGCGTGTAGTTGACGCCGGCGAGCTTCTCGGCGGAGGCGATGTCGTCCACGGTCAAGGTGTCTGTCATGGCAATTCCTCCGGATTGAAAAACGTGTTGTTGTAGTGTTCGGGCATCTTGGCGAGCTGATCGCGTAGGGCGGTGAATCTGGTGGAAAGATGCGTCTGCATCGCGGCGCGGGCCTCGGGGGCGTTGCGGGTCTCGATCGCGGTTGCAATGGCGTGATGTTCGCGCAGGGTGACCTGCAAGGATGCCGGACTACGCGCATTTTGCCGCAGGGCGACCCAATGCGGATTGCAGCGAATCTTCTCTAGCAGGGCAGAGGCGGTCAACAAGGGACGGTTCCGGGCGCATTGGGCGATCAATCGGTGAAACGCACTGTCCCAAAGTTCGATCTTTTCCGGGTCCGATGCGCCAATTTGGCGGTCTACCAAAACCCTGAGCCGCGCCATATCATCAGGTATCATACGGCGCGCGCACAGGGCGGCCAGCTCCGGCTCGATGCACAGACGCGCCTCCATTACTTCAAGCGCGTTGGTCTCGCCGGTGATTTTTTCAGCAAGTGCGCCTGTCGCATCGACCGGCTGACCCACGTAGTTGCCAGAGCCTTGTTTGCGCCAGATCAGCCCTTCGTCAGTCAGCGCGTCCAGCGCCATGCGGACATGGCGACGGCCCACATTGAACTCAGCGGCCAGCTCGCGCTCTGTTGGCAGTTTACCGTCGGGCCTGATATCACCCGACGCGATCAAAGCAAGAAGCTTTTTCTTAATGATCTCAGGCGCGATATCGCTGGAGCGGGGCATTACTGTCACAACGGCGCAGCAGCCATACGACTGGCAACATGCCAATCCGCAAAGCTGTGAAATCCAATTGAGACAAGCATGTTTTTCCCCATGGTTTTATGTTGTTTTCCTGATTTAACCAATTTAGATTGGTTCGTGAGGCGGGTGTCTGTCAATGTAAATTCGAAAAATGTGATCTCGGGAAAGACCGTGTTGCAGGCAGCGCTGAAATAATCAGCATCAAGCAAAGGAGCCGAAGATGGCGATAAAGACGGCGATCATCGGTTTGGGGATCATGGGTCAGCGTATGGCTGCTCAGATGATGCTACACGCTGATTATAGTGTCTGCACGCTTTGGGATCCTGATCCGAAAGCCTGCTGCGCGGCACAGGAGATTGCACACGACGCGACCATTGCCGCTAGCGCTGAGGAGGCGATGGCGGAGGCTGATCTTGTATATCTTGCCTGTCCGCCTGTTCCGCGCAAAGCCTATGCGCTTGCGGCGGCGGCGCAGGGCAGGGCGGTGTTTTTGGAAAAGCCGCTGGGCATTGATATAGACGAAAGCCGCGATCTGGCTGAGCGCTTGGCCGTATCGGGCGTGCCGGCGGCGGTGAATTTCACCCAAGCCGCCGGCGCTGCGCTGCAAAGCACTTCGGACGCCGCGAAGAACGGAACATTGGGCGCGCTGGCCGGGGTCGATATCATCGTTACCTATGCCCATTGGCCCCGTGCGTGGCAGGCCACCGCTGATTGGCTGAGGTTTCGCGATGAAGGCGGCATGACCCGCGAAGTGATCTCGCACTTTCTGTTCTTCAGCGAACGTATCCTAGGGCCGCTTGAACTGATCTGGGCGCGGGCGGATTATCCTCACGATGAGGCCCTTTGCGAAACCCATGTCGCTGCGCGTCTCGTCAATGCCGAAGGCGTGCCCGTCACGATCATGGGCAGTGTTGGCGGTGCGCAACCTGACCGCCAGGAGGTGACCATCAAGGGCAGCAAATCCAGCCGTCGGATAAGTGAGTTTTACCGTGATGCTGTTTCCACCGGCGGGGATTTTGAGCCTGTGCGCCCCGAACCAAAAGACCCGCGCGCAACCAGCCTTGGCGCGCAGCTTGATGACCTTGCTTTGCTGATTGCGGGAAAACCAAGCCGCCTTGCGACCGTGCCGGAAGCCTTGCGCGTGCAGATCCTGATAGAGCGTATACTGGCCGGAGGGGCTGCATGACCGCGACACTCAAAGCGTCCCCTGACACCTGTCACTGGGGATTTTTCGACGCAAGCCTGCCGGCTGCGGTCACCATTGAAAGCGGCGATGAGATCACTATTGAAAGCGTGTCGGGTGGACCGCAAAACCTGCCGGGCGAAGGGTTCCATGTGCCGCCCGAGTTGCTTGCGATCCACGCCGCTGGCCCGCCACCAATGCCTGGCCATATCCTGACCGGGCCTGTCGCTGTTGCCGGTGCCGTGCCCGGTGATGTGTTGCAGATCGACATTCTGGAGGTCGCGTTGCGGCAAGACTGGGGGTATAACTATCACGGGCCGCTCAAGGGCACATTGCCGCAGGATTTCCCCGACGTTTACCACACGATCATCCCGCTTGATGCGCCGCGCGGTGTCGCGCAGATGTCTTGGGGTCTGGAACTGCCGCTTTCGCCGTTCTTCGGGGTCATGGGCGTGGCGCCGCCGCCCGAATGGGGCCGGGTTTCCACCATCGAGCCGCGCGCTTTCGGTGGCAATCTCGACAACAAGGAATTGGTCGCCGGAACGACGCTATTTCTGCCGGTGTTTGCCGAGGGCGCGCTGTTTTCGTGCGGTGACGGGCATGGCGCGCAAGGCGACGGTGAGGTTTGCGTAACAGCGATCGAAACGGCATTGCGCGGGCGTTTTCGCCTGAGTGTCCTCAAGGATTACGGCCTTACGTTCCCGCAAGCCGAGACGCCGACGCATTACATCACCATGGGCCTGCACGCTGATCTTGACCGCTGCGTCGAGATGGCCTTGCGCGACATGATTGCTCTGGTCTCCAAGCGCGCAAACATCAGCCGCGAGGACGCCTACATGCTGTGCAGCCTCGCCGGGGATCTGCGGATCACCCAGACGGTCAACCGCGAAAAGGGCGTGCATATGATGATGTGGAAAGCTTTAATTGACCGGGGCTGAGCCTCTCTTCTTGAATAGTTAGAAAGATCTCTTGCCATGGACCTACGTGCCTCACACCCCTATCCCTCGCGCCGCTCCGCGGTTTTGGCCGACAACATCGTGGCTACCTCGCATCCGCTGGCCGCACAGGCCGGGCTGTCGATGCTGGCGCGCGGTGGGAATGCCGTTGATGCAGCCATCGCCACCGCAATAACCCTGACTTTGGTAGAGCCTACGGGCAATGGCTTGGGGTCGGACGCATTCGCGATCGTGTGGGATGGCGGCACGTTGCACGGGCTGAACGCATCGGGTCGGTCGCCCGCCGGCTGGACGCCCGAGCGGTTTGCAAGCCATTCGGAGATGCCCTTCCGCGGCTGGGAAAGTGTGACGGTGCCGGGGGCTGTGTCGGCTTGGGTCAGTTTGTCCGACCGCTTTGGAAAGCTGCCCTTCGCTGACCTGTTCGCGCCCGCGATTGGTTATGCGGAGAACGGTTTCATCGTGACGCCGATCATCGCCGAACTGTGGCGCCGCGCGGCTGAGACATTGGGCGACTATCCCGGATTTTCCGAGGCGTTTTTGCCCGGTGGCCGCGCGCCCATGGCCGGAGAGCGGTTTACCAACGCGGCGCTGGCCAAGACGTTTCGGTCTATCGCTCAAACCAAGGGCGCGTCGTTCTACACCGGCGACCTGGCGCAGGCGATCTGCGCCTTCGCGGACGCGCATGGAGCGGCGCTGAGCATGGAAGATATGGCCGCGCATAGCGTCGATTGGTGTGGCACAGTTTCGCAGAGTTTCGATGAAGTAACGCTGCACGAGATCCCGCCCAACGGTCAGGGCATCGCCGCACTTATGGCGCTGGGGATTCTGTCGCATACATCTATCCGCGACTTGGATGCAGACGATCCGACGGCGATTCACCTGCAAATCGAGGCGATGAAACTAGCGCTTGCGGACGCCGAAACCTACGTTGCCGATAGCGACCATATGACGGACGTGACCTCGGCGGCGCTGCTCGATGCGGGATATCTAGAGGACCGCGCGGCCCTGATCGACCCAACCCGTGCGCAAGACTTCGAAGTGGGCGCGCCCAAGCATGGCGGCACAGTGTATCTGACGGTGGGCGATGCGTCAGGGATGATGGTGTCGTTCATACAATCAAATTACGCTGGTTTTGGATCAGGTGTCGTCATTCCCGGAACCGGTATTGCGATGCAAAACCGTGGTGCCGGCTTTTCTCTGGACCCAGCCAGCCAAAACCGTGTCGGGCCGAACAAGCGCCCGTTTCATACGATTATTCCAGGGTTCCTTATGGGCCCTGATGGCCCCCTAATGAGCTTTGGCGTCATGGGCGGCCCGATGCAGGCGCAGGGCCATGTGCAGATGGTGATGCGCACGCAGCTTTGGGGGCAAGACCCACAAATGGCCGCGGACGCGCCACGCTGGCGGGTGACCGAAGGGCTCGGGGTCGCTTGCGAAGACACCATCCCGCCTGCGACGCTCAAAGCGCTTGAAAAGCTTGGCCATAGCATCTCGCTTGAGGCTCCGGATAATGCGTTTGGCTTTGGAGGTGCGCAGTTGGTGTGCCGTTTGGAACATGGTGGCTATGCCGCGGGCTCCGATCCGCGCAAAGACGGGATGGCAGCTGGGTATTGATTTTTTTGATTGGTTGCGCCTAAGATTCTGAATCTCAGTTAGGTGTCACAATCTTCAAAGATTAACATAAACCTTATTATGCGAAATTAGTAACCAACTGATTTCAAAACAGTATTTTTCACGTTGCCGGACCCAGCCTCACCTCTTCCCCGTGGCTGGCTTATGGGTGCGATTCCTTCGTAGGTAGTTTTTGAATTTTATAACAGCATGTAAATAAACAGAATTTTAGACTTAGTATTTTTATCCTTCTGCACTAACCTCATATTGGTTCGATGGGAGGATTGATGCCAATGCCTGCTTTGACAAACTACTTGGCGGACATTGTCCGCAGAACTCTCCAGATCGGTGACGAGTGCGTGC
>JAGXHC010000045.1 GCA_024636405.1 Sulfitobacter sp. | reverse complement strand
ATGGCGACCTTTTTGTCCTTGATCAGGTTTACGTCGCAGTCACGGTCATAATAAACGCGCATTGGGGCGTCCTTTCCTTTGATGTATCTGGGGCAGACCATAACGATTGGCCCCTGATTGGCCATTGGCGAAAGCCGGGTTTATTTGCTGATTGCGAGATGTTAATGCGTAGTATTGCCATAAAACGGAAAAATCATGCTTGACGATATGGACCGCCGCTTGTTGCGCTATTGGCAGGCAGAGCCCAGCCTCAGCCCTGCCGAACTTGCAGAGCGTTGCGGCATCACTCAGGGCAAGGCCGCGCGACGCGTGGCGCGGATGACGGAAGACGGCGTGGTGCAGGGGGTCAGCGCGGTGATTGACTGGGCTGCCATCGGCTATAGCGTCGAAGTATCGCTGCGGATCACATTGGACAAAACGCAGGCCAATGCCTTTGACGCCTTCATGGAACAGGCGCGCCACGTGCCCGAGGTGATCGAAATGCAGACCTTCCTGGGCCGCGTCGATCTGCGCCTGTCCGTCATCGCGCGCGACATGGCACATTATCAGCAGATCTACCGCAGCCGCATCCTGACGCTGCCGCATATCGCGGACATCGAAGCGCTGATGCATGTCGCGCGGATCAAGACGCAAGAGGCGCTGCCGTTGTGATTGATCTAGATGATATTGACCGCGCGCTGATCCGCGCACTGGTGCGCGACGCCACCCAAAGCGCCAGCGCGCTGGGGCGGCGGCTTGACCTGTCGCAACCTGCCACATGGCGGCGCATCCGCAGACTGGAAACGGCGGGCGTCATCCGGGGCCGCAAGCTTTGCCTGAACGCGCAGGCGCTTGGGTTTGGGGTGACGGTCTTTTTGGGGGTAAAGCTGGCCACCAAGGGTCGGGTGAGCCTTGAGGATTTTGAACGCGCCGTGGCCGCCATCCCCGAAGTGCAGACGGTTGAACACGTCTTGGGTCTTTACGATTACCGCCTGCGCGTCGTGGCCCGCGATCTGCCGGATTTTGAACGGGTGCTGCGACGGCGGATCATGACATTGCCGGGGGCAGGGCAAGTGGAGGCCAATGTACTGCTCAGCGAAGAGCGCTTTGCCGGCCCGCTTTGACGCCGTTCAGCCAGCCAGACACAATGCCGCCGCTTCGAAACCGCGCAGCGCATAGCGCGACATCTCGATATCAGGCTGGGCCATGGCAAGTTCGGGAAACAGCTCGATGATTTCATCGCGCGCATCTTCGCCAACCACATCAAGCGTTTGCGCGCCGGGATAAAGGCTTTCGGCGGGGCAGCCTTCGGCAAAAACGATCTGATGCGCGTCGAATAGAAAATGATGATAGCTGATGCTGGCGCAGGGCAGGATGCGAATGGTCCGATTATTGACCAGATGTTTCGCCGCGACCAGCACCTCTGCCTCACCGAAAAGCAACTCCGCGCGCGTGCCTTTGACCAGCATGCGGTGATTTTGCGATACCGTCAGCGCGCGGATGTTGCCGATTGCGCCGGGGGCAAAATGCACCGGGGCCATGGCCCCCTGACCCTTTACTGTTTGCGCACCGGCCCAGCGGATTGGTTGCGGGCCGCTGTCCAGTGTATTGACCATTTCACCTGCTTGCAGGCTTTCGACAAAGCGCGGTCCCTGAGGCGTTTCAATCAACGTGCCGCGGGCAAAGCACACAACTGCCAACACATTCAGGCCGCTGGAGAATGACCCGTCAGCAACCTCGCTTCCGGTGATGAAACCATCGCCGTTCAGGTCAATGTCCTCGCGCGTCTGCACCCGCAGTGGCCCGTTGGTCGTGGCCAATGTACCCAATATGTCAACACCTGCGACAACCGCCATTTGGCCAAGTAGAGGCGCGTTCGGGTTCAGCGAAACCAGCCCACTCGCATTGAATTCAAGGTAACGGTCGCCCATGTTGTTTCGCCCGGTGCCGATATTGGCAGCCCCGGAATAGGTATAAAGCGGATTGTCGTGATAGTATTCGGTGGCGTTGTCATAGACGGTGATGCCGGTGATCACGGATTGCCCCGTCAGCACACCATTAACGGTCACATTCGTCACGGTAAAGACAACGATGTCATTGGATTCAAAGACAGAATCACCGCCGTGTATCATCAGCCGCCCACCCCCCGCAGCGGCAGAGTTGGTGTGTGGATCTCCGATGATGCTGAAACCATTCAGCAAGAGCGTTGTTGTTGACATTTTCCTGTATTCATTCCGGCCAATGGCCAGCTGTCGCACTGCTTCATTGGGTCTTCGCCCGCATTTAGGGCAATATTTAGACAAATTGTGGCTATTTTAGGGCAGCGCCCTTGAGGCACCTGACAGCAGCACTTTCTTGCCTGCGCCAAAGCCGATATGCAGGGGTAAAATCACGCCAAGGAGCATCCCAATGACCAAAGTGCACAGCCCTGTCGATCCGGGCGGACTCGATGAATTCTCGGTTGTTTTCACCGACCGTTCGCTCAATCACATGTCGGCGGCGTTCCAGCAGGTGATGCGCGACATTTCGGACATGCTGCGCGAGGTTTACAATGCGGATGCCGTGGCGCTGGTGCCCGGCGGCGGCACCTATGGCATGGAAGCGGTGGCGCGCCAGTTCGCCCGCGATGCCGAGGTTCTGGTGGTGCGCAACGGGTGGTTTTCCTACCGCTGGAGCCAGATCATCGAAACCGGCGGGCTGACCGCCAATGCCACGGTAATGAAGGCGCGCGCCCAGGGTAACGCCACGCCCGCGCCCTTTGCGCCTGCGCCAATCGACGAAGTCACCGCCGCCATCCGCGCACAAAAACCGCAGGTGGTTTTTGCCCCACATGTGGAAACCAGTGCCGGCGTGATCCTGCCGGATGAATATATCGCTGCCATGTCGGAGGCCGCCCATGAGGTGGGCGCGCTGATGGTGCTCGATTGCATCGCATCGGGCTGTATCTGGATCGACATGAAGGCGCTGGGGGTCGATGTGCTGATCTCCGCGCCCCAAAAAGGCTGGAGCGCGTCACCTTCTGCGGGGTTGGTGATGCTGTCTGTGCGGGCCGAAGCGCGGCTGGCAGAGACAAAATCCGACAGTTTTGCGATTGATCTGGGCAAATGGCGCGCGATCATGAAAGCCTACGAAGACGGCGGCCACGCCTATCACGCAACCATGCCGACGGACGCGCTGCGGGTTTTTCGTGACACCATTCAGGTAACGAAAGACTACGGTTTCGACCGTCTGAAGGAGGCGCAGTGGCGGCTGGGCGATGGTGTGCGCAAGTTGCTGGCGGACCGCGGTGTGGTTTCGGTCGCAGCAGCGGGTTTTGGCGCGCCGGGCGTGGTCGTCAGCTACACCGACAACCCGCAGGTGCAGAACGGCAAGGCATTTGCCGCCGAAGGCATGCAAATTGCTGCCGGGGTGCCCTTGCAGGTGGGTGAGCCCGAGGGGTTCAGCACCTTCCGGCTGGGGCTGTTCGGATTGGACAAGCTTTATGATGTGGATGCGACGCTGGCGCGGCTTTCAGCGGTGATCGACAAGGTTTTGTGATGCGTTGCGGGTTGAGGAGCCGTGGTGGGGTGAAACCCCACCCTACCGGTAGGGTGGGGTTTCACCCCACCTGCCTTTACCGCATCCCCAAACCCATCTGCATCAACATCTTGCGCACCGGCGACATGGCATAAAGCGCGTTCAGCCCCAGCGCGCGGGCATTTCGGGCCATTGGTGTGCTGGCCTGACTGGCGCGGTTCAACAGATCAATGCCGCGCACCCGCAGCAGAATATCGCCATGCCGCGCGCGGTGGTAAGCGTCCAGCATCTGCGCATCGCCCAACCCGTCGGGCCGCCCCTTCGCCAGTTCCAGCAGCGTTGACACGTCGGCAAGGCTCATGTTCAGCCCCTGCGCGCCGATAGGTGGCACCACATGCGCCGCCTCTGCGATCAGCGCAAGACGTTCGCCGGACAGACGTGCCGCGTGCTGGCTGATGATTGGCCAAGCCGCGCGCGCGCTGGCCTGGGTCAGGGGCCCGAAAAGATAACATGACCGCGCCGACATTTCGGCCTCAAAGGTGGTCGTGTCTGTGGTGCTGCGCTCCTGCGTCGCCGGACCGTCGTCCATCCAGACCACGGCCGAGCAGGGCATCCCGTTCCGGTCCGGCAGCGGCACAAGCGTGAACGGCCCACCCGTGCGGTGGATTTCGGTCGAGACATTGTCATGCGGCACTGTGTGGGTAACGGCGAAGGCCAGCGCCTTTTGCCCGTAGCGCCGGGTGGTCACACCGATCCCGGCCGCGCGCCGCATCGGGCTGTCGCGGCCATCGGCGGCAATCACCATGCGCGCGGTCACGCGGCTGCCATCGGTCAACCCCACGCGCGCCTCTGATGTCCGGGTGAACAGGGTCGTGGTGCCGGTGCCGGGGCAGAAATCGACGCTTGGCAGGTCGGCCAGCCGCGCGACCAGTTCGCGGCGCAGCAGCCAGTTGGGAAAATTCCAGCCAAAAGGCTGATCCGATATGTCAGCTGCGTCAAACTCCTTTGTCACGCGCGGTTCCGGCATTTCGCCACCCGCATCCACAATCCGCATGATCTGCAACGGCGCTGCATGCGGGGTCAGTTGTGCCCAAAGGCCCGCGTTTTCCAATACCTTGCGCGCCGGTTGCAACATCGCGGTGGAGCGCATGTCAGCCCCTTGCGCGTCACCATCGGTAACCGGCGGCGTCGGATCAACGCAGATCACGCGAAAGCCGGCGCTTCCAAAAGCTGCCGCCGCTGTCAGCCCGGCAATCCCGCCGCCCGAAATTACGATGTCACAATCAAAACCCATGCCCGCTATCTAATCCGTCAGCAGCTTAAGGAAATGGTGCAGATCCTGCGCGTGAAAATGTACGTGTTCGCCGGGATCGCGCGTGGGTGCCACATGTACCGTGCGCATCCCCATCGCATGCGGCGCAGCCAGATTGCGCGCGTCATCCTCGAACATCGCGGCGCTGCCCGCGTGCAGCCCATCAATTGCAAAGACCGCCTCAAAGGCCGCGCGTTCGGGTTTCGGCAGAAATCCCGCATGCTCCACGCCGTAAACCGCATCGAAAATCCCCGCCAATCCGCGCGCTGCCAGCACCCGCTCAGCATAGGGTCCGCAGCCGTTGGTATAGACGATGCGCCGTCCGGGCAGGGCGCGCAGGGTCGCGGCCAGATGCGGATCAGGTGTCAGGCTGTCCATTGGAATGTCGTGCACATCCTCAAGGTACGGCGCCGGATCGACGCCGTGTTCGCGCATCAACCCGGCCAGGGTCGTGCCGTAGGTCTGCCAGTAGTGCAGGCGCAGTCGGTTGGCCTCTGTCGCATCGACGCCAAGCGCCGCCATGACCCATGCCGACATCCGGACCTCAATCAGGTCAAAAAGCCGCGCAGAAGGTGGATAAAGCGTGTTGTCCAGGTCAAAGACCCAAGTGCGGACGTGGGAGAAGGCATCGCGTGGCATGACCTTTGGTAGGCCGCGCGCCGACGGGGCGCAAGGCCCCGGCACTTGCGCATAAGGACGCGGGCAGTAAGGTGGCGCACTTCATAAGGAGGAATTGAATGGCTGCGCTGCGCACGGGTCCGACCGACGCCTATACCATGATCCTCGACGCCATTGATGTGGGCGTCTACCGCCCCGGTGACCGGCTGGTGGAAAGCGAACTTGCGGAGCGCTTTGGCGTATCGCGCACACCGGTGCGCGAGGCATTACAACGGCTTGAGACGCAATCCTTGCTGGCGCGCGACGGGCGCAGCCTGATCGTGGCATCCCTGGATCACAACCAGATGGCAGAGCTTTACATCGTGCGCGGCGAGTTGGAGGGGCTGGCCGCGCGCCTTGCCGCGCGCCACGCCACCGTCGAAGAAGTGCGCGTGCTGCGCGAGATGGTGGAGGCCGACAACCTTTTGCGCGACGATCCCTCCGCGCTGGCCCGCGCCAACCGGCGGTTTCACCGCCAGATCCATCTGGCCTCGCACAACCGTTATCTGGTGCAGCAACTGGACCTTGTGCACCGCTCCATGGCGTTGATGGCGACATCCTCGTTGGCGGTTGAGGGGCGCGGGGCCATTGCACAGCTTGAACATGACCGGATCGTCGCCATGATAGAGACCCGCGACGAAGACGGTGCCGACGATGCCCTGCGCGCGCATATCTCGGTCGCGTTCATGACGCGGCTGAAACAAGAAGCGGCACGGCGCGAGGCGGAAAGCTGAGGTTACGAGAAGAGTGGCTTACAAGTCTCTGACATATAATCTATTTCGGTGTTATTGCGGCATTTTCCGGGGCTCTCGACACGCCATGCGTTGTCTTGTCCCAAAAAAACGGACAGACGACAAATTCCTGCAAAGCTTTGAACGCGGCCAGCGCGCCGAGCGGAAAGTAGAACGGCAAAGTCACTACCCAGCCCATGAGATGCCGGTGTTCGCGTCCTGAAACCGCGATCAGCGAAATTGACAGGTTAAGGATTTCAGCCCCCAGAAAGACGCCGACCATCACCCAAAGCCCTGGAGCGCCCAACGTCTGTTCCACCGGATGCGTCACGCCGATCAGCGCCAGCCAGAACGACCACAGAAGCGGCGCACAGATAAATTGAGAGAATGTTGCCAGAAATAATGTCTGGACCCCCATGAAACGAACAAAGCCAAGATCCCGGATCAGCGCCAGTGGGTCGCGCATGTGTACGCACCAGGTAATCAAAAACCCTTTCAACCAACGCGAACGTTGCCGCACCCAGGGCCACGGTCGACAGGTCGCTTCTTCGTAGGTGACGGTGGGCAGCAGTTCGGTGACATAGCCGTGCCGCGCCAGACGCACGCCCAGATCGGCGTCCTCGGTCACATTATGCGCGTCCCAGCCGCAGAGTTTTTCCAGAATGTCGCGGCGAAAGAACAGCGTCGTGCCCCCCAATGGAACCACCAGCCCCAGCCGTGCCACCCCCGGCAGAACGACCCGCCACCAGGTTGCGTATTCAATGGTAAAGCACCGCGAAAGCCAATTTGTCCGGCTGTTGTAATAGTCCAGCATACCTTGCAGGCAGGCCACATTTTGCGGCGCATCCCGAAATCGCGTGACGACGCGCTCAATCTGGTCCGGCTCCGGCGCGTCTTCCGCATCCCAGACGCCGATGATGCTGCCCTGGCAAAAATCCAGCGCATAGTTCAGCGCGCGCGGCTTGGTGGTCAGGCGATTGGCGGCGGGCACTTCGATCACGCTGATCCAGTCGGGCAGGGTGGTGCGCGCAAGGGTGTCGCGGGTCACATGATCCTGCGCCTCCAGCACCAGCACAACATCGAGCAGCGATTTCGGATAGGTCAGTCGCGACAGCCGCGCAATCAGCGCGCCCGCGATCTCCTTTTCACGCAGCAGGGGCACCAGAATCGACACCTTTGGCAGGCGAAAGCGGGTGGCGTGAACCGTCATCGGATCGGCCCTCTCTGGCACCCGCTGCGACAGCTGCGACCACAGCGCTGCGGCCTTGAGAGCCGTGGTCATCAGCAGGGTGACCAACGCCCAGACCATCGCGGCAGTGAGCGTCCACAAAGGGGCCACAACAAGTATCAAAGCGACACCCGCAAGCAGCAAACCCGCCCACGTCAGCCGCCGCGCGGGATTGATGTTCCAACTGCGACAGCTATCATTGACGGGCACCCGCGTTGCGGCCTGTTGTGCCAGTGCGCGGCCATAAAGTCGGCTGATGTGTTGCCGCACCAGCACGTCTTCTGCGATCACCGGCAACAGTTTCATCCCGTCCGGCCCCATGCAGGCCTGCAAGCTTGCAAACTTGTCCGGTCGGCTGGTCGCGACCAGCACGGCACCACCGATTTTGAGCCAGGGCACCGCATTATATTTCAGACACAACGCCGCGGGCAGGCAGAATGCTAACTCCGGTTGGGGCGGATTGGCCTCAAGATCGACCGGTTCCGCGTTATACTGCGATGCCAGCGCGCGCAGCAGGTCAGAACGGCTTGCCAAGCCTTCGGAAACCATGATTTCGCCCAGAGGCGCATCGATATGGCATTGCAGGTCCAGCGCATGCACCAGATCAGCCTGCGATATGACCCCCTGTTCCACCAGACAGCGCCCCAGCGGCCGGTAGGGGGCTGCCGGCACCGCGATCCGCGGTTCCAGCAAAGTTAGCCGTTGGTTGCTCATGCTGCGTTGACCCTGAACCAATACGGTCCAGAACGTCGCAGGTGTGCGTTAATGTCGGGTTAACGGGAATTAACGATCAGGCTGACCGCATGCATTTTTACGCCACACGGTCGGCCATCGCCTTGGCAAAACGCTCAAACAGGTAATAGCTGTCTTGCGGACCGGGGCTTGCTTCGGGGTGGTGCTGGACGGACCATACCGGCCGGTCGGTCATGCGAATACCACAGTTGGAGCCGTCAAACAGCGACACATGGGTTTCCAACACGCCCTGCGGCAGGGTCTGGCCATCAACAGCAAAGCCGTGGTTCATCGACGTGATTTCGACTTTGCCGGTGTCCATGTCCTTCACCGGATGGTTGGCGCCGTGATGGCCGTGGCTCATCTTGATGGTCTTCGCCCCAAGCGCCAGCGCCAGCATCTGATGGCCCAGGCAGATGCCAAAGACCGGTACATCGCTTTTTTC
The DNA here is from genome assembly GCA_024636405.1 of Sulfitobacter sp. Next base: position 215 of record JAGXHC010000045.1, on the reverse strand, counting down.
CAGGACATCGCGGATCATCGGAACCGCATAGGTGCCGGTTGCCGCGGGATCGCCGGGACCGTTGGACAGGAACACACCGTCAGGGGTGTGCGCCATGATATCGTCATAGGTCGCCGTGGCGGGCAGTACCGTCACATCGCAACCCGCCGAGGCGAGGCAGCGCAGGATATTGCGTTTCGCGCCGTAATCCACCGCCACGACGCGGTGCTGTGCAT
>JAGXHC010000044.1 GCA_024636405.1 Sulfitobacter sp. | reverse complement strand
TTTGACACGCTGCGCAAAGGCTTTCTTGATTTTGTCAGCAACATTCCGTTCTACGGCCTGGCCGTTTGCTGTACCGATCATGCAGAGGTGCAGGCGCTGGTCGGCAAGATCACAGACCGCCGCGTCGTGACGTACGGTTTCAACGCGCAGGCGGATGTCCGGGCGGTGGGCCTGCATTACAAGGCCGGGGTGGCGCATTTCAACATTGCCTTGCAAGCCGAAGACATCGTGATCCGCGATTGCTCCTTGCCGATGCCCGGCGATCATAACGTGTCCAACGCGCTGGCAGCAGTTGCCGTGGCGCGGCATCTGGGCATGAAAGCCGAAGAAATACGCACCGCACTGGCCGAGTTTGGCGGCGTTAACCGGCGCTTTACGAAAGTCGGCGAGGTTGACGGTGTGACGATTATCGATGACTACGGCCACCATCCCGTTGAAATCACTGCCGTGCTCAAGGCTGCGCGTCAAGCGACCGAAGGGCGCGTGATTGCGGTGCACCAGCCGCACCGCTACAGCCGCTTGCACGATCTGTTCGAGGATTTCTGCGCCTGTTTCAATGATGCCGATGTGGTCGGCATCACCAGTGTCTATGCCGCAGGTGAAGACCCGATCGCAGGGGCCAGCCGTGACGATCTGGTTGCCGGGTTGATCCGGCATGGGCATCGCCACGCCCGCGCGGTGCAAGACGAAGACGATCTGGCCCGCCTTGTGCGTGAACAGGCCCGGCCCGGCGATATGGTGGTCTGTCTGGGTGCCGGATCAATCAGCGGCTGGGCCAATGGTCTGCCGGACAAATTGCACGCCCTGAAACAGGGGGCTGCCTGAGATGTGGCTTGCGGCAGCCTTCGCCGGTGGTCTCGCGATTTCGTATTTTGCGTGGCGGCCCGCACTTGTGGGCGGCTTGCTGGTGGGTGTCGTGGGCGTCTGTTTCTACTTTATCTGGCAGGGGATCGCAGGCGGCACGCATCATTGGCTTGACGCGCCGCTGATCGTTTACAGCGGCCCCGCGCTGTTGCTGGGCTGGGCGGCCGGGCTGCTGATCCGGCGAACGCTGGCCGAAAGGGCGGCGCGGTGATGTTGCTCTGGTTTTGCATATTGTGGGTGTTTGCTTCTGTGGCGGTCGCGATGTTGCCAATGCGGCGGCAATACGTGCCGGGGGTGATGTTGCTGTTGGCCGCGCCTGTTCTGATCACGATGATCGGGATGCAGGTCAGCTGGGTCGTGGCCGCGCTTGCGGTGCTGGCTTTTGTCTCAATGTTCCGCAACCCGCTACGCTATATTATCGCGCGTCTGCGTGGCCAGAAACCGGAGATCCCCGAATGAGCCTTTCGCTGCTGCTTGCCTGTCTCTGGGCGCTGTTTGCCAATGTTCTTGCCATGACGCCAAGCCGCGACAACCATTGGCGCAACGCCTATGTGCTGATCGCCATCGGTATTCCCATCGTCGGTTATGTCACGGCGCAGCATGGACCGTGGCTGGGCCTGCTGGTTCTAGCTGGCGGCTGCTCGGTACTGCGCTGGCCGGTGATTTTCCTGGGTCGCTGGCTGCGCGGGTTACGTCCGGGACCCGACCGCACACGCGAACCTGCAGAATGACCGGCACGATCACCTTTTTGATCGCTGTGCTGGCGGTGTGGATGCTGGCCTGTGCCTGGTGCGGATTTCGCGCCCGTTTTGTTCTGTTTCTGGGCGTCTTGATATTTGGCTTGGCGCTGGATGCGGGCTGGATCGTCTTTGGGCTGCACACACAGCTGCTGGATCCGCATGCGATGATGGCGCAGGCGGCTGTCGCGCTGTACGGGATCTGTGCGTTTGGCGCGGGGTGGCTGGCGGGACGTATCGTGCGACAATGGCGCGACAGCCGGGTCAACCGCGATCAGGGTGAAAATTGACCTCGGCCGCAAGACTTCGTAGGGCGGAGACATGAATGATACGACCTTGCCGCAGGTGCGCGGCACCCTGACGCCGCGGCGTCCCTTGAATGATCTGACATGGCTGCGCGTTGGCGGGCCTGCGGATTACCTGTTTCAGCCTGCCGATCTGGACGATTTGCGTGATTTCCTGCGCGACCTTCCCGCAGCGGTAAAGGTGTTTCCGATGGGCGTGGGCAGCAATCTGATCGTGCGCGACGGTGGCTTGCGCGCGGTTGTGATCCGGTTGGGACGCGGGTTCAACGCGATCGAGATATCGGGTGAAATATCGGGCGCGCATGTGACAGCCGGGGCGGCGGCGCTGGATGCGCATGTGGCACGGCGCGCGGCGGACGCAGGCCTTGATCTTACCTTTTTGCGCACCATTCCGGGCAGCATCGGCGGCGCGGTGCGGATGAATGCGGGCTGCTATGGCAGCTATACGGCGGATCATTTCGTCAGCGCACAGGCGGTGACACGCGCGGGCGCGCTGGTCACGCTGACGGCGCAGGACCTGCAATTCTCCTACCGTCAGAGCAATCTGGCCGACGGCACCGTCATTGTCAGTGCAACTTTCGCACCGCCCCCCGGCGATCCCGAAACGCTGCACGCGCGCATGGCTGAACAGTTGCGCAAGCGCGATGAGACACAGCCCACAAAAGACCGCAGCGCCGGGTCCACCTTTCGCAATCCGGCGGGATTTTCCAGCACCGGGCGCGCGGACGACGTGCATGATCTGAAGGCCTGGAAGGTGATTGACGATGCCGGCATGCGCGGCGCACAGCGCGGCGGGGCACAGATGAGCCCGAAGCATTCCAATTTCCTGATCAACACCGGCGACGCCTCTGCTGCCGATCTGGAAGGATTGGGCGAAGAAGTGCGAAAAAAGGTTTACGATAAGAGCGGGATAAGTCTACAATGGGAAATCATGCGCATCGGTGAAGAATTGGGTGATCCGATGCCAGAGGCAAAAGCCGGAAAACGGCAAAAAGACGCAAAAAGCTAAATAAAAACAGTGGCCGTGAACGGTCCGGGACAAAAGGCACTACGGTGGGTAAGTCGAGCAGGACAACCCCGACAGTGGCGGTATTGATAGGTGGCCATTCGGCTGAACGCGAAGTGTCGCTTTCAACTGGGCGCGCCTGCGCCGCTGCATTGCGGGAACGGGACTACAATGTAATTGAGGTCGACGCAGGCCCCGATCTTTGTGACGTATTGCAGCAAATCAAGCCGAACGTTGTCTTTAATGGCCTGCATGGCCGCTGGGGCGAAGATGGCTGTGTGCAGGGGCTGCTGGAATGGCTGCAGATCCCCTATACCCATTCGGGCGTTCTGGCGTCGGCCCTTGCAATGGACAAGCAGCGCAGCAAAGATGTGTTCCGCCGTGTCGGTCTGCCTGTGGTTGACAGCATCATCGCGCGCGCCGAAGACGTGCGCCGTGACCACGTGATGACGCCGCCCTATGTGGTCAAACCAAATAACGAAGGCTCGTCTGTTGGGGTCTATCTGGTTGGGTTGGACAACAATGGCCCGCCGCAATTGTCCGATGACATGCCAGATGAGGTCATGGTCGAAACTTTTGCGCCGGGCCGCGAATTGACCACCACCGTGCTGGGCGACCGGGCGCTCACGGTTACCGATATCATCACCACGGGTTGGTATGATTACGATGCCAAATACAAGGTCGGCGGCTCGCGCCATGTGGTGCCAGCCGTTCTGCCAGCGGACATTTTCGATCTTTGCCTGAGATATGCCGAGCGGGCGCACACAGCACTGGGATGTCGCGGCATCAGCCGCACCGATTTCCGCTGGGACGAAGCGCGCGGCGCCGAGGGCCTGATCTTGCTGGAGACAAATACGCAGCCAGGCATGACCGGCACATCGCTGACCCCGGAACAGGCGCAGGCGCTGGGAATTTCATTTGCCGATCTTTGTGCGCAACTGGTGGAGGACGCGTCATGTTCACGTTGATGCACCGCAAGCCGAAGACCACCAAAGCTGATCCCGCGCCGTCCCGCTGGGCGTGGCGGATGCAGCGGCTGATGCTGACGCCGGGATTTCGGTTTGGGCTTCGGGTTGGCTTGCCCTTCTGTCTGACGCTGCTGGCGAGCACGATTTATCTGGCCAATGATGACCGGCGTGGCGCGATCGTGCAGGCTGTGGCGGATGCCCGTTCCAGCATCCAGGACCGGCCCGAATTCATGGTCAAGCTGATGGCGATCGACGGCGCCGAAGATGCGCTGGCAGGCCAGATCCGTGCCGCGGTGCCGATTGTATTTCCGCTCAGCTCATTCGATCTGGACCTGCCGGAGATCCGCGCGCAGATCTCTGCGCTGCACGGTGTGCGCCAGACCAATGTGCGCATCCGTCCGGGTGGCGTGTTGCAGGTGGATGTGACGCCGCGCCTGCCGGTTGCTGTCTGGCGCAGCGAAGATGGCTTGTCATTGGTGGATGACGCGGGCGCACATGTGGCTGATATCCCCAACCGTGGCGATTTTGCTGACCTTCCGATGATTGCGGGGCAGGGTGCGCCGCGCCATGTCCCCGAAGCGCTTGATTTGATCCGCGCGGCCTCGGCGCTGGATGGACGGTTGCTGGGGATCGTGCGCATCGGGAACCGGCGCTGGGATATCGTGCTGGACCGCGACCAGCGTATATTGCTGCCCGAAACCGGTGCATTGCAGGCATTGGAACGCGTGATTGCGCTGGAACGCGCACAGGAACTTTTGACGCGCGATGTATCGCGGGTCGATATGCGTCTGGCCGAACGGCCAACCGTAAGAATGAACGAACAGGCCACCCGTGCATGGTGGGATATCAAGCAGCTTTCGGGCCAGTGATCTTTGGGACATTAACGATATGACCGATCTTTATGACAGCCAACGCTCCATGCGACACATGCGGAAACTGGCGATGCAACGCGGGGTGGTGGCGATCCTCGATGTCGGCAGTTCCAAGATCGCCTGCCTTGTCCTGCGCTTTGACGGTGTCGGCAAGTTGGGCGAAGAAGGCGAAATCGGATCGCTGGCGGGTCAGTCGGGCTTTCGGGTAATCGGCGCGGCGACGACACGTTCACGCGGTGTCCGCTTTGGTGAAATCTGTGCAATGGGCGAGACGGAACGCGCCATCCGCACGGCACTTCAGGGTGCGCAGAAGATGGCGGGGATCCGTGTTGACCACGTGATCGCGTGTTTTTCGGGCGGCGAGCCGCGCAGTTATGGGCTGGATGCGCAGGTGGATCTGGACGGCCAGGCGGTGTCCGAACAGGATGTGGCACGGGTGCTGGCCGGATGCGATGTGCCGGAATACGGCGAAGGCCGCGAAGTCCTGCACGCGCAGCCGGTCAATTTTGCGCTGGATCATCGGTCCGGTCTGGGGGATCCGCGCGGCCAATTGGGCAACCGGTTGTCGGTTGACATGCATATGCTGACGGTGGACGCGGATGCGGTGCAGCATCTGGCGCATTGCATCAAGCGGTGCGATCTGGAACTTGCCGGTATTGCCTCGTCTGCCTATGCCTCGGGCATTTCCGCGATGGTCGAGGATGAGCAGGAACTGGGCGCTGCCTGTATTGATCTTGGCGGCGGTTCGACCAGTGTGTCGATCTTCATCAAAAAGCACATGATATATGCCGACACCGTGCGCATGGGCGGCGACCATGTGACCAGTGACATTTCCATGGGGCTACAGGTTCCCACAGCCAATGCCGAACGCATCAAGACATTTTACGGCGGGGTGCACGCCACCGGAATGGACGACCGCGAGATGATCGAGATCGGCGGCGAAACGGGAGATTATGAGCACGACCGCCGCACGGCCAGCCGGGCAGAGTTGATCGGGATCATGCGTCCCAGGGTAGAAGAAATACTGGAGGAAGTTCGCGTTCGGCTGGATGCCGCCGGTTTTGACCATTTGCCCAGCCAACAGATTGTGCTTACCGGCGGAGGCAGCCAAATTCCTGGCCTTGACGGGTTGGCGAGCAAAATTCTGGGCCAGCAGGTTCGGTTGGGTCGCCCCTTGCGGGTGCACGGCCTGCCACAGGCCGCGACCGGGCAGGGGTTTGCCGCGGCTGTCGGTCTGGCGCTCTTTGCGGCGCATCCGCAGGATGAATGGTGGGACTTCGAAATTCCCGCTGACCGCTACCCGTCGCGGTCGCTGAAGCGGGCGGTAAAATGGTTCCGGGACAACTGGTAACCGCAAGATGAGGTGGCCAACCCCGACATAAGGAGAAATTTGGCAAGAATTTGCCCATATCTAGGGTCAAAATGACGTTTTTTAGGTGACGTTCGGTCCCTGTACCGATAGGATCAGGGAAATTTTTGGGAAAAATACCCGCAGGCAGCGGGCAATCAGAACAGGCGGACAACACATGACACTTAACCTTTCGATGCCCGGTCAGGACGATCTCAAGCCACGTATCACCGTTTTTGGCGTTGGCGGCGCTGGCGGGAACGCGGTGAACAACATGATCGAAAAAGAGCTCGATGGCGTCGATTTTGTTGTCGCGAACACCGATGCGCAGGCCTTGCAACAGGCGCGGGCGGAAAACCGCGTGCAGCTTGGCATCAAGGTCACGGAAGGTTTGGGCGCGGGCGCACGTGCCAGCGTCGGCGCTGCCGCTGCGGAAGAATCGATTGAACAGATTGTTGATCACCTTGCAGGCGCGCACATGTGTTTCATCACCGCCGGCATGGGTGGCGGAACCGGCACCGGGGCGGCACCGATCATCGCGCAGGCGGCGCGGGAATTGGGCGTTCTCACGGTCGGTGTTGTGACCAAGCCCTTTCAGTTTGAAGGCGCCAAGCGGATGCGCCAGGCCGAGGACGGCGTCGAGGCGCTGCAAAAGGTCGTTGATACGCTGATCATCATTCCCAACCAGAACCTGTTCCGTCTGGCCAATGAAAAGACCACCTTCACCGAAGCGTTCAGCATGGCCGATGATGTACTTTATCAAGGCGTCAAGGGCGTGACCGACCTGATGGTGCGTCCCGGTTTGATCAACCTTGATTTTGCCGATGTCCGCGCCGTGATGGATGAGATGGGCAAGGCGATGATGGGCACCGGCGAGGCCGAAGGCGAAGACCGCGCCATTCAGGCGGCGGAAAAAGCCATCGCGAACCCGCTGCTGGATGAAATCAGCCTGCGCGGCGCCAAGGGCGTTCTGATCAACATCACCGGCGGCCATGATCTGACGTTGTTTGAACTTGATGAAGCCGCGAACCGCATCCGCGAGGAAGTGGACCCGGAGGCAAACATCATCGTCGGTTCCACGCTGGATGAAAACATGGGCGGCATGATGCGCGTCAGCGTTGTTGCCACAGGCATTGACGCCACCGATGTGAATACCGAAATGCCGGTGCCGCGCCGGTCCATGAGCCAGCCATTGAAACAGCACGTCGCTGTCGAAAGTCTGGCACCTGCCATTGCCGCAGCCACACCGGTTGCCGCCGAAGTGGCGCAGAACCACGCCGATCAGGCCCCATTGTTTGACGAACTTGACGGACAGCATGGCGCAGAAGACGAGATGGCCGAGGATATCTTTGCCGAGGATATTCGTGACGCTTCCGATGGTCTGCCACCGCCGGCCTACCAGCCGCAGGTCGCCGCATTCGAGCCGCGTCAGGAAAGCATCGAAGCAGAGCCGGACACATTTGTGGCACCGCGCGCCCCGGCCCCCGGAACACCCTCTCCCGAAGCGCTGGCGCGTCTGCGCGCCGCTGCCCAGAAAGCGGCCCCCGACGCACAGTCACGTCAGGCGCAGCAAACCCAGCAGCAGCAGCATCAGGCCGCACATAGCGCCGAGAAGCCGCGATTTGGGATCAACTCCTTGATCAACCGGATGACGGGCCACGCCGAGAGCGAAAGCCAGCCGCGTCCAGCGCGTCAGCAGCCTCCGGTGCAAAACCGCGCCTCCTCTGCTGCGCCGCAGCCTCAGGAAACGCCGGATCCCGATCAGGAACGCATCGAGATCCCCGCATTCCTGCGTCGTCAGGCCAACTAAGCGGTCACTTTAATTGGATGAGAGAGCCGCCTGCGGGCGGCTTTTTCTTTTTTATATCATACCATTACAGACCAGCAGGCGCCATCGCGCTTAATTGTTACAGCCATGTTTCAGTCGGTTGCAAAGATTGAGTTGAGCAAACTGAACCTGCGTCTTACCTCTGTGTTCAACCTAGACAGTGATCTTTGGACCCTGAGGATAATAACGTGCAAACGACCATAAAATCACCGATCAGCTTTAGTGGCACAGGCCTGCATTCAGGCCAGCCCGCGACGGTAACAGTGCGGTCTGCGGGCGCGCATCATGGTATCTGGTTCACACGGATCGACGTCGCTGTCGGCGACCGGATGGTGCCGGCGCGTTGGGATGTGGTGAACCGCTCCCCGTTGTGCACGAAACTGGAAAATCCCACTGGGCTGTCGGTATCGACCGTTGAACACCTGATGGCCGCTCTTGCCGGGTGCGGTATTCATAATGCCTTGATCGAACTTGACGGGCCCGAAGTTCCGATCCTTGACGGGTCAGCCGTGCCGTTTGTGCGTGGCATCATGCTGCGCGGCATCCGCAAGCTGACCGCGCCGGTGCGTGCCCTTGAGGTTCTGAAGACGGTCACAGTGACCGATGGCGATGCGTCGGCGTCGCTGGCCCCGTCCGACACGCTGCGCATCGATTTCGAGATCGAGTTCGCCGACGCAGCCATCGGGCATCAGAAAAAGTCGCTGGTGATGAACAACGGCTCCTTCGCCCGCGAGCTTTGCGATAGCCGGACGTTCTGCCGACAGGCGGATGTCGATGCGATGCAGGCCAACGGTCTGGCATTGGGCGGCACCCCTGGCGTGAATGCGGTGGTGTTCGACGGCGACCGCGTGCTTAGTCCGGGCGGTCTGCGCCATGCAGATGAACCTGTGCGCCACAAGATGCTGGATGCGCTGGGTGATCTGGCATTGGCCGGTGCGCCGCTGCTGGGCCATTACACCGGCCAGCGGGCAGGTCATTCCATGACCAACACGCTGCTGCGGGCGCTGTTCGCCACACCCGGCGCGGTGCGCATGGTAACCTGTGACGCGGCGATGGCGAAACGGCTGCCGGGCTATGGGCTGGCCTGGGACGAGATCCCGCAGGTCGCCTGATCCCCGTGCTCTACCGGGAAACTGGCGCAACCAGCCCTTGTCGTGACACTCAAGGCACTGTAATTCCAGACAACAGGCGGGCAAAGCGCGCAGAACTATCGCTTTTGCGTGACGCTTGGCGCGGAAGTGTGGAATGGGCGTTTTGCAACGGAATTTATTGTGCTAGTCACATGCTCAAGTCGGTTGAGAAGGCCATAGTATGAATAATGCGAAGGGTGCAGGCATGGCAGTGACAGGTACGCGCAAGCGGCTGATCGGTGCAGTGCTGCTTGTCGCGGCGCTCAGCGCGTGTGGTGCGGTCCGCGAAACGGGACGGTTCACCCAAAGTTTCTTTAACCCTCAGGAAATCCCGCTTGAGACCTATTCAGCCGAGCAGATTTTCGAGCGTGGCGAATTCGAGCTTGAGAAGCGCAAACCGGATCAGGCTGCGTTCTACTTTGCCGAGATTGAGCGGCTTTACCCCTATTCCGAATGGGCCAAGCGTGCGCTGATCATGCAGGCATTTTCCTATCATCAGGATCAGGATTATCCCAACAGCCGGTCCGCAGCGCAGCGTTTCATTGATTTCTTCCCCGATGATGACGATGCCGCCTATGCGCAATACCTTCTGGCGCTAAGCTATTATGACCAGATCGATGAAGTCGGGCGCGATCAGGGGCTGACATTTCAGGCGCTGCAATCGCTGCGCCAGGTGATTGAAACATATCCCGACAGCGAATATGCGAAATCCGCGATCCTGAAGTTCGATCTGGCCTTTGATCACCTTGCGGCCAAGGAAATGGAAATCGGGCGTTATTACCTGCGTCGGGACCATTACACCGCAGCGATCAACCGCTTCCGTGTCGTGGTCGAGGATTTCCAGACCACCACCCACACCGCCGAAGCCTTGCACCGACTGGTAGAGGGTTATCTAAGCCTTGGCCTGACCGATGAAGCACAGACAGCGGGGGCCATTCTGGGACATAACTACCGGTCGACCCAATGGTATGAGGACAGTTACAAGTTGCTCACGGGCCGCGGGCTTCAGATGAAGTCGTTTGGCGACAACTGGCTGACGGCGATCTATCGCCAGACGATCAAAGGCAAGTGGTTGTAAGAGCAGGGGGGCACGCCCACCCTGCGGAAAGCGGACATGCTGCGCGGTCTCGACATTTAGGACATGTTGATCATTGACCGGCTGGAACTTGGGTTTCAGCCGGGTTTGAACGTGCTCACGGGTGAAACCGGTGCGGGCAAATCAATACTGCTGGATTCGCTGGGATTTGTGCTGGGCTGGCGGGGGCGCGCGGATCTGGTGCGCCAGGGCGCGGCACAGGGCGAAGTGACCGCGTGGTTTGATCTGCCGCCCGGCCACCCTGCACATGCCGTGCTGGAGCAGGCGGGCCTGCCCGGTGGCGACGAGGTGATCTTGCGGCGCACCAACGGCAGCGACGGGCGCAAGACCGCCTGGGTCAACGACCGACGCTGTTCGGGTGAAATCCTGCGCGCCTTGTCCGATACATTGGTGGAACTGCACGGACAGCACGATGATCGCGGTCTGCTGAACCCGCGCGGGCACCGGGCCATTCTGGATGATTTTGCCGCCAACGGCGCGGCCCTAGGCCGGGTGCGCAGCGCTTGGTCGGCCCAAAGTGCTGCGCGCAAGGCCGCCGCCGCCGCCGCTGCGGACCGCGATGCGATCCGCGCCGAAGAGGAATACCTGCGCCATGCGGTTGCCGAATTGGATCAATTGGACCCCCAGGAGGGCGAAGAGGCCGAACTGGACACCCGCCGCCGTCTGATGCAGAGCGCCGAAAAGATCCGCAGCGATGTCGTCAACGCGGACGAGATCTTGGGCCAGGGTGGGGCAGAGACAAGCCTTGGCGATGCGTTGCGCTGGCTGGACGGTGTGGCGGATAAGGCCGAAGGCGCGCTTGAAGAACCGATGGCGGCCCTTAACCGGGCGATGGTAGAACTGGATGACGCCATGTCGGGCGTGGCCAATGCCATTGACGCAATGTCGTTCAATCCGATCGAGCTGGAAGAAACCGAAGAGCGGCTGTTCGCGATCCGTGCACTTGCGCGCAAGCATGATGTGGCACCCGATGCGCTGGCCGGATTTGCCGCCGTGCTGCGCGGCAAGCTTGCGGCGCTGGACGCGGGCGAGGCGGCGCAGGCCGAATTGGACAAGGCGGTGCGCGCAGCGGAGGCTGACTATGATGCGGCTGCCCAAGCGCTGAGCGCGGCGCGGCGCAAGGCGGCGGTGAAGCTGGACAAGGCCGTGTCCGGCGAACTTGCCCCGCTCAAGATGGAGCGGGCCGTGTTTGCCACCCAGATCACCGCAGATGCGCCCGGCCCTGACGGCCACGATGCGGTGTCATTCACCGTGGCCACGAACCCCGGCGCGCCTGCAGGACCGCTGGGCAAGATCGCGTCGGGCGGCGAGCTTAGCCGCTTCTTGCTGGCGCTCAAGGTTTGCCTCACGCAGGGTCAGCCGGGTCTGACGCTGATCTTTGACGAGATTGACCGCGGCGTGGGTGGTGCGACGGCAGATGCCGTGGGGCGGCGCCTGTCGGCGCTGGCGCAGGGCGGTCAGGTGCTGGTCGTGACCCATTCGCCGCAGGTCGCGGCCTTGGGCGCGCATCACTGGCGGGTGGAGAAATCCGTGCGCAATGGCATGACCACGTCCACTGTCGTGCCGCTGAGCCCGCCGGAGCGGGTGCAGGAAGTGGCGCGTATGCTGGCGGGCGATGTGATCACCGATGCCGCCCGCGCCGCCGCCAACGTGTTGCTACAAGGGCAGAGTGCCAAAAGCCGCGCGCAATCCGGCTGACAATAGGGTTTGCCCCAAGGGTCAGGTGTCCTAGACAGAATTAACCTTCTGTGATCGAGCATCCATGTCAGAACCGCCGCTTCCGTTCTTTTCAGCCCAACTGCAACTGGCCGTCACCAGTTGCAGGACCGGGCTGCTTGTGCTGCGGCACCGGGGGCCGGGCAAAGTCACCTTTTGGTTTATCGCCTTGATGATCGGAATCGCCGCCGGGTTTGCCGCGCTGCTGTTTCGCAAAGGGATCAACCGGTTGCAGGCGACACTTTATGGGACCGAGGACGTGCAGCACCTGCACAGTTTTATCGGCAGTCTTGATTGGTACTGGATTGTGGTGATCCCGACGCTGGGCGGATTGGTCGTGGGGTTGATCTTGCATAACTTCACGCGCGATGCGCGGGCGCGCACGGTCAGTGACGTGATCCTGGGTGCCGCGATTCACGACGGGCGGGTTGAAACGCGCGCAGGGATTGCATCGGCGCTCGCGTCGCTGATCACGCTGAGCACAGGAGGATCATCGGGCCGCGAGGGGCCGGTGGTGCATATGGCCGCCGTGATCTCCACCTGGGTGAACCGGTGGATCAAGGCCGATGGAATCACCGGGCGTGACCTGTTGGGATGTGCCGTGGCTGCGGCGGTTTCGGCCAGTTTCAATGCGCCGATCGCGGGTGCGCTTTTTGCGCTGGAAGTGGTGCTGCGTCATTTCGCGGTCCATGCATTTGCGCCCATCGTGATTGCATCTGTTGCAGGCACGGTGATCAACCGGCTTGAGTTCGGCGGGGTAACGGAATTTGTGCTGCCGACCACGGGTGATTTGCAGTTTTACGTTGAATTGCCGGCCTTTTTGCTGCTGGGACTGACAAGCGGGTTGGTTGCGGTGGCACTTATGCTAAGCATCTTCTGGGCCGAGGATGTCGGGAATTATGTGCAAAGCCGCACCCGTCTGCCCCGGTATCTGCGCCCGATGATCGCGGGCGCGATGCTGGGCGTCATGGCATTGTGGTTTCCGCATATCATCGGCGTTGGCTATGAGACGACATCGCTGGCGCTGACGGGGCAGCTTGGCCTGCGCGAAGTGATCGTTTTTGCGGTTCTCAAGGTGATCGCGGTGTCGATTACATTGGGCGGACGCATGGGCGGCGGTATGTTTTCACCGTCGCTGATGGTGGGGGCGCTGACCGGGCTGGCCTTTGGCCTGATTGCGACCGGGCTGTTCCCGGATGTGTCCGGGTCGATCACGCTTTATGCGCTGGCAGGGATGGGGGCGGTGGCCGCTGCGGTGCTGGGCGCGCCGATTTCGACCACGCTGATCGTGTTTGAGATGACCGGTGACTGGCAGATTGGACTGGCGGTAATGGTCGCGGTCAGCATGTCGACGGCGCTCGCATCCAAGCTGGTTAATCGCAGTTTTTTCCTGACGCAGATCGAACGGCGGGGTCTGCGGCTGGCCGCAGGTCCGCAGGCCTATCTGTTGTCGATGTTTGCGGTGGCGCGCGTCATGCGCCGGCCGGATGAGCCAAACGCGGCAGATGCCAACGCATGTTGGGCGCTGATTGATGAAGGCACGTATATTGATGGCACGGCCACGCTTGAGGCGGCTCTGCCGATGTTTGAGAAAACCGGCGTGCCGTTTATCCCGGTTGTGACGCTGACCGCGGGTGCACCGCCTGATTTGCTGGGTGCATTGTTCCACGTTGACGCGCTGAAAGCCTACAACCGCGCGCTGGCTGCGACGGCGGCTGAGGAACATTCGTAAAACGGCACGGGCTATGATCATTTAGGGGTCGGATTGCCAAGGCAATCCGACCGACTGGGGCGCTGCCCCAGACCCCGGGATATTTAGAGCCAAAAGAAGGGCGGAGCGCCCCTTTGGTTTGCAAGGCACGCCGCGCGTTGGGGTCAGATTTGTTCGATGGTTATTTCGTCCATGGGGTAGAAGGCAAGATAGCCTTTGATCCCGTCGACGGCGTCCTTGGGCGCCTCATAGGACCAGACAGCATCTTGTAATGTCCGGCTTTTCGTCACAACGGAGAAATAGCGGGCGTCCCCCTTGTGCGGGCAATGGGTGATCTTGTCTGACGCGTCAAGAAAGGCCATCGCGATGTCTTCGCGCGGGAAATAGATGACCGGGGGGTAATCGCCTTCGGCCAGTTGCAACGCGTTGACCGATTCACCCAGAACGGCACCGCCGGCGCGCACCGTCCAAGTCCCCTCGGCCTGTGTGATCTTGATATGATCGGCCAATGTACATCCCCCTGCAAAGCTGATTATCGGCGCTCAGATTGGCGCCGTTGCGGTATCCAACCACAGTTTTGCTTCTGGCGATAGGCGGGGTCGGATTTTTTGTGCAACCTCCGCGTGATAGGTGTTGAGCCATGCCCGCGCTGCCGTATCAAGCATATCGGCCAGCACCAGGCGGCGGTCGATCGGTACGAAGCTGAGCGTGCGCCAGTTCAGCATTGCACGGTGCGCGTCGCCGCCGGGCAGCGCAGGTGCCTGTTCTACCACCAGCAGGTTTTCGATGCGGATGCCAAACGCGCCTTCGCGGTAGTATCCCGGTTCATTGCTCAGGATCATACCGGGCAAAAGCGGCACCTGGCTGATCCGGCTCAGGCGCTGGGGGCCTTCGTGCACGCTGAGGTACGCGCCGACGCCGTGGCCGAGACCGTGGTCGAAATCTTGTCCTGCAAGCCACAGGGGCATGCGACCGACGGCTTCGATATGTGCGCCCGCCAATCCGGTGGGCCAGCGCAGGCGGCTCATTGCGATCATGCCGGACAGCACGCGGGTAAATGCGGTTTGCGCCTCAAGGTTGGGCGTGCCAATGGCGACGGTGCGGGTGATGTCTGTGGTCCCGTCGAGGTATTGGCCACCGCTGTCCAGCACCAGAAGATGCCCTTCCGCCAGCAGGCTGTCGGTGTCTTCGGTCACGCGGTAGTGCATGATCGCGCCATTCGGGCCGGTGCCTGCTATGGTCTCGAAGCTGATGTCCTGAAGGGCGTTGTCGCGGCGGCGCAAGGTTTCGAGCCGGGTCACGACCTGGGATTCGGTCACGGTGCCAGGGGCCTGGGCGTCCAGCCATGCCAGCAATTCCGTCAGCGCCACTGCGTCACGCAGATGGGCCGCGGCAGAGCCTGCTATTTCAGCGTCATTCTTGCACGCCTTGGGCAACATGCACGGATCATCCCCCCAGACCGCGCGCGCGCCGACGGCATCCGCGATGATGACCGGCACGCTTTGCTTGTCCAGCCGGATGGCGCCGGGCAGGGCGTCCAGATAGGCCAACAGACGGTCGGGCGCGTGGATTGTGACCTTGTCACCCAAATGCGCTTGCAGACCTGCAAGCTTTTCCGGCGCCATGAACAGGTCCACCACGCCAGAACTATGCAGCACGGCAAACCCGTGGGCGACGGGATTGCGGGGAATGTCGTTGCCGCGGATGTTGAGCAGCCAGCACAGCGAGTCCGGCAAGGTGATCACCGCTGCTGCATGGCCTACGTCGCGCAGGGTTTGCCCCAGACGGGCACGTTTGTCATCGTGGCTTTCACCGGCAAATTCCAACGGGTGGATTTTCGCCGGGTGCATCGGCGGGGGCGGTTGATCCGCCCAGATGCGGTCCACCAGATTTGGCACGCGCCGCAATTCGATACCGCTGTTGATCAGGCCGTCCTGCAACTGCGAAATCTGACCGGCGGCATGCAGCCACGGGTCAAAGCCCACGATACCGCCGTCCGGCAGGTGTTCGCGCAGCCAATCGGCAAGCTGTATTTCGGGCCAAGGCACGGGCGTGTAGACATCCGCCACCTGTGCCTTGACCTGCGTGCGGTAACGCCCGTCAATGAACACGCCTGCCTTTTCGCGAAGCACGGCACAGAACCCTGCGGAGCCGGTGAATCCGGTAAGCCATGCAAGGCGATCATCATGCGGGGCGACGTATTCGCCCTGATGCGCATCGGCACGCGGAACCACAAAGCCGTCGAGCTTTTCAATTGCCAATTCGGCGCGCAGCGCGGTCAGCCGGGGCGGCCCCTGATCGGGGCGCGCGGTTACTTCGAAACTTTGGAACAACGCGGCCTCCTGCAAACAGCGATAGGAATTGGGGATGTCAGCTTGCCCGACGGATGCCCATGACGCGGGCCCGCGCGCGCGGGTCGGCATCAAACAGGGCTGCCAGTTGTTCGGTCATGGCACCCGCCAGTTGATCTACGTCCGTGATCGTGACTGCGCGGTTGTAGTAGCGCGTCACGTCATGCCCGATACCGATGGCCAGCAATTCGACAACCTTGCGTTTTTCCACCATCGCGATCACGTCTCGCAGGTGTTTTTCAAGGTAGTTTGCCGGGTTGACGGAAAGCGTGCTGTCATCGACCGGCGCGCCATCGCTGATGACCATCAGAATCTTGCGTGCCTCATGGCGTGCCGCCATCCTGCGGTGCGCCCATTCCAGCGCCTCGCCATCGATGTTTTCCTTCAGCAACCCTTCCTTCATCATCAGGCCAAGGTTGCGGTGGGTCCGCCGCCACGGGGCATCAGCGGATTTGTAGATGATGTGACGCAGATCGTTAAGCCGTCCCGGCTGGACCGGACGTCCGGCATTCAGCCACGCTTCGCGCGCCTGTCCGCCCTTCCAGGCGCGGGTGGTAAACCCAAGGATTTCGACCTTTACATTGCACCGCTCCAATGTGCGCGCCAGGACGTCTGCACAGATGGCGGCAATGGAAATCGGCCGCCCGCGCATGGAACCCGAATTGTCCAACAGCAGCGTCACCACCGTGTCGCGGAATTCGGTGTCCTTTTCGACCTTGAAGCTGAGCGGGGTTGTCGGTGTGGCCACCACACGCGCCAGACGGCCCGCATCCAGCATGCCTTCCTCAAGATCAAATTCCCAGCTGCGGTTCTGTTGCGCCTGCAGGCGGCGCTGCAATTTGTTGGCAAGCCGGCTGACCGCGCCCTTGAGCGGCTCAAGCTGTTGATCAAGGTAGGCGCGCAGGCGTTCCAGTTCCACCGGATCGGCAAGGTCTTCGGCACCAATGACCTCATCATGCTCGCTCATGTAAACCAGATAGTTGGGATCGGCATCCGATACCGGCTGTGGCGCGGGCGGCTCCATCGGGGCGTCGCCTTCAGGCATTTCGGCCTCATCGCCCAGTTCCTGATCGGCCATGTCATCCATGGAAACCTGGGCCTGAGACTGGTCCTGCTGATCCTCCTGGGATTGTTCGGGGCTGCCTTCGGCGTTTTCGTCGTCCTGATCATCCTGACCGGTGCTGTCGGGGTCCTGTTCCTCTTCGGCGCCTTCTTCGGCTTCGTCTTCCTGATTTTCGTCTATTTGATCGGGATCATCACCCAACTGGTCGCCATAGCCAAGATCGGAAATGATCTGACGGGCAAACCGGGCGAAATCGGCCTGATCGGACAATCTGTTGCCAAGATTTTCAAGCGTCCCCCCTGCCTGATCCTCGATGAACCCGCGCCACAGGTCCATCGCGTTTTGCGCACCGGACGGCAGAACGCGGCCCGTCGCAAGGTGCCGCACAAGATAGCCTGCGGCCGTTGCCAGCGGCACATCGCTGGCTTGGGTTGCCTGATCATAGCCTTTGCGCAGGGTCTCATGTTTGATCTTGGCGTCGATATTGCCCGCCGTTCCCGGCATCTCGCGTGCGCCCATCGCCTCGCAACGGGCGGTTTCCATCGCCTCATACAGATCGCGCGCCATTTCACCTTGGGGGGCGTATTTCGCGTGGGTCTGGCCGTTGTGATACCGACGGTGAAGCGCCAGCGCATCGGCTGTTCCACGCGCCAGCATCACCTCGTCACGCGTCATCCGTCGGCTGACCTGCGGCAGACGCATCATGTCGCCGGATAACCCTGCGGGATCAACTGTGTAGCTGACATTCAGATCGCGGTCATTGGCCATGACTTTGGTGGCCTCTGAAAGGGCCTTTTTGAAAGCGTCGGCGGGGTTGTCGGACTTCGTCATCTGCGCGGGCCTTTGCAATTCACCGAGTATGGTTTGGCAGGTTTTGCAGGCAGGGTCAAAGGGGCAGGCCGGCGCCGGGATCGGCCAATTCTGGCCGATGCCATCGCGGCGGTGGAACCGCAATTCAACCACAGGTGTTTGCCTCTTATCACAGACGCTGCGAATGGCCCGAAACCAATTCCAGAAGCAATTTGTCCGCTGCGTCATAACCGGAGGACTTAGACGATGACCAATTTCATGCAACACGCCAGCAGACTGGCAATTGTCGCGACGCTGGCCGCCACACCGATGGCGATCATGGCGCAAACCGATACAGTAAAGCCGGTGGACGAAGCTGCGTCGACCGAGGCTGAGGCGGGGGCGGACGTAACCAGCCAGACCGGAACCGATGCGACCGGGAATCAGGATGCCACGACTGATACTGTCACCACCGAGGCACCTGCCGATGCGGTAACGTCTGATCCTGCGACGACCGCCACGGATACCATGACAACGGAAGCCCCTGCGACAACGGAAGCACCCGCGACGGACACGATGACAACCGAGGCACCTGTGGACGCCGAGGCAAATACCGAAGTTGCAGCCGAAGAACAGCCGAAGCCGGTTGAGGGTCAGATCAGGATGCAAAGTGAAAATACCATCCTGGCAGAAGATCTGATCGGCAGCAGCGTCTATTCACAGAATGGCGAAGCGATCGGCGATATCGAAGATCTGATCGTCAACCTTGATGGCAGAGTTGACGGTGTCGTGATCGGCGTGGGCGGTTTCCTTGGTATGGGGGAAAAGTGGGTTGCGCTGGAAATGGTCAGCCTGTCGACCACCACCGACGAAAACCAGAACCTGCGCTTGATCACTTCGGCATCCAAAATCGATCTGGAAGCCGCAGAACCGTTTATCACAGCGCGTGAACTGGACGCAGCCAAATCATCGCTTGAAACAATGCCGCCTGTCGATACGGCAGCAGAACCTGCTGAAACGACAGCGCCTGCTGCGTCTAACTGACCGGTGACCTGACGCCTGGATCACAACATGGCGTCAAACGGAAAAGGCCGCTGATGCACGACGCATCAGCGGCCTTTTTTCGCGCGAAGTGGCGCGATCAGCCCATGCTCAGGCTTGCGGCACTTTCCGGGAGTTCTTCGTCGAACAGCCGCTGATAGAATTCTGCAACGGTCTGGCGCTCCAGCTCATCACATTTGTTCAGAAACGAAAGACGGAAGGCATAGCCCACGTTGCGGAAAATTTCGGCGTTCTGGGCCCAGGCGATGACCGTGCGCGGGGACATCACCGTGCTCAGTTCGCCATTCATGAAGGCAGTCCGGGTCAGATCGGCCACCATGACCATTTGCCGGACCGTCTTGCGGCCTTTGTCGGTGTTGTAATGGGGATTCTTCGACAGCACGATGGCCGTTTCTGCGTCAATGCTGAGATAGTTCAGCGTCGCGACCAGCGACCAGCGGTCCATCTGGCCCTGGTTGATCTGCTGGGTGCCGTGGTAAAGCCCTGTGGTATCGCCCAGACCAACGGTATTGGCCGTCGCGAAGATGCGGAAGTACGGGTGAGGCTCAATCACCTTGTTCTGGTCCAGCAGCGTCAGCTTGCCGTCCACTTCGAGCACACGTTGAATGACAAACATCACGTCGGCACGCCCGGCGTCATATTCGTCGAACACGATCGCGGTCGGATTGCGCAGCGCCCAAGGCAGGATACCCTCTTGGAAATCAGTGACCTGCTTGCCATCCTTGAGCTTGATGGCGTCCTTGCCGATCAGGTCGATGCGACTGATGTGACTGTCAAGGTTCACCCGCACGCACGGCCAGTTCAGGCGCGCTGCGACCTGTTCGATGTGGGTCGATTTTCCCGTGCCATGATAGCCTTGAATCATCACGCGGCGGTTGTGGCTGAACCCCGCAAGGATCGCCAGCGTGGTATCGGGGTCAAATTTATAGGTATTGTCGATCAGCGGCACACGTTCGGTGCGTTCGGCAAATCCCTTCACGATCATGTTGGTGTCGATTCCAAACACTTCGCGCACCGAGATTTCTTCGGTGGGTTTCGTGTTGAGTTCCAGTGCACCGTCCGCCATGTCGCGTCCCCTTAGATCATGCCCTTCACAAGGGCTTCAGCCTGCATGTGGTGCAACATTCCCACGGCGCGTGCAAGGGCAGGCGCGCCAATTTTTGTGCGTCACGAAGCCGCCATTGCCGCCGCAGCACAGCCGCAAGAGGCAGCAATCGGCGCATCGGCACGGGCCATTGCGATATCAAGCCGCAGACGAACCTGTGACAACTCAGGACTGCCATCGCTGTGTGCCGCCAGACAATCGTGCAATCCCTTCAGGCTCCAGACGTTGTCGGGATGCACACAGGCGCGCGGCAGGCCGGGCACCAGCCCCAGATCTTGGCGGTAAACCTGTTCGGCCTCCGCGACGCGCCCCTGTTCCAGCAAAAGTGCCCCCAGCGCATGGCGCGTCGGCTGGATCCAGCCCCAGGGTTCATCAAAGGGCAGCCCGTCTTCCAGCGCGACAGCACGGCGCAGATCGGCGAATGCGATGTCATAGTCGCCTTTGCGATAAGCGATTTCCCCATCAAGCATTGCGCCCGCGATGGCCAGCAGATCAACCGTTTTGACGTTGTGCAGCAGGCGGGTTGGGGGCACGCGGGCGGCGGCGGCATCGAACACCGCCCGTTGCGCTTCGGCTTGCGCCACCCGTCCCAGTGCGGCCAGCGCCAACGCCTTGGCGTATTCGATAAATGCAACTTGGGTACAATAAAGCGTTTCGTCGTCGGGCAGCGACAAATCAAGGATATCATGCCAGCGTCCAAAGCGGATCAGCACATGCGGCTCCATTGCCAGAATGGTCTCGAAATAGTCTGCCATGGGGGGGGATTTGATCCGCAGCATGGCTTCGGGGGTCGTGTCCTTCATGTCCCGGACCGCCTGCATGGCCGGGGCGAATTGGCCCAGATACATCGCGCCGCTGATCACGAAATGGTAATTGTGTTGCCGGTAGCCTGTGTAGATGTTGAAGGCGCCGTTGACGTCGTAGTATTTCAGGTCCGCCTTTATGGCGCGAAGGTTCCAGCGCAGCACCTTTTCGTAATCGCCGCAAAGCACGTCTATATGGGTGGGCATATGCACCAGATGGCCCGCGTCCGGCACCAGATCACGCAGCGCATCCGCAGCCTTGAGCGCCAGTTCAGGAAACGGTGACATTTCCATGAGGTGAACATAAAGGTGCAGCAGGCCGGGGTGGGCCATGCCACCGGGGCGTGCCATGTGATGCTCCAGCAGCTGTTTAGCCTCAAGAGTGGCTGTGCCTTTGGCCGGGGCGCCGGTGGTGATTTCCCACATCTGCCAGGGACTGAGGTTCATCAGCGCATCCGCAAAGACGCAGGCAAGGTCGGCATCCTGCGGATGATCGGCCTGCACGCGGCGCATCCGGGTGGCGAATGCGATGTCCCAAGCGGTTTGATCAGGCAGCGGATCACGCTGGGGATAGCGGGCGGTCAGAGCGCCGATCAGATCCGCTTCGGCGTTCGAAAGCTTTGGGGCGAGGGCGCGGGCGGCCTGGGTGGCATCGAACGCCAACGCCAGAGCTTCGACCTTTGATTTCTCATCGAACAGCGTCCAGGGCATGTTGTAGTTTGGCCCGGCAGCATAGGCGATGCCCCAGTGGGCCATGCCACAATCGCGATCAGCGGCCAGTGCGCGCTGGAAGCACACGATGGCCTCCTGGTGGTTGAACCCGAATGTCCAGTTCAGCCCGCGGTCAAACCACATCTGCGCGGTGTCATTGTCGGACGTGACGGGGCGCCTATAAGCTCCGAGATCATAAGAATAGTCCATCGCTGCGGCTCCTTTTTACGGGGGTCAGAATGACAACTTCAACTGCACTTGACCAGCTTTGCGGGAAGGGGTGATTGCCGCACTGGGTGTATGGCGGTTTCGGACCGTTTGCCCGTTGGGGTCGGCTGGGGCGCTGCCCCAGACCTGTCTCTTATACACATCT
>JAGXHC010000043.1 GCA_024636405.1 Sulfitobacter sp. | reverse complement strand
TTTTGTCGGGCGCGCGCACGGTGCGGCCTGTCATGCGCAGACCTTCAAAGGCCTGCGGGCTTGTGACCTCGTGCACGAGGTGGCGGTCAATGTACAAAAGGCAGGTGCCGTCGTCTGCTTCGTGGGTGACGTGGGCATCCCAGATTTTATCATAGAGGGTCTTGGGGGACATGATGGTCCTCTCCCGTAAGTTGGAAATATTGGGGTGGTTGGGGTGTGGGCGCGGTTAAGCCCGCGCGAGCACGCTGTGCGTCGCTCCGAAGAAGCGTTCGCGCAGGCGCGCGCGGTCGTCCAGATCAAACACCAGTATCATGAGGGTGTGGATATAGCGCCTTGGTGAGTCTCGCAAGGTATCGTTGGCGCGGCAGGGCGGGTGTTGCCCGGCGGGTGGTGATGCGGGGTGGCGATTAGGTGGGATATGCGTGCCGTTTTGTGGTGCGGGTTCAGGGGGGGGCAACGCGCCGTGCCGGTCAGGCGATGGTGGGGCGTCTGATTGGTTTCGGGCTGGGTCGGCATGTGGGCGGTGCAGATCGTACAGAGAGGGTTGAGCCGCGGATCGCGGCGGCGTCGCGCGGACGCCACCGCCCGCACGCGAAAATGTCAAACGCAAACCTGACCGCTTGCTGATATAGGGCGGCTGTGCAAGTTTTGCCTGTGACCCGCAAGGAACCCCGATGAACCCAGAAACCGATCCGTTCGCCGATTTCCTGATCTCGCTTCAGGGGCTTTTCTCCGGCGCGCTCGGGTTTTTTGAAAGCGTCGTTTTGCCCGGATGGCGGCAAAATCAGGTCATTATCCTTGTTATATTGGCGCTGGCGGCATGGCTGTTGCACCGGGTGTCGGGCACCATGTTGCAGAACTGGGTCCGGTCACGCGAAGGGTGGGCCAAGTGGAAGTTGCGCGTGGTCGTGCAGGTCAAGCGGCGTCTGGGCCTGATGTGGTTCGCGCTTTTGGCGGGTGGTGTGTATCTGGTGATGCAAAGCGTCACCTGGCCGTCACGGTCCTATCTGATCGGGCTGGCGGCGACGCTGGCGGCGGTCTGGGTCGGTATCGCCTTTGCTGCGCGGCTGGTGCGCAACCGTCCGTTGCGGCGGCTGGTGACATGGGGTCTGTGGATCTATGCGACGCTGTATTTTCTGAATGTGGCGGATGACACCGGGCAGTTTCTGGACGGTCTTGCGCTGCACATCGGGGAATTCAGGATGTCTGTCCTGACGATCATCACGGCTGCGGTGGTGATCGGGGCGTTGTTCACGGTGGCGCGACTGATCAGCACCACCACCGCCGCCAGCATTCGCAAGAATGAGGATATCAGCCCGTCCATGCAGGTGTTGGCGGTCAAGGGTGTGCAGATCTTTCTGTATGGGTTTGCGTTCTTTATGGGGGTCAAGGCCGTTGGCATTGATCTGACCGGGCTTGCGGTGCTGTCGGGTGCGATCGGTGTGGGTCTGGGTTTTGGTCTGCAAAAGGTGGTGTCCAACCTTGTGTCGGGGGTGATCATCCTGATCGACAAGTCGATCAAGCCCGGTGACGTGATCAGTCTGGGCGAAACCTTTGGGTGGATCAATGCGCTGGGCGCGCGGTATGTTTCCGTGGTGACGCGGGACGGTAAGGAATACCTGATCCCGAACGAAGATCTGATCACCAACCAGGTGGTGAACTGGTCTCATTCCAACGATTTTGTGCGGCTGGATATCTATTTTGGCACCGCCTATGGCGACGATCCGCATGTGGTGCGCAAACTGGCGATTGATGCGGCCAAAGGGGTTGAGCGGGTGCTCAGCTTTAAACCGCCGGTGTGTCATATCGTGGGATTTGGTGATTCGTCGGTGGATTACATTTTGCGGTTCTGGATCAAGGATCCGACGGGTGGTTTGACCAACATCCGTGGCAATGTGTATCTGGCGCTGTGGGACGTCTTCAAGGAACACGACATTTCAATTCCGTTCCCGCAGCGCGAAGTGTTGATGCTGGAAGACAGCAAAATGGCATTGTCCCGCGCCGCCGTGTCGGACAGGGCGGCAAACGAGGCGGACGAGGCAGCACAAGGTGTTTTGATGCCAAAGGCGGCTGACACCTGAACGGGTGTATTCGGGCTGCGATAACGACCGGCATGCCATCAGTGAGAGCAGGGCGCAGAAAGGCGGCGGGTGCGCGGGGCGGGGCAATGGCGGCGTCCGCCGGGGCGGGCTGAGCCACTGGCGCGCGATGCGCAGGGCGCATGTCGGGCCGGTGCGCGGGGTGGTCGGCAGATCACCGCCACTGCGCTTATTGAATTGTCGCGGTGGGGTTGCTAAATTAAGGACAACCCCAGCGCCGGGGGTCTGGCGGCGCGACAAAAGGAGGACAATGTCCTGTCAATCCAAGCAAACGCAGCCCCTGCTGCGCATACCGGTGCAGCGCTGATGGCGGCTGTGGGTGATACGGCCACAAGCGATGCGTTGCTGGCCAGCATTCTCAACAAACTCGATGAAGTAAAAGCCGAAGATGTGGTGCAGATCGACCTGCGCGGCAAAACGGCGATCGGGGATTACATGGTGATCTGCTCGGGGCGTTCGAGCAGGCAGGTTTCGGCCATTGCCGAGATCCTGGCGCAGCACGTCAAGGACGATTTTGACCGCTCGCCGAAGTTGGAAGGCAAGGACATCGGGGATTGGGTGCTGATCGACACAGGCGACGTGATCGTGCATGTGTTTCGCCCTGAAGTGCGCGAGTTCTACCAGCTTGAAAAGATGTGGACGGGCAGTGATACGCCGGCCACGGCGCAGAACTGAACGCAAGTTCAGGCGTCTGACCTGACATGCGGGTCCATATCTGTGCGGTCGGGCGCTTGCGCGCCGGACCGGAAAAAACCCTTATCGACGACTATCTGACACGGTTCGACCGCACCGGACGGGCGCTGGGCCTTGGGCCTGCGCGCGTGGTGGAGGTCGAGGACAAGAAGGGCGGCGGCATGGCTGCCGAAGCTGACCTGCTGGCGCGCGCCTTGCCGCAGGGGGCGGTTGTCTGTGTGCTGGACGAACGCGGCAAGGTTGAAACCTCGCCGGCGTTTGCGACGCGTCTGGCCGGTTGGCGCGATGCCGGGCGCGGCGATCTGGCGCTGATCATCGGGGGGGCAGATGGCATCGACGCAGTGCTGCGCGACCGCGCTGATCATGCCGTGTCATTTGGCAAGATGGTCTGGCCGCACATGATGGTTCGGGTGATGCTGGCAGAGCAATTATACCGCGCGGCGTCGATCCTTGCGGGGGGACCGTATAACCGGGTCTGAGTGTTTTTCCTGTTTTGCAGTGTGGTGCGGTGTTGTCGGATTGCTGACGCAATCCGATCGACTGGGGCGCTGCCCCAGACCCCGGGATATTTCAGGCCAAAAGAAGCGGGCGAATTTGCGAGGGCAGGTTGAGCAATGCCGGGGTCAGCGCAGTTTGATCCGCATGACATTTTCCGACCAGCCGCCGATTGTATCGCGGGGCTGAACGGTCACTTCGGTGACAGAATCGGGAATGCGAATGCCGGAAAGCGACCGCGTGAAGGGCTGCTCGTCCACATGCGGGTGCGACAGGTCGCGCAGCGCCAGTTCGGTGCCGTTGCTGTCAAGGATACGCCAGGCATCGGCATAGTGATCCCAGCCGGTATCGGGGTGCTTGATGGTGACGTCAAAATTCCACAAATCGCCGGATTTGGTGACATTTACATTGGTTACGACAGGGCTGTCCGCGAGGGCGGGTACGGCGAGCAAGGCAAAGGCAGCGATCAGCAAAAATTTCATGTCTGCACCAATAAGCACGGAAGATACCTAATATACATTTTTCTCCCGCTTTTCCAAGGGGATTCGGCGCACCGGAGGATGTCTGTGGCCCTTGTCAGACTGATGTGAAGCGGCACGAACTGCAGTAAACAGGGGCAAACGCGGGATTGACCGGGTTATACGCAACAGCGCAAGTTTGCGTGATCGGCAGCAGCGATTGCGGTGTTGATTGCGGATGCGCCCAGAAACTGTCCGGGCGTCGGCGTTTCGATGTAGGGTGGACCCGAATGTCGCGGCAGGCGAAACTTGTCAGCGGCACAAATTGGTAATATTACCTTACCAAAGCAAAGGTGACACAGATGCAGATGCCAATCCCCGATCCCACGATACTGGCCCGCAAGGACAAGGTCGTGGCGCGGCTGCAAGGGGTGTTGCCCGGCAGTGCCGTGATCCACGATCTGCATGAAACGCGGGCCTATGAATGTGATGCGCTGACGGCGTACCGCTGTGCGCCGATGATTGTGGTGTTGCCGACCACGACGCATCAGGTTTCTGACGTGCTGCGTATTTGCCATGAGGAGGGCGTGCCGGTGGTGCCGCGCGGGTCCGGCACGTCGCTGGCGGGGGGCGCATTGCCGACGGCGGATTGTGTGGTTCTGGGGGTGGCGCGGATGAACGACGTGCTGGAGACGGATTGTGACAACCGGTTCATCCGGGTCCAGACGGGGCGTACCAATCTGAGCGTGACGGGCGCGGTTGAGCAAAACGGTTTCTTTTATGCGCCCGATCCGTCAAGCCAGCTTGCCTGTGCCATCGCGGGCAATATCGCGATGAATTCCGGCGGGGCGCATTGTCTGAAATACGGGGTGACGACCAATAACCTGATGGGCGTGACGATGGTTCTGATGGACGGTGAGATCGTTACCGTTGGCGGTCCTTATCTGGATGCCGGGGGTCTGGATCTGCTTGGGCTGATCTGTGGCTCCGAAGGGCAGTTGGGTGTGGTGACCGAAGCCGTTTTGCGTATTCTGCCAAAGCCCGAGGGCGCGCGGCCCGTGCTGATGGGGTTTGACGACAGCGAGGTGGCGGGCGCCTGTGTGTCGGACATCATCAAGGCGGGGGTGCTGCCGGTGGCCATCGAATTCATGGACCGCCCCTGCATCGAGGCGACAGAGGCGTTCGCGCATGCCGGGTATCCGATGTGCGAAGCGTTGCTGATCGTTGAGGTTGAGGGATCGGACGCTGAAATTGATCACCAGCTTGGGCTGATCATGGACATTGCGCGGCGGCACAACCCTGTGGAGTTGCGGGAAAGCAAATCCGCCGAGGAAAGCGCCGCGATCTGGCTGGGGCGCAAAAGTGCGTTTGGCGCGATGGGGCAGATCAACGACTATATGTGTCTGGACGGCACGATCCCGGTCAGCGCCTTGCCCATGGTGCTGCGGCGGATCGGGGAAATGTCGAAAGAATACGGATTGAAGGTTGGCAATGTGTTTCATGCGGGCGATGGCAATATGCACCCGCTGATCCTGTTTGACGCCAACAAACCGGGTGATCTGGAGCTTTGCGAAGAATTCGGCGCGGAAATCCTCAAACTTTGCGTTGAGGCGGGGGGGTGTCTGACGGGTGAACACGGCGTTGGCATCGAAAAGCGCGATCTGATGCATGTGCAATATGCGCCTGACGATCTGGATGCGCAGATGGCGGTCAAGGATGTCTTTGACCCGCAGTGGTTGCTTAATCCGGCCAAAGTGTTCCCGCTGGATGCGTCGGATGCGCGCCGCGGCGTTGCCTTGGTGGCGGAATGAGGCGGGGCGCAGCGCTGTGCCGGGGTTTTCCGGGTCGGGGGCGGATAAGAGCCGCGTGCAAGGATATGAGGCGAGGTGTATGATCAGGGACGAGGCATCGATGGCTGCTGCCATCGCGGCGGCGGCGGGACCGGTGGCTGTGCAGGGTGGCGGCACGCGCGGGCACGCGACCGACGGGGCCGTGATTTCAACGCGAGGGTTGTGCGGTGTAACGCTTTATGAACCGGGCGCGCTTACGCTGGTGGCGCAGGCCGGCACGCCGGTGGCGGACATTGACGCTGTGCTGGCGGAACAGAACCAGCGGCTGGCGTTCGAGCCGATGGACCATCGTGGGTTGCTTGGCACAACCGGTGAGCCGACAATTGGCGGTGTGATCGCGGCCAATGTCAGCGGACCGCGGCGAATCGCGGTGGGGGCGGCGCGGGATTTTCTGCTGGGTGTGCGGTTTGTCGACGGGCGCGGCGCGGTCATCAAGAATGGCGGGCGGGTCATGAAGAACGTCACAGGGTACGATCTGGTCAAGCTGATGGCGGGATCGCATGGCACGCTGGGGGTGTTGACGGAGGTATCGCTTAAGGTGTTGCCGTGTCCGGAGGTGGAATCCACGCTGGTGTTGCCGGGTCTGTCGGACGGGGCGGCAATCACGGCAATGGCGCAGGCGATGGGCAGCCCGTTCGATGTGACAGGGGCGGCGCATGATCCGGCGACGCAAGAGACATTGTTGCGCGTCGAAGGGTTTGCGACCTCTGTGAGTTACCGGATCGGGCGGTTGCGCGATCTGTTGGGGGTCAGCAGGGCCAAAGTTTTGTCCGCAGAGCAGTCGAAAGCCGTGTGGGCCGGGGTGCGCGATGTGGCGGGGTTTCATGGCACAGACGGCGATGTCTGGCGCGTGTCCTGCGTGCCGTCGGATGCGCCGGCGCTGGCGCAAAAGGCCGGGGCCGACGCGTGGCTGTATGATTGGGCCGGTGGGCTGATCTGGGTGCGCATGGCGCAGGGTGCGGATTTGCGCGCGCGGTTGGGGGATTTTGCGGGCCACGCCACATTGATCCGCGCCAGCGCGCAGACCAAGCGGCAGTTGGGCGTGTTTCATCCCGAAGCGCCGGGTGTGGCGCGGTTGACCGAAGGGTTGC
This sequence comes from Sulfitobacter sp., assembly GCA_024636405.1. The sequence continues at coordinate 4,089 of JAGXHC010000043.1, read as the reverse complement.
GGCGCCGGTTCGATCCCAAAGGTTTGTTCAGCGCTGCGGTGCCAGCGGTGGCTGTCGCGTGATGGTGCTGGCCCTGTTTCTGGTGGTTTTTATTGTCGGGCCGGGGGTTTTCCGGCTGCTGATGCGGGCGGAGCCGTCCCGGTCGGTGCTGGGGTGGCTGACCTTGTTCACGGCATCCTTCGTGGGGATCAGCATAGTGTTGCGGTATGGGGTCGCTGCGGGCTGGGGCGCAAACGTCTGGCTTGCGGCGCTCAGCCTTGGTGCGATCTGGTTTGGCTGGATCGGTGTGCTGGCGATGGGCGCACAGGCCCTTCGACGGGCCGATCCGGGTCCGGTCATGCGGCGGTGGACCGGTATTCTGGGTGCCATCGGTACGACGATCCCCTGGTTCGGCCTTGTTTTCGCACGGCTCAGTTTCTGACCCTTTTGCAGGAGTTTCCATGCAAACCACATTTTCGCCCGACCAACTGAAAGACCCTGACACCGCGCACAGCAACGCCATTCTGCGGGCCTGTGTGCATTGCGGATTTTGCACAGCGACGTGCCCCACCTATCAGGTGCTTGGGGACGAATTGGACAGCCCGCGGGGCCGGATTTATCTGATCAAGGACATGCTGGAAAATGACCGCGACCCGGATGCAAAGACGGTCAAGCATATCGACCGTTGCCTGTCGTGTCTGGCCTGTATGACGACCTGTCCGTCGGGGGTGCATTACATGCATCTGGTGGACCACGCCCGCGACTATATTGAGCGGCGCTACAAACGGCCCTTCAGCGACCGCGCCCTGCGGTGGGTGCTGGCGCGCATCCTGCCCTATCCGATGCGGTTTCGGGTGGCATTGCTGGGCGCCAAGATCGGGCGGCCGTTTGCGCGGTTAATGCCGGACGCGCGGCTGCGCGCGATGCTTGAGATGGCACCAAAGGTCATCCCCCCTGTCAGCCGAAATGACGATCCGCAGACCTTTGCGGCGCAAGGCGCGCGGCGCAAGCGTGTCGCGCTGATGACGGGGTGTGCGCAGCGTGCGCTGAATACTGACATCAACGATGCCACCATACGGCTGCTGACCCGGTTGGGCTGCGACGTTGTGGTGGCGCAGGGCGCGGGATGTTGTGGTGCGCTGACCCATCACATGGGCAAGACCGACGAAAGCCACGCCACCGCCGCGCGCAATATCAAGGCGTGGTGTGCGGAAATGGACGGTGGCGGGCTGGATGCCATCGTGATCAACACCAGCGGGTGCGGCACCACGGTCAAGGACTATGGCCATATGTTTCGCAACGGACCACTGGCCGCTGATGCCGCGCGGGTTTCGGCCATCGCAAGGGATGTCTCCGAAGTGTTGATCGACCTCGACGGTGAACCTGCACCGCAGCAGGCACCGCGCCCGGCCCGTGACATGATCGCCGGCACAGATGCCCAGAATGTGGCAGAACCCGGACATCACGGCATGGTCGTGGCCTATCACGCCGCCTGTTCGCTGCAACATGGTCAACAGATCAAGACCTTTCTCAAAGATCTGTTGAAACGGGCCGGATTTACCGTAGTTGAACCGGCTGATCCACATCTGTGTTGCGGCTCTGCCGGGACTTATAACCTGATGCAGCCGGAAATATCCAAGCAGTTGAAAACGCGTAAGATACAGACGCTGGAGGCCCGGAATCCACAAGTGATTGCGGCCGGAAACATCGGGTGCATGATGCAGATCGGATCAGGATCGCGGGTGCCCGTGGTGCATACGGTGGAACTGCTTGATTGGGCCACCGGCGGGCCGAAACCCGCCGCGCTGACGGGCGATTATACGCCCGGTCTGGCGATCCCGCGCCTGCGATAACGCATCCGCCCTATTTTCGCCTTATGTCGCCTGTATCGCGTGAGTCTCTGTATAATTGTAAGGGGTATTGCGTTGCGTCGCTGGATGGCACTTTCGCTTTTGACACTTGTTGTCGCTTCTGCCGGATTTGCGCAAGACGCGCATTTGCGGCGTCTGGACAGCGGCATTGACGCCGCCGCCTGGGAGGCGGTGGGACGTCTGGATATTGCAGGCACGGGGTTTTGTACCGGCGCGTTGATTGCGCCCCGGCTGGTTCTGACGGCGGCTCATTGCGTGTTTGATCGCGAAACCAAACTGCTGATAGACCACAGCAACGTGCAGTTCCTTGCCGGGTGGCGCAATGGCCGCGCGGGCGCATATCGCAATATCCGGCGCGCCGTGGTTCATCCCGATTACATCTATGACGGCGAGGTGTCGTCGACCCGTGTGCGCAATGATCTGGCGCTGCTTGAACTGGAACGCCCGATCAACAACACCACGATCCAGCCGTTTTCCACCGCTGCGGGCCCGCGACCCGGTGACAGCGTGGGCGTGGTAAGTTATGCCCGCGACCGCGCCGAGGCCCCGTCATTGCAGGAGGTCTGTACCGTGCTGGCGCAGCAAGAAGGCGTGCTGGTGACGTCCTGCTCTGTTGATTTCGGATCAAGCGGCGCGCCGATTTTCACCTTTGAAAATGGCCGTGCGCAGATCGTGTCGGTGGTGTCAGCCAAGGCTGAGGTCAACGGCGAAAGCGTCTCGCTGGGGACCGCATTGGGCGCGCCGCTGGCGCTTTTGCAGGCCGAAATGGTCGCCGGAAAAGGCGTCTTTCAGGAGGCCGGACCGGGCAGCAAACGCATCCGGGTCGGCGGCGTTCAGCGCCAGACAGGGGCGAAATTCGTGCGGCCCGTCGCGACGGAATGACCCAGCGCGCAAAGATTATGTAATTCGTTTCGAGTGGTGCTTGAAACCGTCTGACACAGATCCCACATTTTTGAAGTCGGGGTGCCTTTGAAGGGCTCCGGCGCAAACCACAGGGCCTGTCCAAGGATGGAAGGTCCGTAATTTGTATCGCTCAAAGATGAGGATGACACCATGCGTACTTATGATTTTGCACCGCTCTACCGGTCCAGCGTTGGCTTTGACCAGATTGCCAAGATGATGGACCGCGTTCAAAGCAACGATGGCGCAACGCCAACCTATCCCCCTTATAACATCGAAAAGCTGGACGATGATTCCTATCAGATCTCAATTGCCGTCGCGGGCTTTTCCGACGCGGATCTGACCGTTGAGGTGCGTGAGAAGGCGCTGATCGTTGCGGCCCGCAAGGCGGACGAAGACGAAGGCCGGACATTCCTGCACCGCGGCATTGCGACCCGTGCGTTTGAACGCCGGTTCCATCTGGCCGATCACGTTCAGGTAACAGGTGCGACCCATGCCAATGGCATGCTGCACATTGATCTGGAGCGTCAGGTGCCCGAGGCGCTGAAGCCGCGCCAGATCCAGATCGCATCGGACATCAGATCGATCGAAAAGGACGTGGTGGACAGCAAGGCTGTTAACTAAAGCCTGATGGTTCATGGCGACTTTGGCCTGCTGACATTGGCCTGCTGACATTGAAAGGCCCGCTGCATGGCGGGCCTTTTTCGATTTGTACCCGACCGCCGGATTACTGGCCTGACAGGCTTGCCGCCAGACGCATCAGTTGGATCGCCTCGGCGCGGTAGCCAAAAGGATCGTCGCCCTTGTGCGCATTGGCCAGCGCAATGGCATCATCATATGACCAGTCGCGCAGGTAGGTGCTGCCGCTCAGCAACTGGCCAAACCCTGCAATCGCAGTCGAAAAGCCGCTGTCGCCCAAGTCAGCAGGATCGGCGCTGATCGGCGTCTCGATCAGCGCGCTGGTGTCGCTGTCCGGTGCCTTGTAGCGCAGCCGCAAAAAGCCCAGTTCGTCGCTTGACGCGGTGGTTGGTTCCGCCGTGCCGTAACGCAGTGGATCGTTCAGTTGTGCGGGCGACCCAGTCGGCGTTATTTCATACAGCGCGGTGACCTGATGGCCTGCACCGATATCGCCGGCATCGACCTTGTCGTTGTTGAAATCCTCACGGCGCAGGGTGCGTGTCTCGTATCCGATCAGACGGTATTCAGCGACCAGCGCGGGGTTGAATTCTACCTGGATCTTGACGTCGTTGGCGATCGGGAATAGCGCGCCGGTCAGTTGATCCACCATCACCTTTTGCGCCTCTGACAGCGTGTCGATATAGGCCGCGGTGCCGTTGCC
>JAGXHC010000042.1 GCA_024636405.1 Sulfitobacter sp. | reverse complement strand
GCCACGGCCAGATCGGCGGCAGGTTCAGAGATTTTCATGCCCCCCGCCACGTTGAGATAGACGTCGAGCCCGGCAAAGGGGATACCGCAGCGTGCCTCAAGGACCGCAAGGATCATCGCCAGCCGCCCGCCGTCCCAGCCAACCACCGTGCGGCGCGGCTGGGAATGTGGCGACGGTGCCACCAGCGCCTGCAATTCGACCAACACAGGCCGGGTGCCTTCGATACCGGCAAAGACAACCGAGCCCGGTGATGGTTGGCCGCGCTCGCTTAGAAACAATGCGGAGGGGTTGGTGACTTCGGCCAGCCCGGCACCCGTCATCTCGAATACGCCGATCTCATCTGCGGGGCCAAAGCGGTTCTTGACCGCGCGCAGGATGCGAAACTGATGGCCACGCTCGCCTTCGAAATATAGCACGGTATCGACCATATGTTCGACCACGCGCGGGCCTGCGATCTGGCCGTCTTTTGTGACGTGGCCGACCAGCACCACAGAAACGCCGCGCCGTTTGGCAAAACTGGTCAGCTCATGGGCCGCCGCGCGCACCTGACTGACCGAACCGGGGGCGGATTCGACGTTGTCGGCCCACATGGTCTGTATCGAATCAATGATCGCAAGCTGCGGCCGCTCTGCCTCAAGCGTGGTCAGGATATCGCGCAGGTTGGTCTCTGCCGCAAGCTTGACCGGCGCATCCGACAGGCCCAGCCGCTGCGCCCGCATGCGCACCTGCGCACTGGCTTCTTCGCCGCTGACATAGATGGTCTTGAGACCCTTGCGGGCGAAATGTGCTGCGGCCTGCAACAGAAGGGTTGATTTGCCGATGCCCGGATCGCCGCCCACCAGAATGGCCGAGGCCGCCACCAGCCCGCCACCCAGAACACGGTCCAGCTCGCCGATGCCGGATTGGCTGCGGGGGGGAGGGACCTCGGTACTGCTCAGATCGCTGAGCACCATCGAGCTGCCGCGCTTTGCCCCCAGAGATTTGCTGGGTGGACCTGCGGAAATGCCCTTGTCCTGCTGGATTGTGTTCCATTCGCCGCAGACGTCGCAACGACCGGACCATTTATTGAAACTCGCCCCGCAGGCGGTGCAGGAAAATGTCGTGCTGGATTTTGCCATGGCGCTTTCTGACGGGTTGCGGGGGCAGGGTCAAAGCAAAACATCAGCCGTCGCGCAGCGGCATTTCCCGCAAGATCGGCCCGCACCCCTTGCAGGGTACGGTGCGTTGTTGTCACTCGGCTGCTTTGGGCGCCATTTCGATAACTGTATTGTCCATGGCTGTCGGTTCGCTTTGGACCACGCTGTGGATGCCCAGTTCCGGCAAAATCTCACGCATCTCGTCGCGCAGGCGCTGCAACTGCGCGGCACAAACGCTTTCCTCAAGCTCAACTTCGTGCAGCCAGTGTTTCATCTCTGTCGAAATGCCCTTGGCCTGATCCAGTCGGGAATTGAACAGCTCGATCTCTTCCTGACGCTGCTTGAGAAAGCTGCGCGCGCGGTAAATCTTGTCGTCGGCATAAACTGTGGCAAGCTCGCGCGAAATATGGCTCATCTGTGCAGCCACTTCCAGCAGCGACGGCTCCAGCGTGCTCAGATCGGGGTGATCGCGCAGATAGGCCAGCCGTTCGCGTACCGCATCAAATTCCGAGCTAAGTTGAAACGTTGCGGCACGGTCAGCGGCATGCACGGCGGCATAGGCCTGTGCCACGTCTTTCATGCCGATCGAAAATGATCGGTGCGAATTCTCAAGCTGCATGATGCGGCGGTTGGATGGCAGAAAGAAACACAGCGATACTGCCAATACCGTCAGCGCGATCTGCGCCCACATGCCAGCATTTTCAACCGGAGTGCCCTGATATTCAAGCGGGATGCTGATCCATTCACGCTGACCAAGGGCCGCCATGATTGTTGCCCCCAACAAGGCAAGCGCGCACAGTAAAAAGACCGCCAGGGCCAGTCGCTGCATCAGGTACTGAAAAATGTAGAAGACGGTTCGCAACTGGGTCACTTTGCATCCCTCCGGATCATCAACATAGGCAAGTTTATGCCGATTAACCGAGTTGGCTACGGTAAAGTTCCGCCGTTGAGCGCAAAAATTAACAAATACGCCGAATTAGCACACAACATGTGCCGATTGTTGCCGTTTGGGCATCAATCCCTGCTCTCACGCTGCGACTGTTCAGTGCGCCAGGAAATCAATAGCGACAAAAGAATGCAGCCCGTGAAAAGGTAAAGTCCCCAGGCGACCTCGATCCGACCCACACCGATTCCTTTTGTCAGCGTGATATAAAGCGCGATCAGGAAAACATCAGCCATTGCCAGTTTTCCAAGTGCCTGCAATGCCGGCAGCGCTGCGCGGCCCAGAAGACCGGCGTGCACAAGGGCCAGACCAATCGTCTTGAGGTAAGGTGCGACGAGCGCAAATACCGTGACCACGAGCGCCAGAAAGATGTCGGTGGACCACAGCGATTGCAGCCCTGTCAGCACCGATATCTCACTTAGTCCAAATAGCGGCAAAAGCCCGGCCCGCATCAGCGGTGCCGTCCAGGCGATCGGGTAAAGGACCAGCAGCGACAGGTTGAGAAGCCGCAGCATCGCTTAGCGTTCTGGGGCCTGGCGGGGCGGGCGGGGTTGCCCTGTCAAGGCGGCACGGTGCGCGATCACGTCAGATACACGCGGTCGTACCGGTGGCCAAGCGCCGTCAGGATCTCATAGCCAATGGTGCCTGCGAAACCTGCAACGGTATCGACGGACTGGTGTTGTCCCAGCATTTGCAGATGGTCGGGCGTGTCGCGCAGGTCGGTGATGTCCACGGTGATCAGATCCATCGACACCCGCCCGATCATCGGCACACTTTGGCTGCCGTGCCAAACCGTAGCACCGCGCCCGATCGCACGCAGCAACCCATCGCTATAACCTGCCGCCAGCGTTGCCACCCGTGTGGGGCGCGTTGCCTGCCAGGCTCCGCCATAGCCCACCGCTTCGCCCACCGCGACATCGCGGGTCTGGATGACGGGCAGGTCCAGCGTCACAACGGGCAATGCATCGACAAAGGGCAACCCGCCGTACAGCCCGATACCGGGCCGGGTCAGATCCAGATGAAAGCGCTCGCCCAACAAAAGCCCGCCCGTCGCGGACAGCGACAACGGCACATCAACGCCCCGCGTCATCTGTGCAAAAGCATCCAGTTCGCGCAGGTTCGCCGGATCATCCGGCGTATCGGCGCAGGACAGATGAGACATGATCAGCACCGGTCGCTGGGCAAGTGCGATATCGCGCAGCGCGGCCCATTCGCTGGGCTGCATACCCAGCCGGTTCATCCCGGAATTAAGCTGAATGCCAAAAGGATGCCCCGGCAAAGCTTCGACATGGATCAGCAACTGGTCGATGGAATTGATCATCGGGGTCAGCGCATTGGCCCGGATCAGATCCGCGTCACCCGGCATATGCCCGGAAAAGACATGAATCGCGGGGCCGGGGCCCAGGGCGCGGCGCAGATCGGCGCCTTCTTCGGCCACCGCGACAAAAAACTGCCGCGCCCCGGCCTGCGCCAGCGTTTTCGCGACTTTGGCCACGCCAAGGCCATAGGCGTCCGCCTTGACCACGGCGGCGGTTTCCACCTCGGTCATGGCATCAAGGCGACGCCAGTTGGCGGCAATAGCGGTGAGATCGATGGTAAGGGTGCCTGTTGTCATGGCGCGGTTCTGACAGGATGTGCGCCAAGGTCAAGCCGGGGGATAGCCGGCCCGCAGGCAGGGGCCGTGACGTAAGGTCACACGCGCCGACACACTTGTTCCGATGGTGCGCGGTGATAGGCTCAGCGCCAAGACCAGTCGGGTCGCCTGTTGCGGCTCTGCCCTGAAAGGACCAGTAATATGCCGCAGACCCAACGCCACCCGTCCCTGCTTGCCCTGCCAATCGCGCTTGTTGCGATGGCCGGAGCAGGGGCACTTCACGCTGAAAACCGCATTGATACGCAACTGCCCGGCGCGCCCGCGCTGGCCGCGTATGGTGACATGAACGTGGGCGTGCGCCAGATTGATCTGGTCCACACCGATCAGATCGACATTCTGGCCATCGACCCTGCGGCAGACAAACCCGAAACGCTGCCGCGTTATGACCGCCCCCTGCCGGTAGAAGTCTGGTATCCAGCCGTTGCAGATGCCACCGGCGACACGTCATTGCGCAGTTTCCTGCGCGACGGCACGACCGAAGTCACCCTTCAGGGCAAGGCGGTGCGCGACGCGGCCCCGGCCACTGACGGCGCCCCCTTTCCACTGGTCATCGTCTCGCACGGGTATCCCGGCAACCGGTTCTTGATGTCGCATCTCGCGGAAAACATTGCCTCCAAAGGCTATGTCGTCGCAGCAATTGACCACACGGACAGCACCTACCGCACCAAGGCGGCGTTTGGCTCCACCTTGGTCAATCGACCGCTGGATCAGCTTTTTGTGCTGGATGAATTGGCGCGGTTGGGCGCGCAGGACGGGTTCCTGAGCGGGTTGGTGAATGCCGACAATACCGGGTTGATCGGCTATTCCATGGGCGGCTACGGCGCAATCATCACCGCGGGCGGCGGCGTCACACAGGCGTCAGTGGATTACGCCTGGGGTGGTCCGCATGGCACGCTTGGCATCCACCTTGCCGGCAGCGATACCCACAAGGCATTGCCCGATCCGCGGATCAAAACTGCCGTGGCGTTTGGGCCCTGGGGGATGAACACCGGGTTCTGGGATGCTGACGGCCTCGCGGGTGTGCAGATCCCGATGCTGTTTATCGCAGGCTCGCAGGATGACACATCGCTTTATGAAAAAGGGGTGCGCGCCATCTGGGAAAACACATCCGGCGTGGACCGCGCATTGCTGACCTTTGTCAACGGCGGGCATAATTCCGGCGCACCGATGCCAGCCCCCGCAGAAAGCTTTCGGGACGACGCGGATCTGGGTTTCAACGTCTCGGAACATTATACCGATCCGGTCTGGAACACCGCGCGCATGAACAACATATCGCAGCATTTTGTAACGGCATGGCTGGACAGCCACCTGAAGGATGCGGCGGACAAGGCCGAATTCCTTGATCTGGTGCCTGAATCGAACGGCGGTGTCTGGTCAAAGGAAGAAGACGGCACACCAAAAGAAGATCACAGCTATTGGGCGGGATTCGAACAAGGAACCGCCAAGGGGCTGCGCTTTGAGGTGCGCAAGGCCGGGGAGTAAATCAAATGGCGGCAGCGGGGCCGATCAGCTCTGCTGCCGCTTGATCCCGGCGCTGACACATCGCAGTCGCTTCAGATTAACCGCCCGTGATCTTTGGCTCCAGCAACAGGCTGGGGCAGACGCGGATACCTGTTAGGGCGAAGACGAGCGTTCGCCGGACATTAACGCAGGTGCGCTGAAGGGTCAGAACTCCTGATCGTTGTTGCCCTGCTGCCAGGGTTTGATCAGATTGCCGAACCGCGTAAAACGCCCTTCAAAACTCAGATCGACGGTGCCGATGGGGCCGTGGCGCTGCTTGCCGATGACGACTTCGGCGCGGCCATGCAGGCGTTCCATTTCTTCTTGCCATGCGGCCATCTTGTCCAGTTCGTGATCGCCGGGCTTTTCGCGTTCCTTATAATATTCTTCGCGGAACACGAACATCACCACATCTGCGTCCTGTTCAATCGACCCGGATTCGCGCAGATCGCTCAGCTGAGGGCGCTTGTCCTCGCGGTTTTCAACCTGACGGCTGAGCTGTGACAGTGCGATCACAGGAATATCCAACTCCTTGGCGATCGCCTTGAGGCCCATCGTAATCTCGGAAATCTCATTCACGCGGTTTTCCGATTTTCCGGTGCCGCGCACCAGCTGCAGGTAATCCACAATCAACAGATCAAGCCCGTGGGTCCGCTTGAGCCGCCGCGCCCGTGCCGCAAGCTGGCTGATCGGCAGGGCTGGTGTGTCGTCAATGTACAGCGGACAGGCTTCCAGCGCCTTGGCCGCATCGACAAAGCGGCGGAACTCCGTCTCTGTCATATCGCCTGCGCGGATCTGCTGGCTGGGAATTTCCGAGGCTTCGGAAAGGATCCGGGCGGCCAACTGTTCGGCGCTCATTTCAAGTGAATAAAAGCCGACAACGCCGCCATCCACGGCGCCTTCGCTGCCATCGTGCAATGTGCCGCGCTTGTAGGCCTTGGCGACGTTGAAAGCGATGTTTGTCGCCAGCGACGTCTTGCCCATGGAGGGACGGCCAGCAAGGATCAACAGGTCGGATCGGTGCAGCCCGCCCAGCTTTTTGTCCATGTCGATCAGACCGGTGGAGACACCCGACAGCCCGCCATCGCGCTGATAGGCCGCGTTGGCCACATTAACTGCGTCTGTTACCGCTTTGAGAAAGCTTTGAAAACCGCTTTCGACCTGACCTTGTTCAGCCAGTTTGTAAAGCTGCTGTTCCGCCTCGACAATCTGTTCGCGCGGCTCGGATGTTACATCGACCTGCGCTGCCTTGGCGGAAATATCGCGCCCCAGCAGGATCAGATCGCGCCGCACCGCCAGATCATAGATCATCTGGGCATAGTCGCGCACCGCAAAAGCGCTGATTGCGGCACCGGCAAGACGTGCCAGATAGGCAGGGCCGCCAAGTTCCTTAAGCCCCTCATCATCCTCCATAAACGCTTTGAGCGTCACCGGAGAGGCCAGATTGTTCTTGGCAATGCGCGCGCTCGCAATCTCGAAGATGCGGGCGTGTACGGGGTCGTAGAAATGCTTTGGCCCGATGATCGACGCGACCCGGTCATAGATGTCGTTATTGGTCAGAATCGCACCCAGAAGCTGTTGTTCGGCCTCAATGGAATGCGGCATCGTCTCGGCTGCCTGCACGGTCAGCTGATTCGCGTTGATACTGGCGATTTCGTTCATTTCTTGCCCCTTCACGTCCCCGCTTGGGTCATACAAGAGCACCTGCGGGAGGTGCAAATTGTATAACGTGTGGATAAACTGTTAAGGCTGCATTTTTACACGATCTCGCGTAAAATGCACACCCTTATGCCAGATGTTGTGGGTCTACTGCGAAGTTTTCCGCGCATCCTGCCAGGCGCGGGGGGCGTTCAGAAAACTTTCGACTTCTTTTAACGTGTCGACATCGAAAACGCGTTGCGACTTTGCTTCGGCCAGAACATCCCACCAGGTGCACAGGCTGTGCAGCGCAATGCCATGATCCGCCAACGTCTTTTCGGTCTGCGGAAAGATGCCGTAGTAAAAGATAACGGCCGTATGCCCACACGTGGCTCCGGTTTCGCGAATTGCGTCCACAAAAGACAGCTTTGATCCGCCATCGGTGGTCAAATCCTCTACCAGCAGCACGCGCTGGCCTTCGGTCATCTCGCCCTCAATCCGCGCATTGCGGCCATAGCCTTTGGGCTTCTTGCGCACATAGGTCATCGGAAGCGCCATGCGCTCGGCCACCATGGCGGAAAAGGGGATGCCAGCCGTTTCGCCGCCTGCGATATTGTCAAATGCTTCAAAGCCTGCATTGCGCATCACCGTCACGGTCAGGAAATCCATCAGCGTGGCACGGATGCGTGGATAGGAGATCAGCTTGCGACAGTCGATGTAGGTGGGGCTGGGCAGGCCAGACGCAAAGGTGAACGGATCGGCGGCGTTGAAATGCACCGCCTTTATCTCCAGCAGCATCCGGGCAGTCAGGCGGGCCATTTCGGTGGCGTCGGGAAAGGTTGTCGGGATCATCTGGCGTCTCTCCGGTTCGGGCGCCAGACTTTGCAAAAGTCTGGGCAATATTCTTGCAGGAATATTGGGCGGTCAGCGGACCGACCAATGCAGCGGCATGCCCGGATCGAAAACGGTCACCGGGCCATCGGGCGTGTCAATATGGGTTGGATATGTCGGTGTTTCCCGCGTGAGGGTCAACGTCGCTTCGTTTGGTGAAACGCCGTAGAACGCAGGCCCGTTGAGCGCAATAAATGCCTCAAGCCGGTCCAGCGCGCCTTCCTGCTCAAACACCTCTGCGAGGATCGACAGCGTGTTGGGCGCGGTAAAGCACCCCGCACAGCCGCAAGGCAGCAATTTATTTGCATCGGTATGTGGCGCGCTGTCTGTGCCCAGAAAGAAACGTGCATCGCCCGATGTTGCCGCGGCGCGCAGGGCAAGGCGGTGGGTCTCGCGTTTGGCCACGGGCAGGCAATAATAATGCGGCCTGATGCCACCTGCGAGGATATGATTGCGGTTGATCACCAGATGATGCGTGGTGATCGTCGCGGCCAGGCCCTGATCGACGCTGCGCACGTAATCTGCGGCGTCCGAGGTGGTGATATGTTCCATGATCACGCGCAGATTGGGATGGGCGCGCCGGATCGGATCCAACACCCGGTCGATAAATACCGCTTCGCGGTCAAAGATGTCGACCTGCGGGTCCGTCACCTCGCCATGTGTACACAAGGGCAGGCCGATACGTGCCATTTCCTCGAGCACAGGGCGGACCTTGCCAAAATCGGCCACACCGCTGGCGGAATTCGTGGTCGCCCCGGCGGGGTAAAGCTTGACCGCGTGGATCAGCCCGTCGGCATGAGCGGCAGCCACATCTGCGGGGTCGGTTTCTTCCGTCAGATAAAGGGTCATCAGCGGGGTAAAGTCGGCACCTGTGGGCAAGGCGGCGCGGATGCGGTCGCGGTAGGCGGCGGCCTGCGCGCCGGTCACCACTGGCGGCACCAGGTTGGGCATGATGATGGCCCGCGCGAAATGGGCGGCGGAATGCGGCAGCACGGCGCGCAGCATGTCGCCATCACGCAGGTGCAGGTGCCAGTCGTCGGGGCGGCGCAGCGTCAGGGTCTGGTTCATGGCCGCGCAGGTATCATGGGCGCTGGCCCGGCGCCAGATCGGATGCGCAGAATATACGCGCGATGGCGTCAAAAGCGGATGATTTCGGATCGCTGACGCGATCCGACCGGCTGGGGCTCTGCCCCAGACCCCGAGATATTTAGGGCCAAAAGAATGGGAGCAGACCAGAGCGGTGAGCGGCGATTTGACGGGCGGTTCTGCGCTTAGCCGTCCTGCGCCACGCGCGTTTCCTGCGCCGCGTTCTTTTCCAATTCGGCGAGTTTGCGCGTGAAGCGCGGCGCGCGCATCCTTGTGGTCACGTTCTTGCACAGCATCCACAGCATCTGCACGCGTCCGTCTGCGTCAAGCGTCGACATCAGATTGCGCAGGTATGGTGGATATGTGCGCCGGGCGCGGTACATCCGGGCAAAGCTTTTTTCGTCCAGCGTCCCGTCTGCGGCATCATGTAAAAGCGTATCCAGCAGTTCCATTTCCAGCAAATCCGTCTGGATCGCATTGCCCATGTGACGCAGGCGCAGTTTGGTCACATTGGGGCGGGTGAACAGCGCCGCGTGCATCGCATCAAGGCGTTCGCGCGGATCATAGAGCACAAAGGCCCGGTCAGCGGCATCAAGCATATCAGGCGCGTAGCCGTATCGTGTGGTAAAGTCCTGTGCGCGCATATCGCTAAAGCGGTCGTCCCATTCGGTGATGCGTGGATCAAGCGTTGCCTGCGGCTGGATCACGACGACCTTTGCCGCCGGGGCCACCACCGAAAAGGCCGCAGCGGCATATCCGCAGGGACCGGCCCCATAAAATACCACCGTTTCAAATTCATCGAAGAAGCCGTCATCAATCAGCCGATCGAAATAGCCATACACCGACGTGTCGCGGAACCACGTGTCGCCGTCGCTGGCCAGGCACAGATGTGACCAACCATGCGCGCGCACCATTTCCCATCCCAAGGGCTGGGCGAGGTCCGACAGCACCTGAATGCCCTGGATTGTTTCAAACGTGACCAGCAGTGTTGTACCGGATTCGATGAATGCCGCAAAATGGCGTTTCCCGAGGGCTTGGAAATACCCGTCTTCCTCGGTTACTTCGGCAACTGCGTCGCGCCATTCGTGCTTTGGCAGGTCCACAAGCGACGTGTCGATACTTGGCATCTGATGTGTCATGGCCGCGTCCTCAAACAGTTCATCCACACGTTATTTTCGTGTGATTTGCGAGGGTTTTATCGGGGCAATAGGGCGAAATTGCGGAGAATACGTGCGGAAAATATGCTATTGCACGTTGCTGTCGCGCGCAAGCTCGGCGTATTTCATCATGAACCGGGCCGCTTTGAGGGTCAGCGGTTGGCTGGCCGGGGTCAGCAGCAACCGACCAAAGAGCGCGCGAAAGGGTTCTTGCAGCAACAAGGCTTCGAACCGCTGTTTCCGCCAGCGCACCGCGTCGGTGTGCAGCGCCGCCAAAGTCGGGTCCTGCTTGAGGTCTGCGAGCGCTGCGTCGCGTGCCGAAGCCGTGCGGCTGATCGTGGTATCGGTATCGGTGTTGAAATTCCGCTCTACCCAGTAATCCAGCCCCAGCAGATGATCGGCGTGCACCGCGCGGCCCCGATCCGCCTTGAGCACATAGCTTTCGATGGCGCCCAGCGGGTAGTGGTTGATCTGTGCCAGACCGTAATTGTCCCGTCCATAGTTGGAAAAAATCCGCTTGGTCCTGAACAGGTCGGGCAGGGCGCGACCGTGACCATCATACCACCGCGCCTGCGACAGCCGGGTCTTGTCGGGATCGCGCGGACGGTGCACGCCGGGTTTGCGGTAAGTGCCATCGTTGCGGTAAAGCGTTTTGAACATGGCCGATCGCCAGGGCCAGTACATGATCACCGGCGCGCAATGGGTAAATGTGTCCGTCACCGGTTTGTCGTCAAAGCGCACGTGCCCGCCAGATCCGAACACCCGCCAGGTCAGGGTGATGGCGCTGGCGTCCGGCAGGGCTGCATGCAGCGCCGACAATGTGTGATCACCTGTGTGTATGTTGACAAATTCGTCGACATCCAGCGGCAGCACCCACTCTGCCGATTGCAGCACGTCGTGCTTGGCCGCAGCCTTGAGCGCGGTGAACTGGATTCCGCCCTTGTCGTAGGGGCCGTCATTGCGCACATGTGTGACCTCGCCCCTTTCGTGCAACCGGTCCAGCATCGCGTCCGTGCCATCATCGCAATTGTTGGAGTAGATCAAGAAGTGGTCGAACCCCACCGCGCGGTGGTGCGCGAGCCATTCAAGCAAAAAGGCAGCTTCGTTTCGGACACATAAAAGGGCGAGGTGGGTCAATGGTTTACCAGTCGCGGCGAAACG
>JAGXHC010000041.1 GCA_024636405.1 Sulfitobacter sp. | reverse complement strand
GAATTGGGACGACACGGCGCTGGACCAGTTGTGGCTGCCCGACGCGGATAACCGGCACGTGTTGGCAGCGGCGATCGCGGGCGAGGCCGGCAGCATCATGACCCTCAACGCCCGCGACTTTCCCGCCAGTGTTCTGGGCGGTCACGGAGTGACGCGGGTCGATCCCGACGCGTTTCTATATGATTACTGGCTGGCAGATCCCGCACCGATGACGCAGGTGGCAACGCAGGTGCTGAACGAGGCGCGGCGGTTGTCCGGTGATGATTGGCAAATGCGCGCGTTACTGCGAAAATGCCGTCTGCCTCGGCTTGCCAAGGCACTTGGCTAAGGTAATGTGATGGATAAAGAACGGATAGTAGACATCTGATTAAAATCAGTTTTCCCAGCGATCTTGTAGCCGTGATAGCGCTGCGATCCGTTCATCTGTTTTGGGATGGCTCATAAGCCAGGCGGGCGCGGTGCCGTGATTGCTTTGCGTAAGTGCCTCAAGCTTGCGAAACAGCGATATCTGCGGTGCGACACCAATTCCGGCCTTTGTAAGCAAAGCGGCGGCATAGGCATCCGCCTCATATTCATCCGACCGTGACAGGCGCGCCGCCAGCAGCGTCGTCAGCATATTGGCAATCCAGATACCAACCCCCGGAATGATCCGCCCCAACACCATTGCAAGTGCTGTGCGCAGCGCGTTCTGACCGGAAAAATCAATCATCCGCCGCCGTGAATGTCCCAACGCCACATGGCCCAACTCATGGGCGATAACGCTTGCCAGTTCTTCGGCAGTGACCTCGCCCGCCTTGAATTTATTATAAAAACCGCGGGTGATGAATATGCGGCCATCGGGCGCGGCCAACCCGTTGACCGGCGTTATTTCATAAATATGCACTTTGATTCGGTCCACATCCAACGCGCGCGCCATGCGGTTGCTCATGTCGTTCAGCGCCGGGTCCATCAGCTGGGTCGACTTCTGATCCAGCTCGCGCGCCGTCCGCCAGGCGGAAAACCGGTACATGGCAAGGGCATAAAGCACGGCGAGAAGAATGGGGAGGACACGAATCATATGTTCAATATGGGTACGTTGCGGCGCAGGACAAGCGCTGCGTCACCAGGTCACCGGCACGCATGTCGGTCCGCGAAAGGCCCAACCATGGAAAGGCACAGGACCGGCCAGCGCGATACCTGGAAACCGCGCAAACAGCATCGGCACCGCATAGTCCGCCACCAGCGTGCGCGCCGCTGCCGCGCCGGCGCAGAAATGCGGGCCAGCCCCAAACGGGATTGCGGCCGATGTATCGCGGCGGATATCGAAAAGGTCTGGCCACTGAAAACTGTCCTCATCGCGGCAGGCGGAACTGAACATCAGAAAAACGCGGTCGCCGACATCAAATGTCACGCCTGATACCGTGTCGCGCCGGGCCACGGCGCGTGGCGCCATCTGGATCGGCGCGATAAAGCGGGTGTATTCGCCAAATGCCGCGCGCCAATTGGCCGCGCCGCTCGCGATCATCGTGCGTTGATCGGGATGGGCCAGCAGCGCCCAGACCAGCCCAGCAATCGCGTCGCGCGGTTCATTCTGACCGCCGCCGATGATCACCTTGATGTTTGCGCCAATGGATGCGCGCGCCATGCCTGCACGGTCCAGCACCGACAGCACCGATGGATCCGGCGCACCGCGCAGCACTGCCAGCCGCGCATCAATGGCGGTGTCGATCCTGTCAGCGGCCGCCATGCCGGTTCTTTCGATATCGGGGTCGGCGGCGTAATTGGCGATGGCATCAATCATCTGCTGGCTGGCTGCGTCCATTTCGTCAGGGCGCAGGTTTGTCAGGCCCGTCATCGCACAGAGCGCTGCACCGCTGACTGGCATGGCGAAGTCGCGCAGAATATCACAGCCGCCCAATGGCGCCAGCGCGTCAAGCCGGTCTTCTGTGATGCGTTTGAACTGCGGTGCCCAATGGTCGGCCACGGTGCGCGGGCTGAGCGCGGTGAAAAGCGCACGCCGCTCTGCCATGTGATCGTCACCGTCGCGGCGCATCATGTTTTGGCCCATCACCTGCTGCATCAACCCGCCCGGCTGCACGGACGAGAAAACCTCAATGCGTTTTTCTTCACGGTGAATGTCGGCGCGACGGGTCAGCAGGGTCGCGCCAAGCTCTGGCACGAATGTAATCGGGGCATGGTGCCGCATTCCGGCCAGCGCAGGGTAGGGATCGGCGGCAAAATTCGCCAAATTAATGTGCGTGATTGGTGCGTCTGACATGGCCGAAGCCTAAATTGTTGGACCATCCCCGGAAAGCTTTATGTTGCGCGCGCAGTAACGGACCGCCCCAAATAGGACGGTCCGATTTTAGGTTACGCCAGTTTCGCGTCCATCGTGATTTCTGCTGTCAGCAATTTGGAGATCGGGCAGTTCTCCTTGGCCGTTTTGGCCGCTTCGTCAAATTGCTCTTTGGTTGCGCCGGGTATTTTGGCGGTCACGTCCAGATGCACTTTGGGAATATGAAACCCGCCGTCTTTTTCTTCCAGATGCACGGTTGCCGTGGTCTCGATGCTGTCAGCAACTAGATCGTGACCCTCAAGGATCATCGACAGTGCCATGGAGAAACACGACGCATGCGCCGCGCCGATCAGCTCTTCGGGGTTGGTGCCGGATTTGCCTTCGAACCGGGTGTTGAACCCGTAGGGCTGATCGCTGAGCACGCCAGTCTGAGTTGAGACATACCCCTTTCCCTCTTTGAGGTTACCGGACCATTTAGCGGAGCCTGCTTTTTTGATCGCCATTTCTTTTTCCTTTCGAATTGGGTCACGGACCCAACGCCGCGGCGTCAATCTATGTTCCTGCGGGCCTAGCGTGTCAGCGTCTTGATCCCGCGCGACAGCCCTTCAAGGGTCATCGGCACCATCGCGTCGGCGCCGATCACCTCGCGGATCATGTCGATGGATTGGGTGTAGCCCCAATATTTCTCGGGCACCGGATTGATCCACACGGTGCTTGACCATTGATCACAGGCCCGCCGCAGCCAGGTGGCACCGCTTTCGGCGTTCCAGTGTTCGCTGGCCCCACCGGGATAGGCGATTTCGTAGGGGGACATGGACGCGTCACCGACAAAAATGCATTTGTAATCAAGTCCATAGGTGCGCAAGACCTCATGGGTCGGCTGCTGCGCATCCCAGCGGCGGCGGTTGTCGCGCCACACACCTTCATAAAGACAATTGTGGAAATAATAGTGTTCAAGGTGTTTGAACTCTGCCTTGGCAGCGCTGAACAGTTCTTCCACCACTTTGACATGGGCATCCATCGATCCGCCGACATCCAGAAACAGCAGCACCTTGACCGCATTGCGCCGTTCGGGCCGGGTTTTGACGTCCAGATAGCCATGTTCGGCCGTGGCGCGGATGGTCCCGTTAAGGTCCAGTTCCTCCTGCGCGCCGTCCCGGGCCCAGCGGCGCAGGCGTTTTAGCGCAACCTTGATGTTGCGCGTGCCCAACTCAACTGTGTCGTCCAGATTGCGAAATTCGCGCTTGTCCCAAACCTTTACCGCGCGCTGGTGGCGCGATTCGTTCTGACCGATGCGCACCCCTTCGGGGTTGTAGCCGTAGGCCCCGAAAGGCGAGGTGCCCGCCGTGCCGATCCATTTGTTGCCGCCCTGATGCCGCCCCTTTTGCTCTGCCAGCCGCTCTTTAAGCTTTTCCATCAACTTGTCAAAGCCGCCTGCCGCTTCGATTTCGGCCTTTTCGGCAGCGCTCAGGTGTTTCTCGGCCATCTTCTCAAGCCAGTCAGCCGGAATATCCACAGCTTCAAGAACGTCGTCCAAGCTTATGTTTTCCAAACCTTTAAAGGCAGCAGAGAAGGCGCGGTCGAACTTGTCGATATTGCGTTCGTCCTTTACCATGCTCAACCGCGCAAGGTAGTAGAACGCCTCGACGTCATAGGTGGCAAGACCTGCCGCCATGCCATCCAGAAAGGCCAGAAATTCGCGCATCGACACGGGCAATCCGTGTTTGCGCATCTGTTCGAAGAAGGGCAGAAACATCCCCGTCAGGCCCCGCTGAACATCCGGTCAATCACGACTGTCACGATCATGCCGACAAGCAGGAAAGCCATGGCGTAACCGGCGGCGTATTGCGCGATGTCCTTGCGGTTGCCACCACGTTTGCGTGCGGTGAACCCACCGATCAGCGCGCCCACAATGGCCAGTACAATCACGATCATCTACGTCCCGCCCCGTTTCCTTTGAGCGGGTTCAGCGATGCAATTTCGCGTAGCTTGGCCCGCACAGCCCAATCAGGTCCAAACCCGTATCGCGCCCAGCCGATGCTGTCCAGCCTGACGGCGCGCGCCTCGGCAAAGCGGCCTTCCTGCTCAAGCGCTTCGGCTTCCAGCAGCAATAGCGTGGCCAGAAGTGCCGCGTTTTCATGGGTGCGCGCGGTGTCGTAATGCGGTGCCAGCAGGCGCAGCGCATCCGCGCCGCGCCCTTGGTTAACCGCATGGGCGGCCAGTTGTGCCGCAACGTATGCACGGTGCAGCGCGGTGCCGCCGTTCTGCGCGTAGTAGCGGTTTGCGATCACGAAATGGTTCTGCGCCCCGTCCGGGTCCTGGGTCTGAAGCACGCGTCCCATGGCATAATGGGCAAAGGCGCGGCGGTGGTCCTGCCATCTCATGGTGCTTGCAATGCGGATGGCGTCACTGGCGGCCGCGCGGCGTGTGGCCGACGTTCCCGACCGACCAAGCGCAGTCTGGATCGCGGTGTTCCAGGCCCGCGGCGTTGCAGTTGCAGGATGGGCAGGCAAACCCGCGCCGCGCGGGTTGTTGCGCGCCAATATTGCGGGCAGGGCGGCGGCAACCTGACCGCTTGTCATGCCCGACCGCAAGGAAGGGTCGTAATAGCTGCGCAGGATCAGCATGTCGAAGCCGGTCAGGACGGTATGAACGTTGTCGTCGTTGAATACGGAATCGGGCAGGCGGTACAGATCATTGAGCGGCCCCAGCGCCTGCGCCACTTCTTCATGCAGACAATCGCGCACCTCTTGCGGGCTGGCGTCATTTGGCAGGAAAATCGCCATCTTCTGGCGCGTGGTCAGCTGCGTCCAATCCGTTTTTGGGGACCGGCGGGCCTTTCGGTATTCGTCCAGCGTTGAAACATTGGGCGCCACAAAGCAGGCCGCCTGCGGCAATACCCGCTGAATATCCGCGCGGCTGACCGCTTCGATCGTTATATTGGCCGAAGCACTCCTTGTTTGGCTAATCTCAATATTCGCCTCATTGCGCAGACGGCTGAGCAACTGCTTGAGGTCACTATGCAAGGTGGCCGTTGGTTTGCCTGTGACGCGCACGGTAATGGGCGTTTCAAACCGTGTAAGCACGGGCAGGGCGCGACCGCTTTCCATCTGGAATGACAATTCCATGAAATCGCGCAGCAGGTCCGAATTTGACCGGATCGGTGCACCAGGGCTGGTGCCGCCAAACGTCTTCATCGGCGGCAGCGTGCTTTCGGAAATGGCAGCGCGGCTGGCGACTTCGGACTGTGACGCCGGCACGCAGGCATTCAGCAGCAAAATCAGCGGTAGAACCAGCCGACCATTCATCGCAATTTGCCTTGCGTTTCGGTTCTGTGCGGTGTGGCGATTGATCCAACCCGGCGCAAGGCGCGTCCTTTGACCATCATTATCTCCGCCTGCCTGCAACTGACCAACACCCGATATTGGGCGCTTGTTGCCCGCAATCGGGTCAATATTACGAAGCAATTGAGGCAGAAAAACGGCAAGCATGTTTCAAATTTGACAATCTGTCCAAAACGTTGCGGCCAGATCAAATCTTTGTCGCGGTGCTGCGTGCGCGGTCAGTGATCCAGAATGCCCTTCTGATCCAATGTGCGGAATGCGTACGCCCGCGCCTTAACGGCGCGGGTGTCGCATTGCTTGGAACAGTCGGCGCACTGGCCGTTTGGCCTACCGCTGTCCGCGTGCCATAAAGGCCAGACGCTCAAACAGATGCACATCCTGTTCATTCTTGAGCAGCGCACCATGCAGCTTGGGCAGCGCGCTTTTGCCGTCTTTCTTCAGGTCCGCTGCATCCAGATCTTCGGCCAGCAGCAGCTTGAGCCAATCCAGCACCTCTGACGTCGATGGCTTTTTCTTCAGCCCGGCCTGATCGCGAATTTCATAGAATTGGGTCAGCGCAGTGGTCAGCAGTGCTTCTTTGATGCCGGGGTGGTGCACCTCAACGATTTTCTTGAGCGTGTCCATCTCGGGAAAGCGGATGTAGTGAAAGAAGCAACGCCGCAAAAATGCGTCAGGCAGTTCTTTTTCATTGTTCGAGGTGATGATCACGATGGGGCGCTTTTCGGCCTTGATCGTTTCGCCGGTCTCGTACACGAAAAATTCCATCTTATCGAGTTCCTGCAACAGATCGTTGGGGAATTCGATATCGGCCTTGTCGATTTCATCAATCAGCAGAACGACCTTTTCGTCGGCTTCGAACGCCTGCCACAGCTTTCCCTTGCGGATATAGTTGCGCACGTCGTTCACCCGCTCGTCGCCCAACTGGCTGTCGCGCAGGCGGCTGACGGCGTCGTATTCATAAAGCCCTTGCTGGGCACGGGTCGTTGACTTGATGTTCCATTCGATCATGCGCAAACCCAATGCCTGCGATACCTGACGCGCAAGTTCGGTCTTGCCTGTGCCCGGCTCGCCCTTGACCAGCAGGGGGCGTTCAAGCGTCACGGCAGCATTGACCGCAATGGTCAGATCGTCGGTGGCGACATAGTCGGCGGTGCCTTCAAATTTCATACTCTTTTCAACCTCGTGAGACGCGGAATCCATCGCTGGCCTTAAACAGAAAAACGCAGGGATTGTGTAGTGACAATCGCGAAACGCTGCGTTAGACGCACCGAAAGGGATCGATGTCGGGAGACAAACCTTACATGCAAGATCTTAACTCTGCTGAGGATACAAAGATGAAACAGGGTGTTTTCCTTTCGGAAGACTATCGTCCCGCCGAGGACGAACCGTTCATGAACGACAAACAGGTCGAATACTTCAGACGCAAGCTTTTGAACTGGAAGTCGGAGCTGCTTGCAGGCAGCCGCGACACCATCGAAGGGCTTCAGGACGGTACACGCAACATCCCAGACGTCGCCGACCGTGCGTCAGAGGAAACCGACCGCGCGCTGGAATTGCGGACCCGTGACCGGGCCCGCAAGCTGGTCAGCAAGATCGACGCTGCCCTGCGCCGCATCGACGAAGGTGAATTTGGATATTGTTCAGTGACGGGTGATCAGATTTCGCTCAAGCGGCTGGACGCACGGCCCATCGCAACAATGAGCCTCGAGGCGCAAGAGCGTCATGAGCGGCGCGAAAAGGTACACCGTGACGACTGAGATCGTCGCAGTCTGAATGGAACGCCGGGGGTTAATCCCCGGCGTTTTTTCGTATCCGGGGGTAGCATGGGCATCTCGAACGCGATTGTTGTGGGCGGCGGCATTGGTGGTCTGACCGTTGCCTGTGCGCTGGCGCGGCGTGGTGTTTCTGTCACTTTGCTGGAACGGTCGTCGCGCATCGCAGAGGTCGGCGCAGGCCTTCAGGTCAGTCCGAACGGGCTTGCCGTGCTGCGCGCTCTGGGGCTGGAGACGGCCTTGCGCGACCGGGGCGCCGTACGCGCGCAGGCCATCGAATTGCACGATTATCGCGGTGGTGCGCGGGTGGCGCGGCTGGACCTGACCCGATTGGCGCAGGAGCAGCGGTATTATTTCGTGCACCGCGCCGATCTGATCGACGTGTTGGCCACCGCCGCCAGACGCGCCAATGTGACCGTGGAGCTGAATGCCAGCGTGGCCAGCCTGCGGCCCGGCCCGCTGCCGCAGGTGCAGATGGCCGACGGCAGCACCCGGCGTGCGGAACTGGTGGTTGCAGCGGACGGTATTCACTCTGTCGGGCGCGGCGTGTTGAACGGGCCGGACGCGGCCAGCTTTACCGGTCAGGTTGCCTGGCGCGCGACAGTCCCCAACCACCACAATCACCCCGATGAGGCCCATGTGACGATGGCGCCGGGCCGTCATCTGGTCAGCTATCCGGTGCGGGGGGGGCGGTTGGTCAACCTTGTCGCTGTTGAGGAACGCAGCGACTGGGCCGCCGAAGGCTGGCACCATGCGGATGATCCTGCAAATTTGCGCGCCGCTTTCGCCAGCTTCTTGGGTCCGGCTGCGGAAATGATCAATGCGGTGGAGGCGGTGACCCTTTGGGGGCTGCACCGTCATCCGGTGGCAGATTGCTGGCACCAGGAGGGGATCGCGCTTTTGGGGGATGCGGCACATCCGACGTTGCCGTTTCTGGCGCAGGGGGCAAATCTGGCGATGGAAGACGCTTGGGTGCTTGCCGCGATGATCGGGTCGCGCCCGCGTGATGCGGCGCTGGCGGGCTATCAGGCTGCGCGGGAAGGCCGAGTGCGCCGGATTATTAAGGCGGCAGAGAGCAATGCGACACGGTATCACTTGCGTCATGGTCTGCTGCGGCAAGGGGCGCATTTGGGGCTGAAGGTCGTCAGTCGTGTGGCACCGGGGCGGATGATTGGCGCCTATGACTGGATTTACCGGCACGACGTCACAGCGGGCTCATATCGGTGAAGCAGTCGCTGGGGCGCTGCCCCAGACCCCGGGATATTTTGGCCAGAAGAAGAGGGAAGGGCGATTTTGACCTATAACCGGCGCGCGGCAAATACCCAGAGCACCACCAGAAGCAGCGAGAAAACCGCGTTCCAACCCGCCATCGACAGGCCCAGCAAAGACCAAACGATCTGGTCGCACATCACCAGCCCCGAGGGCGCGTCCATCGACAGCAAGTCGCCGCCGTCCATGGCACCAAGGTCGAGCCCGCCGCCGGTGCATGAGCTTGGCCCCGGCCAAAAGCGCCATTCTACGCCTGCGTGGTAAATCCCGATGCCCGCTGTCACAGCCGCCGCCACCGCGCCGGGCCACGCCAGCAGGCGCGGCCCGCCAGCCAGAAGGACGGCGCCGATCAGCACCGCGGCGGCATGAGGCCAGCGTTGCCAAAGGCACATTTTGCAAGGAGCAAAGCCCCCCAGATGTTGGAAGCCGAAAGCCCCCAGCAGCAGCGCGGCAGAGCCAAGGGTGGCCAGAAGGATCAGCGTTTTGCGTGTCATAAATACCGGATTGCGAAAAAGCCACCGAGCAGCAGCAATAATGCCAGTGTAAACATCAAGCCGAGCCTGCGTTCAATGAAATCTCTGATGGGCGCGCCGTAGTGCCACAGCAAACTCGCCACGATATAAAACCGTAACCCGCGCGCCAGTATGGAAGTGGCCAGGAATGTCAGCAGCGGCATGCCCGTCCAGCCTGACATGATGGTAATAACCTTGTAAGGAAACGGTGTGATCCCCGCGATCAGCACGGCCCAGAAGCCCATGTCGTTAAAATGGGTTGCGAACTCTGCCATCTGGTCTGCCTTGCCCAGCGCCGTGAGGATCGGCGCGCCCAGAGCCTCATAGGCCAATGCGCCGATGGCGTAGCCCAGCAGGCCGCCCAGCACCGAGGCCACCAGCGCCACACCGGCATAGACCCACGCGCGGCGCGGATTGGCCAGGATCATCGGGATCAGAAGAATATCCGGTGGGATCGGAAATACCGAGCTTTCGATGAAGGCAACAAAGGCCAGCGCCCAAACCGCATGGCGATGCTCCGCCAGGCTGAGCGTCCAGTCATAGAGGCGGCGGATCATCTGCGGGACTCCCGTTTTGTTCAGACCTGCAACACCACGCGGCGCGTGCGGGGTCAAGAGGGCAGGGGTGGGACGACTTTTCGCTTGCCGGGCGCGGCCGTGCGCGGTACATCCCGCCGCGTGCCCAAGTGGCGGAATGGTAGACGCAGGGGATTCAAAATCCCCCGCCGCGAGGCGTGCCGGTTCGAGTCCGGCCTTGGGTACCACCTTGCTTTTGCAAGTTTTCCGTAGAATTCTGAACCTGTGCGGCGTTCAATTGGCAAAGTCGGACACACGCGACTTATATCTGGCCTGCCGGAACGCCAACTTTGCGCAACATGTGACTTTCTTGGCGGCCTGCCTTTTTCAGATATATGGCGCCAATTTTCGCGAACATGACCAGACACACGGCGGCGTGGCAGATAAAAATATCGCGCGCTGCGGTGCTGCACTCGATTCCCGTTTGTTCGCGTCAGCCGCAAGGATTCGCAGTCTCAGGTTACTCTGCGGCGTCAGAAATTGTTCACTCCGCAGGCTTTGGCTGATTGGCACCCAGGGTGTTGACCAGAAGCCTGCGCGCGCGATCTTTAAATCCGTCCACGGCGCTGAACAATGACGGCACAAACAAGAGCGACAGCAGGGTGGACAGCAGCAAGCCGCCAATGACCGCGATGGCCATGGGTGCGCGAAACTCTCCTCCGGTCCCAATGGCAAGCGCTGACGGCACCATGCCTGCCGTCATTGCAATGGTGGTCATGATGATCGGGCGCGCACGCTTGTGGCCCGCGTCAAGCATCGCCGAGGTCTTGTCGACGCCCTCTGACATCGCTTCCAGCGCAAATTCAACAAGCATGATGGCGTTTTTGGTAACGATCCCCATCAACATCAGAAAGCCGATGACCACAGAAAGCCCTATGGCGAAATCGAACAGATAGAGCGCGAAGATTGCGCCACCGATTGCCAGTGGCAGGGACAACAGGATGGTGACCGGTGTCACGAAGCTTGCGAACAACAGCACCAGCACAACATAAACCAGCAAGATGCCCGCACCCATGGCGATGGCAAACTGCGAGAAGATATCTCCCATGACCTCTGCATCGCCCGCGGCCTGTATTTCCGTCCCTTCGGGCATATTGAGCGCAAGAGGCAGCTGATTGACGGCGGTTGATGCAGGTCCAAGCAGCGCGCCATTGGCAAGATCGCCCTGCACGGAGGTGCGGTACTGGCGGTCATAGCGTTCAATACTGCTGGCGCCGGTGGACAGTGCAACATCAGCCACGGCGCCCAATGGGACGGGCGCGCCACGCGTGGAGGGGATCCGCTGTCCCTGCATCAAGAACAGGTCATTGCGCACATCCTCATTCAGTCGCACGATAATCGGGATCTGGCGTTCGCCGGTATTGAACTTGGCCACGTTTGAGCCGCTTTCACCGATGGTGGCAATGCGAATGGTGGAGGCCAGTGCAGACGCAGTGACGCCCAGGGCTGCGGCCTGATCGGGGCGCGGAATGATCTGGATCTCGGGCCGCACGAGGGCTGCGGTGGTTGTGACGTTTTGCACACTGGGCAGCGCTTCCATCTGGCGTGCCAGCTCAACTGCGGCGGCGGCGGCCGCCGGTTCGGATTCGCCCAAAACACTGATCGCGATGTCACGCTGGCCGGTTTCAGAGACGATCAGACGGGCATCCGGCACGTCGGCAAGCCGATCGCGGATATCGTCCTCAATGGCGAACGAAGATCGTTCCCGGTCCTGACGCTGGCCAAAGTTGACGGTGACGGTCGCCTCCGTGTTGCCGGCGGAGGCATTGACAAATACGTTCGTCACTTCGGGGATCTCGCCGATGATCCGACTGACTTCGCGTGTCACTTCGCGGGTGTTGTTAAGGTTGGAACCAGGGGGCAATTCAACGGATATCGTCGTCCTTCCGGTGTCCGCAGCAGGAACGAATTCCGTCGGGAGCAGTGTCGCGGAAAAAATCGACCCTGCAAATATGAGCAATCCAAAGATCAGCGTGAGCGCGCGATGATGCAGGGTCCAAGCGAGAATTCGCATATAGCCGCGCATGACAAAGCCATCTTTCTGCTCTTCGGGCGCAATACCATCACGCAGAAAGTAGGCCGCCATCATCGGGGTGATAAGACGCGCAACCAGCAAGGAGAACAGAACCGCGACCGCGACCGTCAGTCCGAACTGCTTGAAGAATTGCCCGGCGATGCCGGACATGAAACTTACTGGCGCAAACACAGCGACGATGGTGAAGCTGATCGCGATGACAGTCAGCCCGATCTCGCTCGCGGCCTCTTCGCTGGCCTCGTAGGCGGGTTTGCCCATCTGGATATGACGCACGATATTCTCAATTTCGACAATCGCGTCATCCACCAGAATGCCAGTTACCAACGTGATCCCGAGCAGCGAAACGGTGTTCAGTGAAAACCCGAGATAGTTCATTACGATGAACGTGGGGATGATAGAAAGTGGCAGCGCGACTGCCGTAATGATGGTCGCACGCCAGTTTTTCAGGAACAGGAATACCACGATGATGGCCAGCGCAGCACCTTCATAAAGCGTGTCCATCGCCGAATGATAGTTGCCTTCGGTATAAACGGTGGCATCGTCAATCAGCGAAAAGGTGACATTGGGATAGGCGTCCGACAGTTCTGCGATCTTCTCTTTGGCGCCGTCACCGGCAATCAGGTCACTCGCGCCGGTTGCGCGGAATACGCCGATGGCGACGACGGGCTGGCCATTGAAAAGGGCAAAAGACTGCGTCTCCGTTGCGCCATCCAAAATTGTCCCGAGGTTATCAAGCCGCACCGTACTGCCTGCCGGGGTAAGGATCGGTGTCTTCGACAATTCTTCGATCGTGCCGACAGAGCCCAACGCGCGGATGGAATATTCCTGCCCGGCAAGATCACCGCTTCCGCCGCCAAGGTCGATATTGGTGGCCCGTATCTGGCGGTTCACATCCGCCGCGGTCAGGCCAAGCGCCAGCAGACGGTTTGGATCAAGTTCAACTTCGATGGCGCGGTCACCACCGCCAATCCGCTTGACCTGGCCCACGCCCTTGGCACCGCTGACATCACGTGCAACGACATCATCCACAAAGTACGAAAGCTCTTCGAG
>JAGXHC010000007.1 GCA_024636405.1 Sulfitobacter sp. | reverse complement strand
TTTGTTCAACGCCATGGTCAGCGAAAACCGCATGAGCCTGGAAGATTTTGTTGATTTGACCGCCACCGCACCGGCCAAGGCATTCGGATTGCAAACAAAAGGCCAGATTGCCACAGGGTTTGACGCTGATATCGCCATCTGGAATCCCGCCACCACCACGACTTATGGGGCCAACGACCTGCACGACAATGTCGGGTATAATCCGTTTGAAGGCACGACCATCAAAGGTGCACCAACGTCCGTTATGGTAAGAGGCAAGATGATCGTGGACGGTGCCACATTGCACGCAGCACCCGGAGACGGCGCGTGGCAGCGCATGATGCGCCAGCCACCGGGTTCGTCATAAATCGCTAAATATACACGTAATATGATCAGAATGCGGCCCGTTGTTCAAGGCGATGTCTTCACTTCCGTCCAAGATCTGGTTCAAAACCGCCGCCGCACCTTGGCGCGGTTCATTCACGACCCGTCAGTTCAGTTCCTTCAGCCGGACATCAAGACGTTGCATCAGCAGCGCAATTTCGGCTTTGCAGGTCACTGTCACCGGCGCGCCGGGGCGGCGCAGCGTGTCATGCGCGATCACCCCGCGCTGCGCGAGAATATGTTTGCGAATGGTCAGCCCCAGTCCCGGCTGCTGTTCAAACCGCGCCAGCGGCAAATAAGCGTCAAACAGGTCCCACGCCCGCGTGGCGTCGCCTTTTTCGTATTCCCGCACAACGCTGACCATCATTTCAGGATAGGCGAAGCCGGTCATGGCCCCGTCTGCCCCGCGCTGCATTTCCTCTGGCAAAAACAGACCACCGTTACCGCACAGAATGGAAATGCGCCGATCCAGCGTACCTTCTTTGCGCAGGGCGCTGATTTTCTCCAACCCTGGCCAGTCTTCGTGTTTCAGGCAGACGCAGGCGGGCAGGTCATTCACGATCCGCGCAATCACCGGCACCGCCATCTGCACGCCGGTGGCCAAGGGAAAATCCTGAAGCACAAAGGGCGCATCGCCAATGACATCGGCAGCCTGATGATAATAGTTGACGATCTGATCATCGGTGCGCAGGCTGCCGGGCGGCGCAATCATCACCCCGTCGGCCCCGTCGTCCATGACCATCTTTGACAGCGTCTCCATCTGGGCAAATCCCGGCGCTGAGACACCTACCACCACGGGCACCTTGCCATTGACCCGCTTTAGAACCCGGCGAACGACATCTTGGCTCTCAACCACCGTCAGCTTGGGCGCCTCGCCCATCATCCCCAATACCGTGAGGCCGGTGGCACCCGCTTGCAGGTAGAAATCAACCATTGCGTCGGTGCTGGCCATGTCGATCGACCCGTCCGGTTTGAAGGGCGTGACCGCAATCACATAGACGCCTTTTGCGTCGCCGGTAAATGTAGTCATGTGTTGTGCTTTCCCTTGATTAGATGTGTCGCAGCGCCAGCGCCCCGATGGCCATGGCGGTCGCCGCCTGACTTGGGTCAATGATGGGGCACCCCAGCTCTGCCGACAGACGGCTGCGGTAAGCGGCCATCCCGGCACATCCCAAAATCAACACCTCGGCGCCGTGGCCGGTTTGCAATTGGCGGCCAACCTCAACCAGCCGGTGATACGTCCGGTCTTCGTCAGACAATGCCGCAACGCCCAGTTCCAACGCCAGATCCCCTGCCAGACGGTCCATCACCCCCATCGCCCCGATATAGCGCAGATGCCGCGGGATCGACCTGTTGAGAATGGAGATCACGCCAAACCGCTGGCCCATCGTCATCGCCGTCAGAATGGCGCTTTCGGCGATGCCAAAAACCGGGTGGCTTGATTGTTCGCGCAGCGCCGCCAGCCCCGGATCGGAATAACACGCGATCACAAAGGCGGATGCCCCATCTTCAAGCCTTGCCGCCGTGCGCAGCAAAGGACCGCTGACCAGATCCACATGCGCTTGCGTTTCAATGCCCGGAGGGCCTTCGGCAAGTGTGTGGGTCACAATATCAACACTGCACGCGGCGCGCATCGGGGCGAGCGCCCTATCGATCCCATCCGTTACATGTGTCAGGCTATTTGGGTTAATGACATGAATGGTCATGGGTTTTCCATTGTTTGGGGCAACGTCGGGATCGTGATGTCATCTATCGGCTGGACGCCATAATGTCATATGCCGCAGCATGGCGGTCAAGGGCCTCTGCCCTCGTCGATCCGGGGAAGGAACCATGTCAGCAATCCCGCCAGCGGCAAAAAGGAGCAGATCCGATAGACGGTTTCGACGCCGTAACTGTCTGCCAGCACGCCAAGAAATGCCGCGGCGATACCGCCAAGACCGAAGTTGAGCCCGTAGAACAGTCCGCCGATCAGGCCGATCCGGTTGGGCAATAGATCCATCGCGTAAATCAGGATTGAGGCAAAGGCACTGGCCATGATCAGGTTTATCATAATCGTCAGGACGCCGGTCCAGAACAGATCGGCATAGGGCAGGATCAGCGTCAGGGGCAGCGGACCCAGAACCGAAATCCAGATAATCCGGTAGCGCCCGATCCGGTCGCCGATTATCCCGCCGATCAAGACCCCGACTGCCGCAGAAAACAAAAAGACAAAGAGCATCATTTGCGATGCCGGAATCGAAAGCCCGAACTTTTCGATCAGATAGAAGATGTAAAATGACCTGAAACTTTCACCGTATGCGTTCTTGGTGAACATCAGCAGGGTCAGGACCACAAGCCCGACACCAATGGTCAGCGGCGCGTGCCTGAGCGGCTCTTTGCCCTCACTGCTGCGCGCGCGCATGGCAGCGAATTCGGCACTGATCTGGCGCTGCTTGCTGCCGATCCATGTCAAAAGCATCATCGCCAGCAGTGCAGCCACCGCAAACCAGGCAAGGCTTGGCTGTCCCCAGGGCACGATGATGAACGCGGCGAAAACCGGGCCAAGCGCACCGCCTGCCTGTCCGCCAACCTGGAAAATACCCTGCGCAAGCCCTTGCCGCCCGCCCGCTGCATAGCGTGCCATGCGCGTCGCTTCGGGATGAAAGATCGAAGAGCCGATCCCGATCAGCGCCACGGAAAGAAGGATCATCGGATAGCTGACGGAATAGGCCAGACTGACCAGCCCGGACAGAGTGAACATCATCCCCACAACCGGCGAATACGGCGCAGGATAGCGATCAGTCGCCATGCCCATCACCGGTTGCAGCAGCGCGCCCGCGATCTGGAACGTGAGGGTAATCATACCGATCTGAACAAAATCGAGCGCGTAGGCTTCTTTCAGAATCGGATAGGACGCCGGGATCAGCGACTGCATCAGATCGTTCAGCAGATGTGTCACACCCAGAACCGCCAATACGGACAAATGGGTCTTGGAGCGGGTCAAGGTCGTCATCTCAGCTGTCTTTCACGGTCGGGATCTCAGGCTGGTAGCAGGGGCAAATTGCTCACACCTCAGCGGACGCTGCAAGGGGATCAATCATGCGCGCGCAATCCGAAGACACCGAAATGGCACCGGCTCACGCATTCTGTGCGGCAGCGTCGCGCAACTCTCGTTGCAGGCGTTCTTCTTCCTGCGCCTTGGGGGTCGAAAACCGCGCCAGCAACAGATAGGCGACCGGGGTCAGATACAGCGTGGAAAGCGTGGCCATGCCCAACCCGCCAACAATGACCCATCCCAACGCCTCGCGCGCTTCGGCCCCCGCCCCCGCAGACAGGATCAGCGGCACACCACCCAGCACAGTCGACGTCATGGTCATCATCACTGGACGCAACCGGATCGTTGCCGCGTCCATGATCGCGTCGTGAACATCATGCCCCTGATCGCGTAACTGGTTGGCAAATTCCACGATCAGGATACCATTCTTGGCCATGATCCCGATCAGCATCACCAGTCCGATCTGGCTGTAGACATTCAGGCTTTGGCCCGTCAGCAGCAGCGCAAACACCGCACAAGCCAGCCCCAGCGGCACGGTCGACATCACCACAACCGCTGAAATAAAGCTCTCAAACTGTGCCGAAAGCACTAGAAAGACCACCAGAATTGCAAAGCCGAACGTCACGAAAAGACCGGAATTGGTCTGGTCCAGCGTTGCTGCCTCGGCCAGCGGAACGATGCGATTGTTCTCGGCCAATACATCTTCGCCAATCTCGCGCACCTGTACAAGTGCGGCACCCAGCGACAATTCCGGGGTCAGTCCCGCCGTCAATCCAACGGACCGGTTCTGCCCTTCACGGTCAAGCTCGGGCGCGACGGCGCGTTCGCTCAGCGTCACGAAACTCGACAATGGCACCATCTGTCCGCTGCCGGTCTGGACAAAGACGTTTTCCAGATCGCCCGGATCATTGACCGGCGTCGAGGTGGACAGCATCTGCACGTCATAGCTTTTGTCGTCAATAAAGACCGACGCCACCCTCCGCCCGTCCAGCAGCGCCTGCAAAGCCTGACCAAGGCCGGTGATGTCGATGCCCAGATCGGTCGCCAGAGCGCGGTCAATCTGCACAAAAAGCTGTGGTTGCGTGCGCTCATATTCCAGCCTGACCTGCCCCATGCCGGGTATCTGGGTCAGGCGGTCCACCATCGTTTCGGCCACCTGCGCCAACTGGTCATAATTGTCACCCGTGATCGCAAAGGCAAGGCCACGGCCCGCCCCCCTGATCCCCAGTGAATTTGGCTGAATCGCGAAGGCCCGCACGCCGATGATCCCGCGCAGCTTGCCGTTTATCTCGCCAACAATGTCTTGCTGACTGCGGGCGCGGTCCGCCCAATTGGCCAGCGTAAACACCATAAAACCACGGTTGTCCGCGCCAAAGCCCGAGATGGAAAAGATGTTGCTCACCTCGCCTGCCTCTTGCAGCGGGGTAATCAGATCCTCGATCTCGCGCATTTTGGTTTGGGTATATTCCAGCGACACACCCTGCGGCGCGGTGACGCTGAGCAAGGCCACCGCGCGGTCTTCGGCCGGGGTCAGTTCCTGCCGGATGCCACCGGCCACAAGCGCTGCTGTGGCCGCGACGAAAGCGGCGATCAGCACGATTGCGAACGGCATCGCCAGCGCGCCGCGCAATGTTGCCGCGTATAATCGAAAAAGCCGGTTACCCAACCAGATCATCGGTCCGCGCGCATCCTTTTTCGGCGCTTTGGTCAGCAATCGGCTGGCCATGACCGGGCACAGGCTTAGGGCGACCACGGACGACAGCATCACTGCGATGGCAAGGGTAAAACCGAATTCACGAAACAGCCCCCCCGCCTGCCCCGGCAGAAACGACAACGGCACAAACACTGCGGCCAATGTCGCGGTCGTTGTTACCACGGCAAAGAAAACCTGCCGTGTGCCGTTCACCGCCGCCGCCCGCGCGCCCATGCCCTGAGCGCGCAGGCGCACGATATTTTCCAGCACCACGATTGCATCATCCACAACCATGCCCGTTGCCAGCACCAATGCCAGCAGCGTCAGGATGTTGATCGAGAATCCCGCCAGATAAATGGCCGCCAGCGTGCCGATCAACGCCACAGGCAGCGTCAGCGTGGGGATCAGGGTCGCCCGAATATCGCGCAGAAACACAAATATGATTGCAACAACGATCGCGACCGCAAAGCCGAGCGTCTTCAGAACCTCTTCGATGGAACCGGAGATAAATGTGGCGTCATCCGAGGTCACGAAAATGTTCACATCATCCGGCAAGGTCCGGTTAAGTTCCTCCACAACTGCGCGCACATCGCGCGATATTTCCAGCGTGTTCGACGTGGCCTGTCTGATGATGCCCAGGCCGATGCCCAATTGACCGTTGGCGCGCAGGATCGTTTCTCCGGGTGCGGGGCCCAGGCTGACACGGGCCACGTCACCGATACGCACGTTTTCCTTAATCTTGAGCGCCTCGAACGCCGCTGTCGTGGCAACGGCAGCGGTTGTGCGCACATTGATCGACTGTCGGTCCCCGGCAAGATCGCCCGCAGGCGCGTCATAGGCCACATCCGCCAGTGCGCGCTGCATGTCACCCAGCGTGAGCCCCCTGCTGGCCAATTCCAACTGATCGATATCGACGCGAAAGATCGGTTCTCGGTCGCCGTAGATTTGCAGATCCGCCACCCCGTCGATCGAAATCAGCCGGTCTTCGACCCGGTCCTGCACGATCCGCGTCAATTCCTGGGGCGAGCGCCCCGCCGATGTCACGGCAATGCGCATGACGGCCTGCGCATTGGCGTCCGCCTTGACGATCTGGGGCTGATCCGCCCCATCGGGCAGCTGGTTTACGATCCGCGCCACTGCATCGCGCACATCCGTGGCCGCAACGTCGATATCAACATTATCGTTGAATTCCAGCGTGACGCGGCTTCGCCCGAAGCGCGAGTTGGACGAGATCGACCGAACACCTGACACGCGCCCCACGGCCCCCTCAATACGCCCGGTCAGTTCCTGATCCACGGATTCAGGCGAGGCCCCGGAAAACGTGGTCGTGACGGTGACCACGGGGCGATCGACATTCGGCAACTCGCGGATTTCGGCCCCGGCAAGGCCTGCAACACCGGCCAGAACGATCAGGGCATTCAACACAAAAGCGAGGATCGGCCGACGCACAAAAAGCGCCGTGCCAGATGAACGCGCTGCGTCAGCTTCTTGACTGGACCCGCTCACAACGTGTCCTTTCGGATATCCGTCAGCGCCTTGTCTGTGGCGCTTTGCCGGGGCAGCGGATTAACCTCGGCACCCGGTCTCAGGGTTTGCACACCTTCGGTAACAATCGCTTCTCCAGCGCTCAGATCATCTGATGTGATCAAAACCGCGTCGCTGTTGCGCTGCGCGATTGACACAGCGACCCGTGCCGCCTTGCCCTCGCGGACCACCCAGACAAAGGCGCCATCGCTGGACCATTGCAGGGCCAGCGGCGGGATGGACAAAAGTGTTTCGCCGGGAAATGAGATGCTGACGGAAAATGCCATGCCGGCGCGCAAAAGGTCATCGTCGTTCCTGACGCGGCCCTGCACCAGCAATGTCCTGCTTGCCCTGTCCACCACTGAATCAATCGCCACAATTTCACCGGTTATCGTCACATCGCGCAGGCCAAGCGGTGTGACCGTGATTTGCTGGCCTGTCCGTATCTTGGCGACGGCGCGTTCGGGCATGCGAAAATCAATCAATATGTCGGAACGGTCCGTGATGGTGGCCAGCACATCCTGCGCGTTGACGCGGTCGCCTTCTTCGACGTCTATGATGCCCACCCAGCCGGATATCGGTGCCGCCACCCGGCGCAATGACAGATCAAATTCTGCCTGCCGCACGGCCAGTTCCGCACCACGCAGCGCCACTTCGGTTTCGCGCAGGCGCACTTCGGTCACGGCACCGGTATTTTGCAGACGTGTGATACGTGTCGCTTCTGTGCGCGCATCCTCAAGCCTGATCTGCGCCTGTTCCAACGCGATCTGTTCCGCTTCGTCCTGAAGTTTGGCAATGGCTGTCCCGGCCTGCACAAAGCTGCCGGCGGCCAGGGACAATTCAACAATCACGCCCACTGCGTTTGACCGAACCGTGACCGAATGTTTTGCACGACCATCGCCAATTGCCGTGATCCGGTCCGAAAGCGCCAGTTCCTGCACCAACGCGGTGATCACTGGCGTCGCACCCCCTCCGGGGCGCTCATTCCGGGCGTCGGCATTGCCAGCCTCGGCCAATTCCAGCCCCAACAGGTCCAGAAGACCAACGCGGTCCAGCAAGGGCCGCGCTGCCGGTATCTGCGTCGCCCAGATATATATCCCGCCAGCCAGTATCAGCAGGCAAACGAAAACTTGCCGAAAAACCTTCATTAGGGGAACTTTCACTGTTTGATCCGGACACTGGCTTTGGGAACAATGCCCTGAAAGGGCAGTTTGGGTAAACCAACGATTGCGCTAGATTGTCACCTGCTTGTGATGAAGCGGCTTTGGCATAAGGGGATGCAGTATGTTTTTCGATGGCGCGATTTTGGATGCTGTGACCAAAGGAACATTGCTGAGTGCGCTGGGACTTGGGTGGATCATCCTGCTGGTCCGTGTGGTTGGGCTCAGATCGTTCTCCAAAATGACCAACTTTGATTTTGTCATGACAATTGCGATGGGATCTTTGCTGGCCGGTGCATCGCAGTCATCGGATTGGCCGGGACTTCTGCAAACCATCGCCGCGATGGCCAGCCTTTTTGCCGTGCAATATGTTGTCGCGCGTCTGCGCAAGCGGTTTGACGCGTTTGACACGCTGGTTCAGAACACCCCGATCCTTTTGATGCGCGACGGTGTCATGCTGGATGACGCGCTGCGCGCCACCCGCGTGTCCAAGGAAGATCTGATTGCAAAACTGCGCGAGGCGAACGTGCTTGAGCTTTCTGCCGTGCGGGCCGCCGTGCTGGAAACAACGGGGGATGTATCTGTGCTGCACGGCGATCGGGTTGAAAAATTCATGTTCGAGGGTGTTACCCGGATTTAGGGGCGGCGGTTGTCCCCGGCAGTCCTAGTTCAGGCCAAAGCGGTTGGGACGATTGCGGATGGATCAATTTTGGCTCCTGTCGCGTTGAGCATCGTAATCGCCTGTGAAATGGAGCTTCAAATGGCCCGACGCGCACTCTGGAAGGGGCAACTTCGCTTGTCGCTTGTCTCCATTCCTGTGGAACTCTACGCGGCGCACAATTCGTCGGCGCGGGTGTCGTTTCGCCAAATCCATCAGCCCAGTGGCAAGCGCGTGCATTACGACAAGACGGTCAGCGGCATTGGGCCAGTGAAGTCGGATGATATCGTCAAAGGCTACGAGATTGACGGCGATTACATCTTGCTCGACCCCGAAGAAATTGACGCGATCAAGCTTGAGACCAAGAAAACGGTCGAACTGGTCCAGTTTGTCGGCGCTTGCGAAATCCCCCCGCTTTACTTCGACAAGCCCTATTATCTGGTGCCATCCGATGATCTGGCCGAGGACGCGTACCGCGTGATCCGCGACGCCCTTCGTGCCAGCGAAAAGGTCGGGTTGGGGCAGATGACCATGCGCGGCAAGGAATATCTGGTCGCGATCAAACCATGTGGTGACGGGCTGTTGCTTGAAACGCTATATTACGCCGATGAATTGCATGAGAGCGAACCGATGTTCTCCGACATCAAGGACGCGAAAGCGGACAGCGAACTGCTCGATCTTGCGACGGCGTTGATCGACAAGAAAACAGCCCCCTTCGATGCGGAAAACTTTACCGACCACTACGCAGAGGCGCTGAGCAGTCTGATCGAGGCCAAGAAGAAAAACCGCAAGACACCGCGCGTCAGCGCCGATGAAGAAGACCGGCCAGAGGGCGAAAATGTGGTCGACCTGATGTCGGCGCTGAAACAAAGCCTTGGTAAAAATGCCGCAAAAAAGAAAGCTGAACCGAAAACTGCTTCAAAGACCCCTGCCAAGAAGGGCCGAAAGAAGGCGTCCTGATGGCCGCGCCCGCCGATAAATTAGCCGACTACAACGCGCGCCGCGATTTTTCCCGCACGGCAGAACCTGCTGGCACGGCGGGGCCAGTGCGGCGCGCAGGTCTGCAATTCTTGGTACAAAAACATGCCGCCACCCGGCTGCACTACGATTTTCGCCTTGAGTGGAACGGTGTGCTGCTAAGTTGGGCGGTGACCAAGGGGCCAAGCACGGATCCACGCCAAAAGCGGCTTGCCGTGCGAACCGAAGATCATCCGCTTGACTATGGCACCTTTGAAGGCACGATACCCAAAGGCGAATATGGCGGCGGGACTGTCATGCTGTGGGACGAAGGCACCTGGCTGCCAAAGGGGGACCCGGTTGAAGGACTGGCATCGGGCAACCTCAAGGTGGTGTTGCAGGGCAAACGGATGCAGGGCGCCTGGGTTTTGGTGCGGATGAAACCCCGCAAAGGCGAAAAGCGCGAAAACTGGTTGCTGATCAAGGAGCGCGACAACCTTGTTACCACGGACGCAGATGGGTTGACGGACGCATATGATGTATCCGTGCGAACCGGGCGCACGATGGCGGAAATTGCCAACGGCGCCACGTCAAAGCCGGTGCCGAAATCGGGACATACCGGAAAACGCCCCGCCTTTCGCAAAGTTCAGCTTGCCACACTTTATGACAGCGCCCCCGTCGGCGACGATTGGATCCACGAGACCAAATTTGACGGCTACCGCTGCCTTGCCGCGTTGGGCAAGGGTGGCACGCGATTATTCACCCGCAACGGCAACGACTGGACCGACGCATTCGCAGCCCTTGAGGGCGCGTTTGATCCGTTGCCCTGCACCTCTGCGCTGATCGACGGCGAGGTGATGGCTGCCCGCATTTCGGGGTCGGCGTTTTCGTCGTTGCAGGCCGCGCTAAAGGATGGCGCGCCGCTTGTGTTCTATGCCTTTGATCTGCTGGCGCTTGACGGCAAATCGCTGACGCAGCTCGCACAGACCGACCGGCGCGCGCGGCTTGCCGATCTTCTGGCTGGTACGCCCGACGGTGGCACCCTGCGCCTCAGCGACTTTGTTCATGGCCAAGGCCCCGAGGTGTTTGCCGCCGCGTGCAAGGCCGGTGCGGAAGGCATCGTGAGCAAACGTGCAGACGCACCTTATCGCGGCGCGCGCACCAATGTCTGGCGCAAGATAAAATGCACACGGCGTCAGGAATTTGTGGTGGGCGGCATTTCCCCATCCGCCAAACGCGGACGGCCCTTTGCGTCGCTTTTGCTGGGTCAGGTCGGACCGGATGGATTGCAATACCGTGGGCGCGTTGGCACGGGGTTCTCGGACGCTGATTTTGATCAGCTTGAAACCGCGATGCGTGTGCGCAAAACCAGCCCGTTTCAAGGTGTGCCCGCCGCCATCGCGCGCGACGCGGTCTGGATGACGCCCAATCTGGTCGTCGAAATCGACTTTGCCGAATTTACCGCAGACGGCCATATTCGCCATGGCAGTTATCTGGGGGTGCGACAGGATAAGGAGGCCGCCAC
>JAGXHC010000040.1 GCA_024636405.1 Sulfitobacter sp. | reverse complement strand
GTTTCGATCCCGTCAGTGGCACGCTGACCGGCACCACGCCTATCCCAGGGGGGGCGACCACGGCACCGGTGATATCGGGGGGCACGCTTTATGTTGTCTCGACCAAGGGGCAATTGCACGCTTTCCGTTAGGCGGCAAATAGGCTAGAGCGCGGGACTGTATTGGCCGCAGCCCGGCCAGGAGCTCTTTATGTCCTTTACCCTTGCCATCGTGGGCCGCCCCAATGTGGGCAAATCCACGCTATTCAACCGCCTTGTCGGCAAACGGCTTGCGCTGGTCGATGATCAGCCCGGTGTCACCCGCGATCTGCGCGAAGGTGCGGCGCGGCTGGCTGACCTGAGATTCACCGTGATCGACACCGCCGGTCTTGAAGAAATCAACGACGACAGCCTGCAGGGCCGGATGCGACGGCTGACCGAACGCGCTGTGGACATGGCCGATATCTGCCTGTTCATGATCGACGCCCGCACCGGCGTGACGCCCACGGATCTGGTCTTTGCAGATATTCTGCGCCGCAAATCCGCACATGTGATTCTGGCCGCGAACAAGGGCGAAGGGTCTGCCGCTGATGCCGGCGTGATCGAAGCCTATTCGCTGGGTCTGGGCGAGCCGATCCGTATGTCAGCCGAGCATGGCGAAGGGTTGAATGACCTTTACACCCACCTGATGCCGCTGGCCGACCTGTTCGCCGCGCGCGCCGAGGTGGACGCGCCCGAAACGGACGTTGATCTGACCGATGACGAGGCAGAACTGGGCGAAGACGCCGCCATTCCGGTGCCGACCAATGCCAAGCCATTGCAGGTTGCTGTGGTCGGGCGGCCCAACGCAGGCAAATCCACCCTGATCAACCAGATCGTCGGCGAAGACCGTCTGCTGACCGGACCCGAAGCCGGGATTACCCGCGATGCGATTTCGCTGCGCACGGATTGGGGCGGTCCCGACGGGGTGGCGGTGCCGATGCGGATCTTTGACACCGCGGGCATGCGCAAGAAGGCCAAAATTCAGGAAAAGCTGGAGAAACTCAGCGTCAACGACGGTCTGCGTGCGGTCAAGTTTGCCGAAGTTGTGGTCGTGCTGCTGGATGCCGCCATCCCGTTCGAGCAACAGGACCTGCGCATCGCCGATCTGGCAGAGCGCGAAGGCCGCGCCGTGGTGCTGGCCGTCAACAAGTGGGACATTGAGGAAGACCGGCAAGGCAAGCTTAAGGATTTGCGCGAAAGTTTCGAGCGGTTGTTGCCACAGTTGCGCGGCGCGCCGCTGGTTACTGTGTCGGCCAAGACGGGCAGGGGGCTGGACCGGCTGCACACCGCAATCATGCGCGCCTATGAAGTCTGGAACCGCCGCATCACCACCGCACAGCTTAACCGCTGGCTGGCTGGCATGATGGAAGCGCATCCGCCTCCCGCGCCGCAGGGCAAGCGTATCAAGCTGCGCTATATGACCCAGGCCAAGACACGCCCGCCCGGTTTTGTGGTGATGTGCAGTCACCCCGACAAGGTGCCCGAAAGCTACAACCGCTATCTGGTCAACGGGTTGCGGGTGGATTTTGACATGCCGGGATCACCGATCCGTCTGTGGATGCGCGGACAGTCTGATGCGAACCCCTACAAGGGCCGCAAGAAGGCACCCCCATCCAAGCTGCGCAAACACACCGATGGTCGGCGCTCCGACCGTTAGGCTACTGACTGGTCGAAGGAGACTGTGACGATTGAGGCAGGCGCAGATGCGGCCTTGCGTGGGGTGTGCCTTAATCGCTGGCGTGGTGGATCATCACAGGCTGCGGGCGCGGTGGATGAACAGCTGCGCCATCACGATCACGATGAGAAAGGCAATGAGGCCGAGATAACGCTCAAAGATGCCATCGATGCTGTCCGGCAGGAAGAAAAAGACCGGCGCGGAGACTGTCCACAAAAGCGATAGTCCGATCAGCGCGCGGTCATGGGTCGTTCCGATGCGGCGTGCGCCCTGAACCATCGCCCACGGAAGTGCCGCGAACAACAGACCCAAGGCGTAGACAAGATAAATGTGGATCACCACACCTTCATTGTCGCTGTCACCGTATTCGTTCCGCGCGCCAACCAGAAACACGATCAGTCCAAGTGCCGCGAACCCGATGATGCCCATCGCCCACGGCCATCCGCCGACGTAGACATGCGCGGCCAGCAAAGCGATGCAGACCAGCGAGGCCGCGAAGGCATAGATCCCGATATCCACGATGAATTCGTAGCGGCCCGCGCCCAAATCACTGATCGTATCGGCAATCCAGTCATGATCGGGCACCACAAGGTCCGCGATCAGGATGGATATCCCCAGGATCGCGCAGCCCAGGATGGCAAACCATCCAAGCGCAATGATCAACGTGGGACTTTCGCGGCCGGCATCCGGTGCGGTTTCATCGATCATCGGTCCGCCTTTCATGTGTGAAGGTCCAACATCCCGTTATGGGTATCGTTCCTGTATCCGCGCGATTGGCCTGCACCAAGACAGGCAGCAGCACCCCGCGCGATCAGCGTTTGCCGTAGGCGCGGTAGGTGGGCAGCAGCATCACGATGGCGCCGCCCGCCGCCACGGTGGCCACGGTTGTTTCCGTGCCCCAATTTTGGATGACCACCGCCACCAGCGCCCAAATCACTGCAAGGCCATAGGTCGGCGTGCGCCCGAGTGCGGCTTGAACAAAAGCGCCCAGCACGATCGCGAGGCCGACAAATACCAGCGCTGCCGTGCGCGCATCAAGGTATCCATAGCCCGCCGTCAGCAGCCCCAGTGAAACACAGGACGCCGCACTGAGCCAACCGGCGTAAAGCCCCAAAGGTGCCGCCGCCCACAGCCTGTCCTGCACCGGAGCCAGAAAAAGCGCCACCAGCGCCGACAGCAACATTACCCAGATCAGAACCGCGGCCCAGACCGGGCTTTGGATGGCCACGGCCAGCCAGAAGGTGCCAACCGCCAGCGACACACACAGCGGCACCCGCATGTCATGCCATTGCCCGTCGTGCCGCGCCATGAGCGCGCCCCAGCCAAGCCCGACAATCAGCCAGACATAGATCAGGCCCCAGATCGAAAACGCAAAGCCCGCAGGCTGCACCGGCGGATTGTCCTGTGGCACCGGGAACTGGTTCGGGTCGAACCCGCCGAAACCGTCAACAAAGAACGGTGATGCCGCGAAAGAGATGCTGAGCAAGAAGGCAAGCACAGCCACGAAGGGACGGGAAAGATTGGACATTGCAGCCTCTCAAA
This sequence comes from Sulfitobacter sp., assembly GCA_024636405.1. The sequence goes on along the minus strand of JAGXHC010000040.1, from coordinate 6,492 downwards.
TTGTCTTTTCGCCTTATACGGGTGTTCTTGGCCCAGTGGCGACTAGGATTCTAGCGCCCAACACAGGATTTGCAATGTAGCGTCCATCGCTGTGTTCTGCGACGGCAGATGGAACAGCGCGACCCAGCGCGCAACGCCTCAGACCAACGCGCCTTGTGCCGACAGCGTGGTCTTGCCGCCCAGATAGGGTGCCAGCACCTTCGGCAACGCGACTGACCCATCGGCCTGCTGACCGTTTTCCAGCACCGCGATGAGGCAACGACCCACGGCCAATCCCGACCCGTTCAGTGTGTGCACGAATTGCGGCTTGCCGCCGCCTTGGGGCTTGTAGCGCGCGTTCATGCGGCGGGCCTGAAAATCACCCGTGGTAGAGACGGATGAAATCTCGCGAAAGGCGTTCTGCCCCGGCAGCCAGGCTTCGATATCAAAGGTGCGGCGCGCGCCAAATCCCATATCTCCGGTGCACAGGATCACAGTACGAAACGGGATACCCAGCCGCTCAAGTATATCCTCTGCACAGCGCAGCATCCGCTTTTGCTCGGTATCGCTGTCCTCTGGCAGGGTGATCGACACCATCTCCACCTTTTCGAACTGGTGCTGGCGCAACATGCCCGATGTGTCGCGTCCGGCGCTGCCCGCTTCGGAGCGGAAGCAAAGCGTGTGCGCCGTCAAACGGATCGGCAGTGTGTCCGCGTCCAGCGTATCACCCGCCACCGAGTAGGTCAGCGGTACTTCGGATGTCGGCACCAGCCACCATCCATTGGTGGTCCGGTAGCTGTCTTCACCGAATTTGGGCAGCTTGTCGGTGCCGTACATCGCCTCGTCCTTGACCAGCACCGGGGTGTTGACCTCGGTCAGTCCGTTATGATCGACGTGGGTATTCAGCATGAATTGCGCCAGGGCGCGGTGGATGCGTGCCACAGCGCCCTTGAGCATCACAAACCGCGCACCCGAGATTTTGGCCGCGGTTTCGAAATCCATTGAGGCGGCGACGCCTGCGATCTGGTAATGCTCTTTTGCCGCGAAATCGAATGCGGGCGCGTCGCCCCAGCGGTTGACCTCAATATTGTCGTTCTCGTCCGCGCCGTCCGGTACGTCGTCGGCAGGCAGGTTGGGGATGCGCGCCAGCATATCGGTCAGTTGCGCGTCCAGATCCTTGGCCTCGGCCTGCATCGCCGCAACTTCGGTCTTTTTGTCACTGACCAGGGCGCGCAGTCGCTCAAACTCCGCGTCATCCCCCTTGGCCTTGGCCGCGCCCACGGCCTTGCTGGCCTTGTTCTGTTCGGCCTGCGCCGCCTCGGCGGCCCCGATGCGCCCGCGCCGGGCCTCGTCCAGCGCCAGCACCTGCGCCGACACCGCAGCATCTTTGCGCCGGGCGAGGGCGGCGTCAAATGCGGCGGGATTTTCACGGATGGCGCGGATGTCGTGCATGGGGTCGGTCCTTGGATCAGGTGAGTCGGCTCTGGGGCGCGTTATGCCTCAAACCGGCACGCTGGGGTAGGCTTGGTAAAGCAATGATGGCGATCTGTGCTGACAAAGCGTCGCGGGGCTTCGATAACAGGGCCTTCTCGCCTTGCAAAGCACGCACACCGCGCATAGGTTCCGCCCAAATTCGCGCAAGGCGTCCGCCGCTTTGCGACCCAGTCAAAAGGACCATTCCATGCAAGGCATCCAGCAATTCGTGCCGCTCATTCTGATCTTCGGGATCATGTATTTTCTGTTGATCCGTCCACAACAGAAGAAAGTGAAAGAGCATCAGGCGATGGTCAAGGCTCTGCGTCGCGGCGATCAGGTGGTCACCCAGGGCGGCATCATCGGCAAGGTCGTGAAGGTCAAGGAAGACGGCGAAGTCGAAGTCGAGATCGCGGACGGAGTCAAGGTGCGCGTCGTGCAATCGACCATTGCCACGGTCGTGTCCAAGACCGAACCGGCCAAGTAATCCTACCCCTCTGACCGCGACAGCGAAGGCGGAACCATGCTTCAGATTGATATGTGGAAACGGGTGCTTATCACCCTGACCTGTGCTGTCGGGCTCTGGCTCGCCTTGCCCAACCTGTTTTACAACCCTGTAGAACAGCACAATGATGCCATAACCGCAATCGAGGTCGCAGGCCGCACCCCTGAGCTGGACGCGCAGGCCGCACTTTGGCCGGAGTGGATGCCTTCGGGGTTGATCAATCTGGGGCTGGACCTGCGCGGCGGTGCGCATCTGCTGGCAGAGGTCAATGTTGCGGATGTCTATGCCAACCGCATGGAGGCAAGTTGGCCAGAGGTGCGCGACGCCCTGCGCGCCCTGACGCCGGTGCGCCGCCAGGAAGCCCCAGCAGGCGAGTTGCGCGTTCGGCTGAACGATCCGTCAAAGATGGCCGAGGCGCTTGACATCGTGCGCGGCCTTGCGCGCCCCGTTACCACACTGACCGGGGCAGGGGCCAACGACATCGAGGTTGCTGGAAACGACGGTTTGATCACCGTGACCCTGTCAGAAGCCGAAAAGCAGGCCACCGATGAGCGAACAATGCAGCAATCGCTGGAGATTATTCGCCGCCGCATTGACGAGGTAGGGACCCGCGAACCCACCATTCAACGTCAGGGCGACGACCGCATCCTGATCCAGGTGCCGGGTATCGGTTCGGCCTCTGAGTTGAAAGCGATCATAGGAACTACGGCGCAGTTGACTTTCAACCCTGTGGTCAGCCGCGGGTCCAACGGTTCTGCCAACCCCGGTATCGGCAATCTGTTGTTGCCGGACGCGGAACAGCCAGACGCGTTTTATGTGATCGAGGCAGCCCCGGTCGTCACCGGCGAAGAACTGGTGGATGCGCAACCAAGCTATGATGCCAATGGCAGCCCTGCGGTTTCGTTCCGTTTCGACACCACCGGTGCACGTAAGTTCGGCAATTACACCGCCCAGAATATTGGTGCGCCTTTTGCGATCGTGCTGGACAATGAAGTGATCAGCGCCCCCACCATTCAAAGCCATATTGCCGGTGGATCGGGCGTTATTACGGGCCGTTTCACGCTGGAGGAATCCACCAACCTTGCCATCTTGTTGCGTGCAGGCGCGCTGCCTGCGGGGCTGGTATTCGTTGAGGAACGTACCATCGGGCCTGAACTGGGCCAGGACAGTATAGACGCGGGCAAGACCGCAACCATGGTCGCCTTTGGCGCCGTGCTGTTCTTCATGTGGGCGTCTTACGGGCTGTTCGGGCTGTTCGCCAATATCGCCCTGATCATCAACGTCGGGCTTATCTTTGGCTTGCTAAGCCTGATCGGGGCCACGCTGACCCTGCCGGGTATCGCGGGCATCGTTTTGACCGTCGGTATGGCGGTGGACGCCAATGTGCTGATCTTCGAGCGTATTCGCGAAGAATTGAAAACCGCCAAGGGGCCGTCGCGCGCGATTTCGCTGGGCTATGAACGCGCGTTAAGCGCCATTCTGGACGCCAATATCACCACCTTCATCATCGCCGTGATCTTGTTTGTGGCAGGCTCGGGTCCGGTGCGCGGCTTCGCCGTGACCTTGGGATTGGGAATTTTGACATCCGTTTTCACTGCATACTTCGTCACCCGCCTGATGGTCGTCATCTGGTTCGAACGCCGCCGTCCCAAGACAATAGAGGTCTGACATGCGCCTGAAACTGGTTCCCGACGATACGAATTTCGATTTCTTCAAACACGCCCCACTGACCTTTGGCGCGTCCTGCATTGCGGTTGTTTTGTCGATCGTGATCTGGGCAGTCGTAGGTCTGAACTTTGGCATCGACTTTCGCGGCGGCACAACATTGCGCACCGAAAGCGCGCAGGTGATCGACGTTGCGGCCTACCGCGCGGCGCTTGACCCGCTGGAATTGGGGGATGTGTCTATCTCCGAAGTCTTTGATCCGGGTTTCGGTGCGGACAAGAACGTCGCCATGATCCGCATCCAGGCGCAGGATGGCGAAGAAGCCGCGAGCCCTGAGACCATTTCCCGAATTGAGGGTGCGTTGCAGTCTGTAACGCCTGACATAAAATTCACGTCCGTCGAATCCGTAGGTCCCAAGGTTTCCGGTGAATTGATCCAGACAGCACTTATGGCAGTGCTTGGTTCGCTGGCGGCAATTCTGATCTATATCTGGCTCAGGTTCGAATGGCAGTTTTCCGTCGGCGCGGTTGCTGCCCTTTTCCATGACGTGATCCTGACCGTCGGCATCTTTTCCGCCCTTCAGATCCGCTTTGATCTGCCGGTCATTGCCGCAATCCTGACGATCATCGGCTATTCGATCAACGATACTGTGGTGATCTTCGACCGCCTGCGGGAGAATTTGCGCAAGTACAAGGTGCGCCCGCTGCGCGTGGTGATGAACATCAGCGTCAACGAAACCCTGAGCCGCACGGTCATGACCTCCGGCACAACGCTGCTGGCGCTGATCGCGCTGCTGGTGCTGGGTGGTGACGTGATCCGCGGGTTTGTCTTTGCCATCACCTGGGGCGTTGTCGTGGGCACATATTCGTCCGTCTTTGTGGCCAAGAACATTGTGTTGTTTCTGGGTGTAAAGCGCGACTGGTCAAAGCCTGACCCGACTGCCGCAGGGACACAGTTCAGCAACATAGATGCCTGACGGTCTTGGCCTGTGGATCGGCCTTCGGGCCGACTTGGGCAACACCGTCGATCTGCATGAACTGATCTGGCTGGGTGCTGGGGTCTGCGTGGCGGGGCTGGTGCGTGGCTTTGCCGGGTTTGGGTCTGCAATGATTATCATGCCCGTGGCCAGCAGCGTGCTGTCCCCGGTGCAGGCGATCCTTTTCATGACAGCCGCAGAATTGCTGGGGCCGCTGCCCAATCTGCCTGATGCGTGGCGCAAGGGCGCGCCGCGCGACGTGGGCCTGCTGATGATTGGCGTGCTGGTGGCAATGCCGCTTGGGCTGTGGTGTTTGTCGCTTATCTCGCCCGTGGCATTCGGGTGGATCGTGTCCTGCGTGGTGCTGGCGTTGCTGGCGCTGCTGATGACCGGCTGGCGCTACCACGGTGCATTGACGCGCGGCGTGACCGTGGCGACAGGCGCGTTGGGCGGTTTTATGATCGGCGTGTCGGGGATCGCGGGACCGCCGGTGATTATGCTTTATATGGCCAGCACGCGACCTATTGCAGTGATCCGCGCGAATTTCCTGCTGTATTTGCTGGCAATCGATGTGCTGCTGTTTGCCGTGCTGTGGATCAGCGGGCAGGTGATCTGGACGGTTGTGATTCTGGGGCTGTTGCTGGGTATTCCAAATGTGATTGCCAATATCATCGGGGCGCGGCTGTTTGATCCCGGCGCCGAACGGGTTTTTCGCAACGTGGCCTATATCGTGATTGCGGCTTCGGCTATCGTTGGGTTGCCACTGTGGAAAGGATGACACTATGCGCATGAACGAAATCGTGTTCACCGATGCCAAGCCTATCGATGGTTATGGCCCCGGTTTTTTTCGGATTGGCGGGCAGGTGCTGCGCGGGGCGGTGATCACGGGACCGACCGGCACGAAAACGTGGGGCGGCTATGACGATGCGGCCGCACTTTTGGCACTGGCGGGGCAGGTGGATGTGCTGTTCATCGGCACCGGCGCGGACATTGGACATATCCCCGAAGATCTGCGCGCCACGCTGGAAGAGGCGCGGCTTGGCGTGGAATGCATGGCATCCCCTGCCGCCTGCCGGACCTACAACATTTTGCTAAGCGAAGGCCGTCGCGTTGCCCTTGCGATGATCCCGGTGTGACCTACACCCACAATATGACCTTGAAAGTGACTGATCTGGCCGTTGCACGCGGTGGCGTGCCGGTGCTGAGCGGGGTGTCGTTTGTGTTGGCACCCGGCGCGGCGCTGATCCTGCGCGGGGCCAATGGCGCGGGCAAGACGACGCTGCTGCGCACATTGGCCGGGGTGCAGAAACCGATTGCCGGACAGATCGACGGTGGCGTGGACAGCATCGCCTTTGCCAGCCACGCCGACGGTCTGAAATCCATGCTGAGCGTGGCAGAGAACCTGAGCTTTTGGGGGCACGTTTTTGGTCATCGCGGCGGCATTGACGCGGCCCTTGGGGCCTATGCGCTGGCCGCGCTGCGCGACCGTCTGGCAGGCACATTGTCGGCGGGGCAGAAACGCCGCCTTGGGCTGGCGCGTTTGCTGGTAACCGGGCGGCCGATCTGGATGCTGGATGAACCCACGGTGTCGCTGGACGCTGATTCCGTCGGCCTTTTTGCGTCTGCCGTGCGCGGGCATCTGGGGCAGGGGGGATCGGCGCTGATTGCCACGCATGTCGCATTGGGGTTTGAGGCCGAGGTGCGGGATGTTTCCGCCTTTCGCGCGGATCTTGCGGCCCGGAGCGGCGCCAGCGACGAGGCATTTTTGTGATTGCCCTGCTGCGGCGCGATTTGACCTTGGCGTTTCGCGCGGGCGGCGGGTTTGGCCTTGGCCTTGCATTTTTTCTGATCGTGACGGTGCTGGTGCCGTTCAGCGTTGGACCGGCCTCGGCCC
>JAGXHC010000039.1 GCA_024636405.1 Sulfitobacter sp. | reverse complement strand
GTGCGCACCATGGCCTGAATTGCTGCAACCGTGTTGGCAGCGCGGTGCCCAAGTTCTTCGGTAAGTTTCCTGATTTCTTCTTCGCGGCGTCGCGTTGCCGTGATGTCGATAACATGGCCAAGAAGATGGGTAAGTTTGCCCTGCGCGTCCAATTTCGGCTGGCCCATTGCCGAAATCCACCGTTGGTCCCCTTGGGCGCTGGTGATTTCCGTCTCAAATGAGAAATGGCTTCCCGTCGCTTCGGCGTTTTTCATGATCTCGGAGACGCGGTTTCGGTCACGCTCAACCACATGGGACAGGAAAAGCTTCTGGTTCCAGCTATCGAGCGTATTGATATAGCCAAACACCTGATCGTGGCGCAGATTGCGGCGGGCCTGGCCGGTGGCGACATCAATTTCCCACACGCCGATCTGTGACGTTGCCGCATCCAGATCCAGCCGGTTGGTATAAGGGTCCAGATGATCCAAAGTCACGTCTACGTCTCTCCCGCCTGACTGCATGGCTCCGACGGAGGACGAGCGGCCGCATATGTCGCACTTCGGTGCGTCTTCAATGCTAACTTGGATAGCGCTGAATGCACAATCCTTTTGCCCTTCCGCAGACAGTCTCAGCCACTGCGCAGTCCGGTCTTGACCAGCATGCCGCGCTTTTTGGCTTCGTAGTAATAGCCGCGCGAATACCACTTGACCGCTGTACCCTGATCACCGTCCGACAAAAGCCAGGCTCCGCGCAGATACTTTACCGCATATTTCAGGTTCACATCCGGGTTCAGCAGGTCCTGCGCCTGACCTTTGAAGCCCATCCCGCGTGCCGTGGCAGGCAAGATTTGCATGAGGCCAAAATAAGGACCGTTGCGCGCATCAGGGCGGTGGGTGCTTTCGCGGATTGCAAGGCGATGCACAAGCGGGCGGGGCACTTCGTAATGGTCGGCCCACTTGTTGATAAGCTGCCGCAGTTCCGGCGTCTCGTTTGGATAAAGCGGCGGGCCGACAGGGGCGGCCGCAGGGGTAAGGGCAGGGGCGGCATTGCAGGCCGTCAGAGCGAAGGCGACGGCAATGGCCAGGAACGAGCGGCGGGATGTTTGGGGCATGTTGGACCAAGGGTTGTTGATGGTGCGCGACCCTTACCCAACGCGGCTAAGCCCGCAACCGCCGGGCAGGCAAGTGCGCAGGAACCCGCGCGTCACTGCGCGAGGTTCTGCCCAAAACAAGACGCCGCGCAGGGGTGCTGCGCGGCGTTTTGTGTCGAATTTGTTTGGAGGAGGATCAGCTGTTGGCCGAATCGTCCTCTTGGTCTGCACCTTCCGACTGGTTCCGACCAGCATCCGGCAGGTCGTCATCGTCCCCAGCGGCAGCGCCGATATCATCGAAAAGCTCCGAGATCTCGAAATCTGCTGCGGCTTCCTCTTCGGCTGCCATTTCCTGAATGGACTTGCCGGAAGCCTGCAATTCGGCCTCTTCGGGGGAGCGGGCAACGTTCAGTTGGATCGTCGCTTCGACTTCGGGGTGCAGAACGATAAGGACGTCGTGCAAACCCAGCTCTTTGATCGGCTGGCCCAGTACGACCTGCTTGCGGTCCACGGTAAAGCCTTCGGCCGTCGCGGCTTCGGCGGCGTCACGGGTGGTGACGGAGCCATAAAGCGCGCCCGCATCGGAGGCGGAGCGAATCACGACAAACTGCTGGCCATTCAGCTTCTGAGCCATCTTGTCGGCTTCTTTTTTGGTCTCGAGGTTATCGGCCTCAAGCTGGGCCTTGCGGCCCTCAAAAGCTTCGATGTTGGCCTTGGAGGCTGACAGCGCCTTGCCTTGCGGCAGCAGGTAGTTGCGGGCAAATCCAGACTTCACGTCCACGACTTCGCCCATCTGGCCCAGTTTGGCCACACGTTCCAAAAGGATAACTTGCATGTGTTTTGCTCCTTATCTTACGGCGTAAGGCAGCAAGGCGAGAAAGCGGGCGCGTTTGATGGCACGGGCCAATTCACGCTGCTTTTTCGCAGAGACTGCGGTGATGCGGGACGGCACGATCTTGCCACGCTCTGAAATGTAGCGTTGCAGCAGACGTGTGTCTTTGTAATCGATGGCCGGTGCATTGTCGCCCGAGAAGGGGCAGACCTTGCGGCGGCGGAAAAACGGTTTCGTTCCCATGGGTTATGTCCTTTTCTTCAAGCTGATGATCAACGGCGTTCGCGGCGTTCGCCACGGTCCGGGCGCTCATCGCGTTTCTGCATCTGCACGGAAGGCAGTTCGGCGTGTGCGTCGACCTTGATGGTCAGCACGCGCATCACGTCATCATGCAGGCGCATCAGGCGTTCCATTTCCTGAACGGCGGTCGCAGGTGCGTCCGAGCGCAGAAAGGCATAGTGGCCCTTGCGGTTCTTGTTGATCTTATAGGCCATCGTCTTGACGCCCCAGTACTCGCTGTCGACGAGTTTGCCGTCGTTGTCCGCGAGGACGGTGCCAAAATGTTCGATAAGGCCTTCAGCTTGCGTGTTGGACAAATCCTGACGCGCAATCATGACATGCTCATATAACGGCATGTGCTCTCCTGTTTATATCAAGGCGCATTTCATAGGCGGGGCAGTGTCCTTTGCGGCCCCACCACGAGAGTCTGCGCGGTTCAAACGATTTGCAAAGGAATGGTCGATATACACGCTTTGGCCATCGGGGCAAGGCCTTGTGGACACACAGGACGTTGCAGCCCATCGGCGATGGCGGATCGACCATAGGGCGCAGGTCGGTGCGCCAAGGATATGTCTGCGCAGATGCGACCGGAAAAGGGCCGCAACATGGTCCTGCGCGTGACGCGCGTCTGCCGCTTTGTCGCCACGATCATTAACCAATCTTAACCTTAACAAACAGCGCAATGTGACGCTGTTGGCACCGAAGGGACAAGATCATGACAGCCACCGCAGAACTCATCGCCGTTGATAGCGCAACAAGGGCTTCGGTTCGTGTCGCCCACGGCGGCCGGATGATGGTACGCGCCACGCAGCGGTTGGCGGGTACGGCGCTGGCAATTGCGGCGATTGGTCTGTGGATATCGCCCGGCGCTGCATGGGACGCGGATATCCTGCTGTTCAAGTTGGTGCTGTCGGCGGCGGCCGGTCTTGCAGGTGCTGCATTGATGTTGGCAGGCAGAACACCGCAAATGCCGGAAATGGAGATCGACACGATCCGCCGTGAAATCCGTCTGGTGCGTCGCGGTCATGGCGGTACTGCGGTGGTGTTGCAACGCAGTGCATTCAAAGATCTTTCGCGGGCAGAACAGAAGGGCGCGCATCTGCGCCTTTGGGACCAGGCGGGTGATTTCCTGGCCGAAGTCAGCTTGCCAGACCGCGCCACCATGAACAGCCTGCTTGCGGGACTGCGCGACGCGGGCAAGATCGCGTGACACTGCGCGACGACCAGACCAAAGCCTGAAGTATATGCGCGCAGCAGGTGGAGGATAGTGGCGTCCGCGTTTATTGCGCGGCGCCCACGTATCGCCATTTCAAACTCATGTTCGCCATCGCGCAGACCCTGTGTAAGCGCGTGCACTTGTTCATTCTCACTCCGCAGACATATCAGTGAAGACATTGATTGACCTAACCGGAGCTAACCACAATGAAATCCATACTTCTTGCATCTGTTTTTGCCCTTGGCGCCACTGGCGCGTTCGCTGCTGACACTTACACGCTTGACCCCAGCCATTCGCAGGTTGTCTTCAGCTACAACCACCTTGGCTTTTCAACAACAAGCGGTGTTTTTGGTGGCTTTGAGGGTGAGATCAGCTTTGATGAGGCTGACCCGGCAAAGTCCTCTGTGACCGTTTCCATGCCTGTGATGAGCATGTTCACCGGCTGGCAGGCGCGCACGGATCACTTTATGTCCGGCGATTTCTTTGGCGCCAAGGACGGCGACATGATCACCTTTGCCTCCACGTCGATTGAGGTGACGGGCGATGACACTGCGATGATCACCGGCGATCTGTCGATGAACGGCGTCACCAAATCCGTGGTGCTGGATGCAAAGCTGAACCAGTTGGGCCAGCATCCGATGGAGAACAAGCCCTGGGCGGGATTTGATGCGACCACCACTGTCGTGCGGTCAGATTATAACCTGGGCAAATTCGCGCCCTACGTCAGCGACGAAGTACAGATCGCGATTTCCATCGAAGCGATGAAGGCTGAATAGGCTTTCCGCGCGCGTCAGACAAAAGCCGCCGGAGTGTTGCTCTGGCGGCTTTTTGCGTGGTCAAATGTCATTCGGCGCGGGTTGCGCGCAAAGTGAGCTTGATCATCACCTCAAATCCAAGGTTTTGCTCGTCCGCCATATTATCGCCCACGCCAAAATCGCGCCGATCCAGCGCCACAAGGCCGCGCATCTCGGCGATACCGTCCTTGATTGACAGCGCAAAGGGCAGCGTGACCGGCACCGTATTTCCTTTGATCGTCAACGTCCCACGCGCCAGATAATTCTCGACGTCATGCAGAATGTCCGCTTTGAACACTGCGGTGGGATGGGTCGTGGCATCCAGAAAATCGGGGCCTTTCGCCTGATCAGTGACGGAACCCAGCGTCAGCGAAGGAATGGAAACGGTCGCGGTAACGGATCCGGCCTTGCCCGTGGGGATGTCATCGTCGAATTGAATTGCGGCGGTCCAGTCGGCAAAATTGCCTGTAACCTCCGAGCCGAATTGGACTACCGTGAGAGAGATATCACCGGACTGTACCTCCCAATCGGAGGTTACCTGCTCCAGCGCGGGGGGCGTTGCCGCTTGGGTACTCTGCGTTTCACCAAGGCCCAGACCCAACCCGAGGGCAATCGCACCGACCCAGATTGCAACTGCTGCGACAATCGATGCATGGCCTTGGCGCAGATTGGGCACAGGGCCGATCACAGGCGTCCCTGGCAGCATCCGCAGCAACGTGGCGTCCCGGTCAATGAAATGATGCTTCAACGCGCCTGCCACATGCAGCACAACGGCGCCAATCAAAACCTTGCCGGCGATCTGGTGCAGCGTGACAAAGGCGTGTTCTACGCCCGTGTCTTTTGGCACCAGCGGCAGACCCTGGCCGAACGGCCACCAGATCGGCGCAAATCCAGACGCGGCGGCATGTCCGATCCAGCCCGCAAGCGGCACGATCACCAGCGCCGCGTACAGCACCCAGTGCACGGTTTCCGCCAGCCAGCTTTCCAGTTTATGCTCTGCATTCAGCAGGCGTGGCTTGGCTTGCGTCACGGCCCAGAGCATACGCAGCAGCGCAACAAGGAAAACCGTTACGCCCAACGTCTTGTGCAATGAGAAAAGCCACGCCTTGCGCGCCACCTGTTGCGCCGTGTCATGGGGCAGATCGCTGGCGAAAATGCCCAGCCCGATCAGCGTCAGGATCAGCAAGGCGGTCAGCCAGTGAAAGCTTTTCGTGACCGCGCCGTAACGGGTGGTGGTATTTGACATCGTCATTGGCGCGCTCCGCAAAATTATCCGGCGATACCTAACATAGTGCGACGGGGCGGCAATTGCGGATACGCACACAGACCTGGTGCGGACTTGTTTGGCATGCAGGCGCGGGCTACATCGTGGATAAAGTACAACAAAGGTGAGGTCAGCCATGAGCATAGCATTCGTATTTCCCGGGCAGGGCGCGCAGACCATCGGCATGGGTCGCGATCTGGCGGAGACTTATCCGGCGGCAAAGGCGGTATTCGATGAGGTTGACGCCGCACTTGGCGAAAAGCTTTCCGATGTGATCTGGAACGGCGACATTGAAACGCTGACCCTGACGCAGAATGCGCAGCCGGCGTTGATGGCGACATCTATGGCCGCGATCGCCGCGATGAAGGCCGAAGGTATTGGCATTGAGCGCGCATCATTTGTGGCCGGGCATTCGTTGGGCGAATATTCTGCGCTTTGTGCGTCCGGGGCAATTTCCATCGCGGATACGGCGCGGCTGCTGCGGATACGTGGCAAGGCGATGCAGGCGGCGGTGCCTGTGGGTGTCGGCGCGATGGCGGCCCTGCTGGGGTTGAGCATTGAACAAGCGGAGCAGATCGCGCGTGATGCGTCGATGGGCGAAGTCTGCGACGTGGCGAATGAAAACGATCCGGCGCAGAATGTTGTGTCCGGCAATCTTGGCGCGGTTGAGCGTGCGGTGGAACTGGCCAAGGCGGCAGGCGCAAAACGCGCGTTGATGTTGCCGGTCTCAGCGCCATTCCATTGCAACCTGATGGCGCCCGCCGCGCAGGAGATGGCGCGCGCATTGGAGGATGTCGAATTCAATGACCCCGTGGTGCCACTGGTGGCCAATGTGTTGGCCGCCGGAGTGGAATCGGCAGATCTGATCCGCTCGCTTCTGGTTGATCAGGTCACGGGCCGCGTCCGCTGGCGGACGTCCGTGGAATGGATGGTGCAGAATGGCGTGACCGAATTTTGGGAAATCGGCGCAGGCAAGGCGCTGACTGGCATGATCCGGCGGATCGATAAGACCGCAATCAGCCGCACCATCGGCACATCGGCAGACGTGGCCGCGCTTAAGGAAAGCTGAGCGTGCTGCGCCGGGTCGTCGTTGCGGTTTTCCTGCTTGGGCTGGTGGGGTGCGGATACCGTGCGAACTTTGTCGAGACCACCAATTTCAGGGTCGCGGGTACAGTCCTGCTGATGTCGGGCGTAATTACCAGCGCGACGCCGCGTGAATTTGAGCAGATCATCCGCGCCAATCCTCAGATCAGAACCTTGGTGGAGACCGATGTCGAGGGATCGGTGGACGATGCGGCAATGATCCGCATGGGCTACCGTGTCCGACAGCTGGGGCTTGAGACCCGCCTTTACGCTGACAGCGAGATTTTCTCGGGCGCGGTGCAGTTGTTTTTGGCCGGGGTCGAGCGGTCGATGATCCGGGGGGCGGTTATTGGTGTGCATTCGTGGCGCAACAGCCGTCGGGACGGTGCCGAATATCCCCGCGATTCCCGTGAGCACGCGCTTAACCGGCAATATGTCGAGGATATGCTGGGCGATGACGCCTTTTACTGGTTCACGCTGCAGGCGGCACCTTCGGAACTGATTCATGTGATGACAGACCGCGAGATTGCCCGGTTTGGTCTGCTGACACGACCGATCATGGCGCCATGATGGGGGCTGTCGCGCGGTAGGGGCGGCGGTGCGCTGCGCAGCTTTCGCTTGCAGGCCGCCGTTGTGGGCGGGATAGTTGGCTGAACGGCGGCCGTGTTTCCGGGCCGAGGCACATGAATGCGGCCGCTCTGACGTAACTGACCAAAGGAAGACACATGTTTGATCTGACAGGAAAAAACGCGCTGATAACAGGCGCATCCGGTGGCATCGGTGCTGATATTGCCCGTGCTCTGTATGCGCAGGGCGCCACTGTGGCTCTGTCGGGCACGCGCGTTGAACCGCTTGAGGCGCTGGCTGCGGAACTTGGTGCGCGTGCGCATGTTCTGCCGTGCAATCTGAGCGACATGGAGGCGGTGGAGGCGTTGCCAAAGCAGGCAACTGAGGCGATGGGATCAGTCGATATTCTGGTCAACAACGCGGGAATCACCCGCGACAACCTTTTTATGCGGATGTCGGACGATGAATGGAACAGTGTCATCAACGTGAACCTCACAGCAACCTTCAAGCTGTGCAAAGGCGTGATGCGGGGCATGATGAAGGCGCGTTGGGGTCGGATCGTGAACATATCGTCCATCGTCGGTGCCACTGGAAATCCCGGCCAGGCCAATTATGCAGCAAGTAAGGCTGGCATGGTGGGGATGTCCAAATCGCTTGCCTATGAAGTGGCCAGCCGTGGCATCACTGTCAACGCCATTGCGCCTGGCTTTATCGCGACGGCGATGACTGAAAAGCTGACCGATGATCAGAAGTCTGGAATCATGGGGCAAATTCCCGCCGGTCGGATGGGGGAGCCAAGCGAAATTGCAGCCGCTGTCGTATATCTGTCGAGCACCGAGGCGGCCTATGTCACCGGGGCGACCTTGCATGTGAATGGCGGTATGGCCATGTTGTAACGGTCGATGCAATAGCGTTTGCCAAGCTTGCGGCATATGATAAAGGAGGCGAAGATATACCTGTAAAGGTGCTTGATTGCCCCCTGACCCTTGTGCGAACAAGGACAATAGCCGCCCCTTTTGGGGCATCCTCCAATCTCCCCTCGGGGTGGGCGGAAACCAAAAGGGGCCAAATGGCCCGAAGACATGAGGACTTATTATGAGCGACGTCGCAGACCGCGTGAAAAAGATCGTTGTAGAGCACTTGGGTGTGGAAGAGGACAAAGTTACCGAGAATGCGTCGTTCATCGACGATCTTGGTGCTGACAGCCTTGACACTGTCGAGTTGGTGATGGCGTTTGAAGAAGAATTCGGCATCGAAATCCCTGACGACGCGGCGGAGAACATCCAGACGTTCGGTGATGCGGTGAAGTTCATCAAGGAAGCTTCCTGAACCAAAAAAGCGGTTTGCCTGCGGGCGAACAGCGGAAAAATTCTGAAGCGGCGTCATTCTTAGCGGAATGACGCCGCTTTGCGTTTGAGGGGTGCTACCGGGGGTTGCTCCTTTGGCGGCTGACACTTCATGGTGGCGCCAGGCAGAGATTCCAGAGTGAAAGCAATTCACCTCCCATGGCGCGAAATATCCCGACCATCAACACCGCCCGTCTGACCCTGCGGGGCATGCGGGCCGAAGATTTTGAGCGATTTGCACAAATTTGGGCAACACCGGAAGTGGTAACTCACATCAGCGGCAAGCCCTGGCCAAAGGCGCGGTCCTGGGATGCGTTCCTGCGCAATGCGGGACATTGGCAGGTGGTCGGTTTCGGGCAGTGGGCGGTCCAGATCCATGGCGCGCGGGATATGGCTGGTCAGACCGGGTTTTTCTTCGGCGCGCGGGGGCTGGGAGAGGATTTTGACCCCTTCCCGGAAGCAGGCTGGGTGCTGGAACCGCAGGTACATGGCATGGGACTGGGGCTGGAAGCGGCGCGAGCAGCGCACGACTGGTTTGACCGTATCGTCGCGGGGCGCACGGTGTGCATGATCACGCCTGAAAACCAGGGATCGCTGCGCATAGCAGACGCGCTGGGATACACCGCCCTGCGCACGGTTGACGTTGAAGGCGCGGCCGCACAACTGATGACGCGAAAAGGCCCGCCGGTCTAGGGTCAGCCCGTAAGGTCGGGGCAACCTTGCCCGAACCAGTGCACGACCGTTCCATGGGTTCGCAGACCTGCCCGCCTATTTCTTCTGGCCGAAAATATCCCGGGGTCTGGGGCAGCGCCCCGGCCGGTCGGATCGCGTCAGCGATCCGAGGTCAAAACGCTGCCCTATCCGATCGGCGCTGACCGTATGTGCCAAAAAATACTGGCAGTCAAATCGTCTCGGACAGCTTTCGCCGACGCAAAAAAGGGGCCGGTCCAAGTGCCCTTGAATTGCAGCACCCCGCCAAGGTATAGCTCTATGAAACACGAAAGAATACCAAGGGGCTTGGATATGCGCAGAGTGGTCGTGACGGGATTGGGGATGGTGACGCCGCTGGCCGACGGGGTCGAGGCAAGTTGGGCGCGCATATTAGACGGCCAATCGGGCGCAGGTCCGATCACCGGTTTCGATGCCAGCGCTCTGGTCACGCAATATGCCTGCGAGGTGCCGCTTGGCGATGGCAGCGACGGAACCTTCAATGCTGATACCTATATGGAGCCCAAGGACCAGCGCAAGGTCGACACTTTTATCCTGTTCGGAATGGCCGCGGCGCAGCAGGCGGTCGAGGACAGTGGCTGGATGCCCACCGAGCGCGAAGATCAAGAACGCACAGGTGTGCTGATCGGATCGGGCATCGGGGGGCTCAATTCCATTGCGAACACGGCCATTATGATGAAGGAAAAAGGTCCGCGCCGCGTCAGCCCGTTTTTTGTGCCAGGAGCGCTGATCAACCTGATCTCCGGTCAGGTGTCGAGCCGCTATGGTTTTCGCGGACCGAACCATTCGGTTGTGACCGCGTGCTCGACCGGTGCGCACGCCATCGGAGATGCCTCGCGGTTGATTATGCACGGCGATGCCGATGTGATGGTTGCCGGCGGCGCAGAGGCTGCGATTTGTGAGATCGGGATTGCCGGGTTCAATGCCTGCAAGGCGCTGTCGACAAAGCGGGGTGACGACCCCACAAAGGCCAGCCGCCCTTATGATGTCGACCGTGACGGTTTTGTTATGGGCGAAGGTGCCGGCATTGTTGTGCTTGAGGAATATGAGCATGCCAAAGCGCGCGGCGCCAAGATATATGCCGAAGTTCTGGGGTATGGATTGTCTGGCGATGCCTATCACATCACCGCACCGTCAGAGACCGGCGAGGGCGGCGAGCGGTCCATGCGGTCGGCCTTGAAATGGGCGGGTTTGGAACCCAAGGATCTGGATTATATCAACGCCCATGGTACTTCGACTATGGCAGATACCATCGAACTGGGCGCTGTCGAGCGGATGATGGGCGACGCCGCGAACAAGGTGACGATGTCTTCGACAAAATCGGCCACCGGGCACCTTCTGGGTGCGGCGGGTGCGATTGAGGCTATCTTTTCGATCCTCGCGATACGCGATCAGGTGGCGCCGCCGACGATCAATCTGGACAATCCGGCGGTCGAGACCAAGATTGATCTTGCGCCCAACAAGAAGGTTGCGCGCAAGATCGACGTGGCGCTCTCGAACTCGTTTGGATTTGGCGGCACCAACGCAAGCGTTCTGTTTGGGAAAGTTTCCTGATGTGGCGTAACATCGCGTCCAATGCAGTGACGTTTTTGATGGTGGCGCTGTTCCTGCTGGGCGGTGTCATCCTTTGGGGGAAATCCCAATATGTGGCCGAAGGCCCGCTGGAGCAGGCGATCTGCGTACAGGTCAACCGCGGTGCCAATATGCGCAGTGTCAGCAAGGACCTGGAAGAACAGGGTGCTGTGACATCCGGTGCGATCTTTCGGGTTGGTGCGGACTACACCGAGAAGACCGGCGATCTGAAAGCCGGCAGTTTTCTGGTGCCACCGAATGCCACCATGAGCGAGATTGTGGATGTCGTAACGCGCGGCGGCGCCAGTACCTGTGGCACCGAGGTGGTATACCGCATCGGGGTAAACCGTGTAAGTGTTTTGGTCCGCGAACTGGATCCCGCAACAAGCAAGTTTGTGGAACGCGCAGAGTTCACACCGGGTGAGGATGACGTGCCCCCGGTTTATGTATCCATCAAGGAAAAGGCAGACACCCGGTTCCGCGTTGCCATGGCCGAGGGCGTGACAAGCTGGCAGGTGGTCGAAGCGCTGAAGGGTACTGAATTGTTGGACGGCACAGTGGACGAGGTGCCGGCCGAAGGCGTGCTGGCGCCAGACAGCTACGAGGTGCGGCCCGGCGATGACCGTGCCGGCGTTCTGGCGCGCATGGCATCTGCGCAGGAGGTACTGCTGGCAGCGGCATGGGAAGCACGTGATCCGGGGCTGCCGGTGGGATCGCCGGAAGAGTTGCTGGTGTTGGCCTCCATTGTTGAAAAGGAAACCGGTGTGGCGGAAGAGCGGGGGCAGGTTGCCAGCGTGTTCGTCAACCGTCTGAATCAGGGAATGAGGCTGCAAACCGACCCCACAGTGATCTACGGAATTACCAAAGGGCAGGGCGTGCTGGGACGCGGGCTGCGACAGTCCGAGTTGCGCAAGGAGACGCCCTGGAACACCTACGTCGTGGAGGGCCTCCCGCCGACGCCGATTGCCAACCCCGGCCGGGCAAGCCTGATGGCCGCGGCACAGCCGGCGGAGACAGATTTTGTGTTCTTCGTTGCCGATGGCACCGGCGGTCATGCCTTTGCCAAGACCTTGGAAGAGCACAACAAGAACGTCGCACGCTGGCGGCAGATTGAAGCCGAAAAGGGCGCCGAGGCTGCGGGCAATGCGTCGACCGGGGGCAATTGAACGAAAAGTTTGCGGGGGCTTATGTGCGCCCCGCAAACGTCGCCAGAATACGATCATGTTAGGATTTAGTTAACTATCGTAAGGGCTTGTAAGGTTTCGTTAACTCTATTTCGCTTGACTTTGCGAACGGTCTGAACTACACCTTGTGACATGCTAGAAGACGTGGGCAAACGGCCCCGGGTTAGATCCCGGTGGTCGTTTTTTTGTGTCTGCTCGGTTGGGGGAACACCAACGAGAGGTATGAGCAACGATGATTATGATTACCCCGGAGCAACAGATTGCCGAAACCGATGAGCTTTTTGCATCGGTCAAGCAGTCTATCAGCGACCTGCGTCGCGAAATGGAGAGCCTCAAGGAACAGGCCGAATTCGGGGGGGAAATCAATTCAACCGCAGTGGTCAAATGTGCGCAGAGTCTTTCTGACGCAATTGGGCGCTGCCAGAAAGTGGAGACTTTGCTGCATGAGCGTGGAAACAAACAAGCCGGAATTGCACGCGGGGGATTTGCCCTCGATCTCGACTGCGCAAGGGCTGAGATCGGGTGCAAGCTGGATCGGCTCCGCCGATGCTGCGGTGCAGACCAGGTTCCTGAATGAGTTGGATGAGGGAGAGCTTCGTGCTCTCCCTTTTTTGTTCGAGTTTTGGGCGATGCCACACCAGTTGCCGCCCGAAGGCGATTGGCGCTCTTGGGTGATCATGGGGGGGCGGGGCGCGGGCAAGACGCGCGCGGGCGCGGAATGGGTGCGGTCGATGGTAGAAGGCAGCATGCCGCTTGATCCGGGGCGCTGCCGTCGCGTGGCGTTGGTGGGAGAAACCATCGAGCAGGTGCGCGAGGTGATGATTTTTGGCGACAGCGGTATTCTGGCGTGTAGCCCGGAGGATCGCAGGCCGGACTGGGAGGCGACGCGCAAGCGATTGGTCTGGCCCAACGGAGCGATTGCGACGGTGCATACCGCACATGATCCCGAAGGGTTGCGTGGGCCGCAGTTTGATGCAGCCTGGGTGGATGAGTTGGCCAAGTGGAAGCGCGGGCAGGATGCCTGGGACCAGTTGCAGTTTGCGTTGCGGCTGGGGGAACGTCCGCAGGTTTGCGTGACGACAACGCCGCGCAATGTGGGGGTGCTCAAGGAATTGCTGAAGGCGCCTTCAACGGTCGTGACCCATGCACCGACAGAGGCAAACGCGGCGCATTTGGCGGCCTCCTTTCTTGAGGAGGTACGCACGAGATACCGTGGCACGCGGCTGGGACGGCAGGAATTGGACGGTGTGTTGCTGGCGGATGCCGAAGGGGCGCTGTGGACCAGTGCCCTGCTTGAAGGAGCGCGGGTCAGCGATTTGCCGACGTTCGACCGAATTGTGGTGGGGCTTGATCCGGCGACGACCAGCGGGGCCGATTCGGATGAATGCGGCATCGTGGTGGTCGGCGCGCAGACCCAAGGTCCGCCGCAGGACTGGCGCGCGGTGGTGCTGGCCGATTGCACGGTGCAAGGGGCAACGCCGACCGGCTGGGCGCGGGCAGCAATCACCGCGATGGAGCGGTTTGGGGCTGACAAGTTGGTGGCAGAGGTCAACCAGGGCGGACAGATGGTGGGCGAGGTCATTCGCGGCATTGATCCGCTGGTGCCGCTGAAATCTGTGCATGCCAGCCGGGGCAAGGTGGCGCGGGCCGAACCGGTTGCCGCACTTTACGAGCAGGGGCGCGTGCAACATGTTGCTGGGTTGGACGCGCTGGAGGATCAGATGTGCCGGATGACGGCGCGCGGATTTGAAGGCGGGGGATCGCCTGACCGTGTCGATGCGCTGGTCTGGGCATTGCATGAGTTGATGATCGAGCCTGCCGCCCATTGGCGGTCGCCGGGGGTGCGGTATCTGTGAGCGGAGCGCGCGTTACCAATCGGCCCTCCAGGGGGATTTTTTTCCATTTGGAATGGGTGTTGCGCGGGCTGAGGGGGCACCGCGCGGCGTGGTCGGGAGACCTTAAGAAGTTTTAGGCAAAGTGTTCGAGTGCCGGGTTGGCGGAGCAGATGAGGAGCGACGACATGGTTTTTGATTTTCTACGACGTGGGGCGGTGGCAGAGCTGCCTGAACGCAAAGCGTCGGCGGCGGGACCGGTTGTGGCGTATCAGAGCTCCGGCCGCGTTGCCTGGAGCCCGCGGGATGCGGTGAGCCTGACCAAGGTCGGGT
>JAGXHC010000038.1 GCA_024636405.1 Sulfitobacter sp. | reverse complement strand
GGATATTGTCCTGCCCAAAAAGCCGGTGCCGGGGGCCGCAATAAAATCCAAAGAATTCGCGGTAAAGCACAACCGTGTCCAGCCGCGTGGGGATTTCCTGTAACAGACAGATACCCAGCGTCATGCCGTTCTGCTGCACATGCCCCACCACTTGGGCGCTTTCCAGCGTGGAGATGGAATATGTCACCTGCGGATAGCGTTCATTGAACTGCTCCAGCACCGTATCGAAATGTGTCGACACGACATGGCTGGCCACTGCAATGCTGATGTGACCGGTGACTTCGTCATCCAGTCCGCTCATCAGATCAGGCAATTGCGCCACCATGCCAAACATCGACCGTGCCTCGGCATAAAGCACCTGACCCAGTGGTGTCACACTGAAATGGTTTGGCGTGCGGTTGACCAACTTGCGGCCCAGACTGTCTTCGAGCCGTTTCAGCGCGGCACTGATTGTGGGTTGCTTGAGCCCAAGGAAATTCGCGGCCGGGGTGATCCCGCCTTCGTCCACCACCACCATGAAGGTGCGCAGCAGGTTCCAGTCAAGTTGCCAGGGGAAGCGTTGTTCGTAAGTTTTTAACATAGATTCTATCTATCGTGAACATTTTCATTATCTATTTGCACTATGATGCGGCGCGGTGCAACGTCTGCGCAGAATTGGCGCGCAGACCGGAAGGCCCGGCTTGCAGTCAGCCAACGCATTACTAATCACCAACGGGAGACCCTAAATGATCACTTTCAAAAATATTCTGCGTCGGACCTTTCTTGCAGGCAGCGTCGCTGTTGTCGGGCTTGCCATCGCACCTGTCGCCGCCAGTGCCGAAGAGTTGGCAGAAATCAAGGAGCGCGGCGTTCTCAGGATCGCAATGAGCGGGCAGTATCCGCCATTCAACTTCGTCAACACCGAGAACAAGGTTGTCGGTTTCGACCCCGCCATCGGCACGGAAATCGCCAAGCGCATGGGGCTGGAGGTAGAGATCATCACCACCGCATGGGATGGCATCATCGGCGGTCTGCTGGCCAACAAATACGATGCGGTCGTCGGCTCCATGTCGATCACGGAAGAGCGTGACAAGGTGATCGATTTTGTCGGCCCCTATTACACCACAAAGCGCGCGATTTTCACCAAACAAGGCTCCGATGTCACCACTGTTGAACAGCTTGCCGATGTGAAGGTGGGCGTAACTCTGGGCGAAACGCACGAACAATGGGCGCGCGATCAGGGCTATAATATCAACACCTACAAGGGCTTGCCGGAGTTGCTGTTGGAACTGACCAATGGCCGCGTGGATGCCATCGTGAACGATTCCATCCCCGTTATGCTGGCGATGAAAGCGGGCCAGTATGACCTTGCCGTGATCAATGACCCGTCGGCAGAGCCTGTCGGTGCTGGTATCGCGATCCGCGAAGGCAACCCCGAACTTGCCGCTGCAATGAAAGCCGCGCTTGATTCCATGATGGAAGACGGCACCTACCTCACGATTGCTGAAGAATGGGTCGGCGGCGACATTCGTTGAACCGCTAAGACCTTGGCCTGCCGGATGTTTCGGCAGGCCATTTTGTATTCCAGCGGCATGAACGCATTGCCCAGCCACGGCCATCAGGCATGAAAAAGGCCGCGCGACGCCGCCTGGAAATGCGCCGATCCGCTGGACACGCAAATTGCAGAAATTGCAGATGCCGCAATGCCGGGATCATCATTGATGACAGAATGCAGGAAACGCTGTGGATATTGAACTGATCCTGAAGGTTTATCCCTTTTTTATCGAAGCGGCATTCGTCACCATCAAGCTGTCTTTGCTGACGACTGCGCTGGGGCTGGCCTGTGGCGCGCTGGGGGCAACCCTGCGGATGTCGCGCAGCCGCATCCTGCGCGGGATCGGTGCCACATATGTCAGCGTGTTCCGCGGCACGCCTGCGCTGATCCAGCTTTTCATCCTGTACTTTGGCGGGCCGCAAATCGGTATCCAGCTTGATGCGTTCGAGGCCGGTGTGATCGGGCTTGGTGTCAACATCGGTGCCTATATGACGGAGACCATGCGCGGCGCGATCATGTCGGTGGACAAGGGCCAGACCGAAGCGGCACGCACGCTGGGCATGAGCCGCTGGGAAACCATGCGCAAGGTCGTGTTGCCGCAGGCGATGCGCCTGATGATCCGACCGCTGGGCGTCAATATCAACGCATTGATCAAGGGCACCGCGCTGGTCGCCGCGATTTCAGTTGTTGAGCTGACCTATACCGCGCAGCGCTACATCGGCAGTACGTACAAACCGTTCGAGATGTTCCTGCTTTCTGGATCGCTGTATATGATCATAATCTTCATTACGGGCCATGGCATCAACTGGCTCGACCGCCGGGCGCGCATCACATGATGGCACCGCACTTTCATAAGGGTAACAGCCATGGGGCTTGATTTCACGGTGGTGCCTTCGTATTTCGGCGTGCTGCTTTGGGGCATGGGTTGGACCATTGCCATCACGATTGGCGCGGTTCTGCTCAGCTTTTTTGGCGGTATCGTCTTTGCGGTCATCGCGCTTTATGGCCACTGGGCGCTTCGGCTGCCGGTGCGTGGCTTTGCGTTCCTGTTCATGGGCACACCGCTGCTGCTGCAATTGTTCCTGATCTACTTTGGACTGATCCAGATCGGGATTGACCTGCCCGCCTTTGTCGCCGGGGTCATCGGGCTGGGCCTGCACTTTGCGGTCTATAATTCCGAACTGATTCAGGCGTCGATCCTGGCCGTGGACAAAGGCCAATACGAGGGCGCGCGGACACTGGGGCTAAGCCGCGGCCAGACCCTGCGCCGTATCGTGATCCCCCAGGCGGTGCGCGCCGTGATCCCGCCGATGGGCAACAACATGATCGCGCTTCTGAAAGATTCCGCGCTGGTTTCTGTTATCGGCGTGATGGAACTTACGCTGGCGGCGCAACAGGCATCAGCCGCACCTACCGCCCGTTTGAATTCTACCTTGCGGCGGCAGGGTGCTATTACGTTATCAATCTGGCGCTTGAGGCCGGACTGCGCCGGATCGAACGGCGCATTGCGGCAACCCGATGACCATGAAGGAGACCCAGATGAGCGATTCCGCCTTTGTTGACATTCGCCATGCCGCAAAAAGCTTTGGCGCGCTTGAGGTGCTCAAGGACATCAGCCTGCAGGTGGAGCGCGGCCAGATTGTCGCCATCATCGGCCCGTCCGGGTCAGGCAAATCCACGTTGCTGCGCGCCATCAATGAACTGGACCCCCTCAGTTCCGGCGAGGTTTGGCTGGAGGGCGTCCAGATCAACCGCAAGCTGCCGCCGCGGCAGTACGAAAAGCACGTCAATCAGGTGCGACAGGAGATCGGCATGGTGTTCCAGCACTTCAACCTGTTTCCGCATCTCAACGTCCGCGAAAACATCACGCTGGCGCCCAAGATGCTCAAGGGGTTATCGACCGAGCAAGCCAATACATTGGCCGAAGAGCAACTGGCCAAGGTCGGCCTTTCCGAGAAGATCGACGAATATCCCTCGCGCCTGTCAGGTGGCCAAAAACAGCGTGTGGCGATTGCGCGCGCGCTGGCGATGAAGCCCAAGGTGATGCTGTTCGACGAGGCGACATCGGCGCTTGATCCGGAACTGGTTGAAGAGGTGAACCAGGTGATGAAGCAACTGGCAGAAGAGCATATGACCATGATCATCGTGACCCACGAGATGGATTTCGCCGCCTCCGTCTGTGATCGGGTGCTGTTCATGGATCAGGGTGTGGTGGTCGAAGAAGGCCCGCCCAGCGTGCTGTTCCGCAACCCCGAACACGAACGCACCAAAAACTTTCTGCGCAAACATTTGTCGCGCAACGAAAACCAGAACTGAACTGAAAAATCATGTCCAATCTGTTCTACCAATCAAAATCCGCCCGCCCCGTGCTGGACCGCGCCGAGGGTATCTATATGTGGGATGCGTCCGGCAAACGGTATATTGACGGATCGTCCGGCGCGATGGTGTCGAACATCGGTCATTCCAATCCCGCCGTGCTGGACGCGATGCGCGCACAGATGGAAAAATCAACCTTTGGCTACCGCTTGCACTTTCAGACCGAAAGCTCCGAGGAGTTGGCACGCAAGACCGCAGCGCTTGCGCCTGACGGATTGAACAAGGTCTTCTTTGTCTCCGGCGGGTCCGAGGCGGTGGAAAGCACCCTGAAACTGGCGCGGCAATATGCGCTGATCCAAGGCGAGGCACAGCGGTTCAAGGTGATCTCGCGGATGCCCAGCTATCATGGGTGCACGCTGGGGGCGCTTGCAATCACTGGCTATGCGCCGATGACCGCCCCGTTTGATCCGATGATGCAACGGATGCCGAAAATTGCCGCACCGCGCGCCTATCTTGATGGGCTGGACGCAGACGATCCGGCCACCGGATTATTCTATGCCAACCTGCTGGAGCAAAAGATCCTTGAGGAAGGCCCCGAAACCGTCCTTGCCTTTATTGTGGAACCGGTTGGCGGTGCATCGACCGGGGCGCTGGTGCCGCCTGCGGGCTATATGCGACGCATCCGCGAAATCTGTACACAGTACGGCGTCCTGTTGATCCATGACGAAGTGATGACGGGCGGCGGACGGACCGGTGCGTTCTTTGGCGCCGACCACTGGGAGGTGACACCGGATATTATTGCGCTTTCCAAAGGATTCGGCAGTGGCTACGTGCCCCTTGGCGCGATGATCGCGCGTGACGACATCGTAGACGCCGTCATGACCGGTGGCGGGTTTATCCACGGGTTCACCTATGCCGGCAACCCGCTGGCCTGTGCTGCGGGCAATGCGGTGCTGGACCAGATAGCAACCCACGACCTGACCGGAAACGCCGCCCGCATGGGATCGCTGTTGCGGGCGCGGCTGGATGGGCTGATGCAGCGGTATGCCATGATCGGTGACGTGCGGGGCAAGGGGCTGCTGATGGCCTTTGAACTCATGGCTGATCGCGGCACCAAGGAACCCCTGCCCGCTGCGCTGAACGCCCATGCGCGGCTGGTCGATATTGCCTATGACAATGGGCTGATCATCTATTCGCGGCGCACGCGAGGCGGCGCATCGGGGGACCATTTTCTTGTGTGCCCACCGCTGATCGTGACCGAGGCGCAACTGGATGAACTCACCGATCTGCTGGACCGATCGCTGGCTCAGTTTGCCGCCGAAATGCCCGGCCTTTCGGGCACAACCCAAGGAAGCTGACCATGTCCAAGATCATCATTACCTGTGCCATTACCGGGTCAATCCACACCCCTTCCATGTCGCCCTACCTGCCTGTCACACCCGATGAGATCACGCAAAACGCGCTTGGTGCGGCCGAAGCCGGGGCTGCCATCCTGCACCTTCACGCGCGCCATCCCGACGACGGCCGCCCGTCTGCTGATCCTGCCCATTTCGCTGCCTTCCTGCCGCGTATCAAACAGGCCAGCGATGCGGTGCTGAACATCACGACAGGCGGCAGCGCCACCATGACGCTGGATCAGCGCCTTGCGGCCCCGTTGCTGGCGGAACCTGAAATGTGTTCGCTGAACATGGGCTCGATGAACTTTGCGCTTTATCCGGCGGCGGACAAGATCACCGACTGGAAATTCGATTGGGAAAAGTCCTTTCTGGAGGAGTCTGATGATCTGGTGTTCAAGAACACACCGCGGGATCTGAAACATATCCTGACCGAAATGGGCGAAAAGCGCGGCGCAAAATTCGAATTTGAATGTTACGATCTTAGCCACCTTTACATGCTGCGTCATTTCATGGACCGCGGGCTGGTCAAGGCGCCCGTCTTCATTCAGTTCGTCTTTGGCGTGCTGGGCGGCGTCGGGACGGATCCTGAAAATCTGACCCATATGAAGCTGATTGCCGACAAGCTGTTTGGCGACGATTATGCCTTTTCGGTGCTGGCCGCAGGGCGTCACCAAATGCCGCTGATCACCATGTCCGCGATCCTTGGCGGCCATGTGCGGGTTGGACTGGAAGACAGCCTGATGATCGCGCGTGGCACGCTGGCGAAATCCAACGCTGAACAGGTGGCCAAGATCCGCCGCATCGTACAGGAGCTTGGCCGTACCGTCGCCACCCCGCAAGAGGCCCGCGAGATGCTGCACCTCAAGGGTGGTGACCGGACGGCAATCTGAACCGTGCAGGATATCGCGATCAACGTCGTTACAAGATCACAGGTGCCGCTGCTGCACGGCGCCCTCATGCGGCTGAGCGCCGATTTGGGGGATGACCACACTGCCACTACCGCGCAACTGGAGGACGAGGGCTTTGGCCCCTGCCCTGCCTACCGCGCCCTGCTGGCACTGCACGGTGATGCTCCGCTGGGTGTGCTTGTGTGTTCGCCGATATTTTCCACCACGCGCGGCGGTCGGGGGCTTTATGTGACCGATCTTTGGGTATCGCCGTCCGCGCGTGGCCGGTCATTGGGCACGCGTCTGCTGACGACTGCCGCGCAGCTATGGCATGCGCAGTTCCTGAAACTTGCCGTTTATACCGACAACCCAGCGGCGCAGCGGTTTTATGATCGCATCGGGTTCACCGCCCAAACCGGCGAGACCGCGATGATATTGCACGGCGCGGCGCTGTTACGTTTGAAAGGATCCCCATGAAAACCATTTTTGACGACCGCCAGCGGAAACACGACCCAAAGCATTTCATGGCCAATGGGGCGACCATGCCGAACCCAGAACAGCCCGAACGGATCGAGCGGTTGCTGGCCGGGGCAAAGGCCGCTGGATGTGAGGTGCAGGCGCCTGATGATGCCGGTATTGGCCCCATCGCGGCGCTGCATTCGCCGCTATACCTGACGTTTTTGCAAAACATATACCGCCGCTGGCAATATATCGACGGCGCGGGCGACGAGGTGATCCCGAATATCCACCCCGCCAATCGCACGGACAGCTATCCCAAATCCGCAGTGGGTCAGGCCGGGTTTCATCAGGCCGACACCGCGTGCCCCATCGCGGCGGGCACTTGGGAAGCGGCCTATTGGTCCGCCCAAAGTGCGATCACCGGGGCTGATTTGGTGGCGGGTGGCACCCGTGCGGTCTATGCCTTGGCGCGCCCACCCGGCCATCACGCGTTTGGCGATCTGGCGGGTGGGTTTTGTTTTCTCAACAATTCCGCAATCGCCGCTGAACGTCTCAGGGCGCGGGGGCTGCGCGCGGCAATTCTTGATGTGGATGTGCATCACGGCAACGGCACCCAAGGCATTTTCTATGAACGCGCAGATGTGCTTACCGTCTCGCTGCATGCCGATCCAGAGCGGTTCTATCCGTTCTTCTGGGGTCAGGCGCATGAACGCGGCGCGGGCGCGGGGTTTGGGTATAATGTGAATTTGCCGCTGCCGCGCGGCACCGATGATCGGACATATCTGGACACGCTGGACGTCGCGTTGGCGCAGATCACCAGCTTTGGTGCTGATGTTATCGTCGTGGCCCTTGGCCTTGATGCCTATGTCGATGATCCGCTCAAGGGCCTGGCGATCACGACACCGGGGTTTGCCCGCATCGGAAGTGCCATCGCCAAGCTGGGTCTGCCCTGTCTTTTTGTGCAGGAAGGCGGGTATCTTTGCGATGCGCTGTCGGATAATCTGACCAGCGTGCTGGAAGGCTTCGGGAACGATCATCGCTGACGCACAACCGTCCGGCGTGCCAAGATCCAGACGCGATGTCGGCACCGCGAACCAACCCTCACCTCTGTCGCACGTCAAGATCTTCGAAGTCCTGTTCGATCAGGCGGGTCTCAAGCAGTTGGCCGCCCCGGTGCAGGATCGGATAGGCGGCCGAGGCCAGATGACTGTTAAAGTCGCGGATGGAGCCGACTGTTTCAAGGTGAATGTCGCTTGAATCGAAACTGATCTGCACGCCGTCGCTCAGGCGCTTCAGGTGGCGTTTGCGGCTTTTGCGCTCCAACCGTGCCATCTCTTGTTTTTCCTCCAGCAGCAACCGCGCGCTTTCCAGATCGTCGGACACCAGCAGGTTTGACGCCAGCATGATGTTTGTCATTGATTGCTCATGCATATTGGCGATTTCGGCCTTGCCGTTTTCAGAGAACCGGATGCCCTTTTCGGACTTTTCCTTGGCAAGCGGCACCAGACGCTTGACCACGATGTCCCCGGCGGTCTCGACCGCGATCGCATATTCGGTAATTTCGCGCACCCGTTTGGCTTCTTGTTTCGACAGTTTCGTGTTTTGCAGCGCCGCCGCGTAGCGCCGCACGTCATCCAGTGCCGCATTCACATAACTGTCCTGCGCCAGCACCGTGCGGGCATGGTCGGGATCATATTTGGTATAAAAATCCATCACCGGCGTCATCATGGTTTCGACCAGTTGCACCATGCGCAGCACTTCCCGCTTGAGGTTCGCCACCGCCAGATGCGGCTTGTCCAGCACGCTATCATCCAGCGTCGATCGGTAGATCGGGGATTGTTCCTCGAAGGTGGGCTGGTCATCGGGCAGCAGTTTCACAAACGGCGCCTCCAGCCGGTTGGCAAAGACAAGCGTGCTCAGCAGCAGCATGTTGAACAGGATATGCGCGTTGATCAGGGTCTGCGGCGATGTCGGCGACCCGATATAGGCCAGCAGCCCGAACCTGTTGATCGCATAGACCGCAATCAGCGCGCCCGTTCCGCGCACCGCCAGATTGGCCACCGGCACACGCCGTGCCGCATTGCGCATGCCCCGGCTCAGCCAGACCGGGATGATCGCGCTGCCCAGATTTGCACCCAGAACCAACGACACCCCGGCGATCACCGGAATTGCGCCCACCGACACCAGCGTGACGCACATCAATATCACTGCAACGCTGGAATGCATCAAAAAGGCCAGCAGGCTGCCGACAATAAACGCGGTCAGAAAATCCGTTGCCAGATAATCGGCGATCACCGGCAGAAAGGAACTGTCGCGGATCGGTTCCATTGTTTCGCGCAGGAACCGCAGCGAAATCAGGATGAACGCAATCCCAAGGATGATACGCCCGGCCTGGCGCAGCTTGCGCTGTTCGGATTTGACAAAAAGCCCGCCGCCAACCGCCAGCAGGACAGGCACAAGCCACGCCAGATTGAAAGAAAAGATCTGGATCAACAGCGCCGATCCCAGGTCGGCCCCCAGCACCACCGATAGACCCACACCGAATGAAACGGCCCCCGCCGCCGAGAACCCCGCAACCAATAAGGCAACCGCGGCCGAGCTTTGCAGAACGACCGCCAGCACCAGCCCCGTGGCCGCGGCGCTGCCACGGTTGCGGTTTTCTGTCACGATGCGCTTGAACGACGGCCCAAACGCCCGCTCGATACCGGTCCTGACCATGCGCACCGCAAAGAGCAACAACATGGTCGCCCCCATAAGTTCGACAAGAAACGAGATGATGATCATGACGTGGTCTTTGCTCCGGGGTCTTGTCCGTGGTTTGCGCCACAATTCTTGTGGCCACCTGAATGGTTACGCCTTGGGGCGGCGGAAAACCAGCGCCGATGCGCAAGTTGACTGTCCGGCGACAAGGCGCACGATGGCCTGCACTGCGCGCGTCACCGCGCAACTTCGCCATTGGCCCCTTGACAGTTGGGCTGTGCTAAGACGCAATGATGTATCGGTGAAATGCGCCACGCATTAGAATGGCGCACCACCCGCCTCTAACCACTTGGGAGTTCAAGATGAGATATTATTCCAGATTTATCGCTTCTGCGGTCGTTTCGCTCACGATGGGCCTGACAACCACACAAGTCTCTGCCGAAACGCCACCAGACACCTTGATTCAAGCCTGGCAACTTGACGATATCATTTCGCTCGACCCTGCCGAAGTCTTCGAATTTACAGCCTCCGAAGTGCTGGGCAACAGCTATCAGCCGCTGGTCGGCTATGACGTAAATGATGTCTCCAAGATTTTCGGCGTCATTGCCGAAAGCTGGGAAGTATCCGAAGACGGCAAGACCTTTTCGTTTGTCATCAAACCCGGTCTGCAATTTGCGTCCGGCAATCCGATCACGGCCGAAGACGCTGTCTTTTCGTTGCAGCGTGCGGTCAAGCTTGATAAATCGCCCGCATTTATCCTGACGCAGTTCGGCCTGAGCGGCGACAACGTCGAACAGATGGTCCGCAAGACCGGTGATATGACGTTTGAGCTGGAGATGGACAAGGCCTATGCCCCCACGCTTTTGCTTTATTGTCTGACCGCGACAGTGGGTTTCATCGTCGACAAGGAACTGGTGATGAGCCACGAGGCAGACGGGGATTTCGGTTATGAATGGCTGAAAACCAACTATGCCGGATCGGGCGCCTTTACGATCCGCGACTGGCGCGCGAACGAAGTCGTCGTGCTGGAGCGCAACGAGAACTTCTCGGGGGATGCACCGGCAATGGCGCGCGCGATCTATCGCCATATTCCAGAAGGCTCGACCCAGCGACTGCTGCTGGAACAAGGCGACGTTGATATCGCCCGCAACCTTGGCGCAGAAGAGATCGTCGCCCTGAAGGATAACGCCGATATCAATATCGAAAGCGGTATCAAGGGGTCGATCTATTACATGGGTCTGAACCAGAAGAACGAAAACCTGATGAAGCCTGAAGTGCGCGAAGCGATGAAATATCTGGTGGATTACCAGACCATCGCCGATACGATCATGAACGGCAAAGTCAAAGTCCATCAGGCGTTCCTGCCCGAAGGTTTCCTTGGGGCGCTGAACGACAATCCCTATGCGCTGAACGTCGAAAAGGCCAAAGAACTGCTGGCTGCGGCGGGTCTGCCGGACGGCTTTACCGTCACGATGGACACCCGCAACACGCCAGAGATCACGGCGATTGCCGAGGCAATTCAGCAAACCATGGCTGAGGCCGGCATCAAGATGGAGCTGATCCCCGGTGATGGCCAGCAGACGCTGACCAAGTACCGCGCACGCAACCACGACATCTATATCGGACGCTGGGGCCCGGATTATCAGGACCCGCACACCAATGCCGATACCTTTGCGCGCAACCCCGACAACGGCGATGATGCAGCAAGCAAACCGCTGGCATGGCGCAACGCCTGGGACATCCCGGAGATGACCAAGCAAGCCGACGCTGCCGTGCTTGAAAAGGACGCGGACACCCGCGCCAAGATGTATGTGGCCTTGCAGGAAGAGCACCAGAAAGTGTCGCCCTTCGTGATCATGTTCCAGGAAATCGAAGTGCTGGGCATGCGCAAAAATGTTGACGGGTTCATCATCGGGCCATCTTTCAACGACAACTCGTTCCGGAAAGTGACCAAGAGCGAATGACGGCAACGTCACCGGCAAACGCGGGAGGGCGCTGGGGCGCCCTCTCCATCTATGGGATGAAGGCGGGCAGGCTTATCGTCACCGTCGCCATCACCTTTCTGGGGCTGCTTGTCGTCACCTTCCTGATCGGGCGTGTGGTTCCTGTGGACCCTGTGCTTGCCGTTGTGGGTGATCGTGCGTCGCAATCCACCTACGACGCGGCATATATTGCGCTGGGGTTGGACAAACCGCTTTACCATCAGTTCTGGATCTATCTCTCGCAGGCTTTCAGCGGTGATCTGGGCACGTCGATGCTGACGAAAAAGCCCATCGTCGAAGACATTGCACGCGTCTTCCCTGCCACGCTGGAACTGGCGACGGCGGGCATTATCCTGGGCACCATCGTCGGTATTCCGCTGGGGGTCTGGGGCGCGGTGCGCCAGGGGCGCCTGCCCGATCAGATTATCCGCATAGTAGGACTGGTGGGTTATTCCGCGCCCATCTTCTGGCTCGGGCTTTTGGGGCTGCTGGTGTTTTACGCCAAACTGAACTGGGTCGCAGGGCCGGGGCGGATTGATATTGCTTATGAATACACCATCACGCAAAAAACCGGCTTGCTGCTGATCGACACCGCGATGCAGGGCCAGTGGGCCGCCTTTCGCAATGTGCTGGCGCATCTGGCGCTGCCTGCGACACTTCTGGGTTATTTTTCAATGGCGTATATCAGCAGAATGACGCGGTCTTTCATGCTTGCTGAACTGGGACAGGAATACATCACCGCCGCGCGGGTCAAGGGTGTGGCGGAATGGCGGATCATCTGGGTGCACGCGCTGCGAAATGCCGCCGTGCCGCTGGTGACGGTGATCGCGCTCAGCTATGCGGGCCTGCTTGAGGGGTCTGTGCTGACTGAAACGGTATTTGCTTGGCCGGGACTGGGACAATACCTGACCAACAGTTTGCAAAACGCGGATATGAACGCGGTGCTGGGCGGCACCTTGGTGATCGGCGTGATCTTCGTGGGGCTGAACCTGCTTTCCGATCTGCTTTATACCGTGCTTGATCCGCGTGTCAGGCGGCGCAAATGACCGACCTGTCCACCCGTGACTGGTTGCTGAGCGATCAGCCCGCTTCGCGCCGACAGGCCCGTCTGGGGCAAGCCTACCGGACCTGGTCGCAACTGCGGCGCAACCGGCTGGCGATGCTGGGGCTGGGCATTGTCATCGTTCTGATCGTCATGGCGATCTTTGCGGACCTCATCGCGCCCTATGATCCGTTGCGCGGTGGCGATCTGCGCACGGCGCGGCTGCTGCCGCCTTCATGGGCGCACCTGATGGGCACGGACGATCAGGCCCGCGATATTTTCAGCCGCATTGTACACGGTTCGCGGCTGACGCTGATGGTTGTGGCGATGGTTGCGGTGATTGCCACGCCAATCGGTCTCGCTGTGGGGACAACGGCGGGATATTTCGGCGGCTGGGTTGATACCGTGCTGATGCGCATCACCGACATCTTTCTGGCCTTCCCCCGCCTGATACTTGCACTGGCGTTCGTCGCGGCCCTTGGTCCGGGGATTGAGAACGCGATCATCGCCATCGCCATCACATCATGGCCACCCTATGCACGCCTTGCGCGCGCGGAAACCCTGACAATTCGCAACACCGATTACATCGACGCGATCCGCCTTCAGGGTGCCGGGGCGCCCCGGATCATCTGGGGGCATGTGGTCCCGCTGTGCATGAGTTCCGTCATTGTGCGGGTCACGCTGGATATGGCGGGGATCATTCTGACGGCGGCGGGCCTTGGATTCCTGGGGCTGGGCGCACAGCCGCCGCAACCGGAATGGGGCGCAATGATTGCATCGGGGCGGCGCTTTTTGATTGATTTCTGGTGGGTCGCCACCATGCCGGGGATCGCGATTTTTGTTGTGTCACTGGGCTTTAACCTGTTGGGCGACGGTCTGCGTGACGTGCTTGACCCGAAAGGTGAAAAATGACCGACATGCTTCAGGTCGAAGGGCTGAACGTTGCTTTTCCCTCGCGCGATGGACCGGTGCGTGTGGTGCGCGATGTGTCGTTCACGCTGGGCCGCGAACGGCTGGGCATCGTGGGCGAATCCGGGTCCGGCAAATCCCAGACAGGTCGTGCGCTTCTTGGGCTGACGCCGCCTTCGGGGCGCTTGACCGCCAAGCGGTTGGAGTTCGACGGCATTGATCTGCGCGGTGCATCGACCAAGACCTGGCGAAGCCTGCGCGGGCGCCGGATGAGCATGGTGATGCAGGACCCGAAATTTTCGCTTAATCCCGTGATGACCATCGGGCGGCAGATCGTCGAGGCCTACCGCAGACGCGGTGACGCCACCCGCGCCGACGCTCGTGCACGCGCCATCGACATGCTTGAGGCCGTGCAGATCCGCGATCCCGGCCGCGTGTTCAACGCCTATCCGCATGAATTGTCGGGCGGCATGGGCCAGCGCGCGATGATTGCCATGATGCTGATCGCGGAACCTGACCTGTTGATCGCAGATGAGCCGACGTCGGCGTTGGACGTCACGGTACAGCTTGATGTGTTGAAGATCCTCGATGATCTGGTACGAGAACGCGGGATGGGGCTTATTTTCATCAGCCATGATCTTCGGCTGGTGTCCACCTTCTGTGACCGGGTGCTGGTGATGTACGCGGGCCGCGTGGTCGAAGAAATTGCCGCCAAGGATCTGCACGCAGCGCAGCATCCCTATACCCAAGGGCTGTTGAACTGTCTGCCCCGGATCGAAAGCGGGCAGCGTCCGCTCAAGACACTGAACCGCGATGCGGCGTGGCTGGAATGAACGCGCTGGTTTCCGTCTCTGATCTGGACGTTACCTTTGGCCACGGCGCGAATGCCGTGCAGGCCGTGCGCCGCGTGAGCTTTGACGAGGCCGAGGGCGAAAGCTTTGGTATCGTGGGCGAAAGCGGATCGGGCAAATCGACCGTCCTGCGGGCGATCTGTGGCCTTGCACCTGTGACACGCGGGGAAATCCGCATTGACGGCGTGCCGCTGGCAAACCCGCGCAGCCGTGCGTTCTACCGTCAGGTGCAGATGGTGTTTCAAGACCCCTATGCATCCCTTCACCCGCGCCACACGGTCGACAAGGTCCTGTCAGAGCCGCTTGCGATTCATGGCTTCAAGGGTGCCGAGGCGCGCGTGGAAAAGGCGCTGGAGGATGTCGGTCTGGGCAAGGGGTTCCGCTTTCGGTTTCCGCACCAGCTTTCGGGGGGTCAGCGCCAGAGGGTCGCGATTGCCCGTGCCCTGATCCTGGAACCAAAGATCCTGCTGCTGGATGAACCGACCTCGGCGCTTGACGCTTCTATTCAGGCGGAGGTGCTGAACCTGCTGGACGCGCTGCGCATGGACCGTGGTTTGACCTACCTGTTGGTCAGTCACGATCTTGCCGTGGTGGCGCACATGTGCGAACGCCTGCTGGTAATGCAGCATGGCGCACGGGTTGAGGAACTGACCCGCGACGCGCTGCAAAATCGGGCGGCGCAGATGCCTTATACACAAGAACTCCTGACCGCGAGCGAAGGCTTTAAAGGGACGTGACATGACCGCGACACCACTCATCTTTGATGGGCACAATGATTTTCTTCTGCGCTTGCTGCGCGATCCGGAAAACCGCGAAACCACATGGTTGACGGACACCGGCAAGGGCCATCTGGACCTGCCCCGGATGATGCAGGGCGGCTTTGGTGGCGGATTCTTTGCGATCTACATTTCATCGCCGGATTTGCCGACCGACATCGACGACGAGATGGAAAACCCGCCCTATAACCTGGCGCTGCCGCCACTGATCGACGCCGCCGTCGCACAACCTGTGGCGCTGGCCATGGCCGGGCATCTAAAATGGATGGAACGGTCTTCGGATGGCAAGTTCAAGATCTGCCGCACCGTTGCCGAACTGCGTAATTGTCTGGCCAAAGGTATCATCGCCGCCATCATGCACATCGAAGGAGCCGAGGCCATCGGTGCCGATCTGGACGCGCTTTATCTGTTTCACGACATGGGTCTGCGGTCCATCGGCCCGGTCTGGAGCCGGCCAACGATATTTGGCCACGGTGTGCCCTTTGCCTTTCCATCATCGCCTGACACGGGGCCGGGATTGACCAATGCAGGCAAGGATCTGGTCAGGCTTTGCAACCGGATGGGGATCATGGTTGATCTTTCACATCTGAACGAGGCGGGCTTCAACGATGTGGCCGCGCTTTCCGATGCGCCGTTGGTCGCGACCCATTCCAACGCACATGCAATAACCGCCTCCTCGCGCAACCTGACGGACCGGCAACTGGACATCGTCCGCGCCAGCGATGGCATGGTCGGGTTGAACTTCGCGACAGGGTTTCTCAATCTCGATGGTCGCAAGGCAGACGACAGAGGGTTTGATCCCATGCTGCGCCACCTTGACCACCTGATTGAGCGACTTGGCGAAGATCGCGTCGGTCTTGGATCAGACTTTGACGGCGCTCAGGTGCCTGCCGCCCTAAAGGACGCGGCGGGTCTTGGCGCGTTGCGCGAAGCGCTTGCTGCACATGGCTACGGCGCGGCCTTGCTGGCCAAGCTGTGTCATGAGAACTGGCTGAGCGTTCTGGACCGGACATGGAAACCGACAATTCAGTAAGCCCGTGCCGTGGCCGGTGGTCCTTGGCGCTGATCGAGCTTGCGCAGAATTGACTGTGCCGCCTTGACCACGCCATTGCCCGCCTTCATGTCCGCCGAGATTTGCGCCAGCCGCGTAAGCATCTGAGCGTCGTTCAGCAACGACAGCATCGTACCGCTGAGCTGTTCGGCGGTCCAGTCGTCACGCCGCAGGTTGATGCCCGTGCCGGTCTGTTCGGCACGCAGGGCGTTGTCATGCCCGTCCCAACAATACGGCATGATCAGGGACGGCACCCCGAAATACAGCGCCTCGCAATAGCTGTTGTTGCCGCCGTGATGGATAAACAGATCCGCCTGGGCAACAATGGACGGCTGCGGAAACCAGCTGCCCAGATAGACGTTGTCAGGGACATGTTGATAGCTTTCAAGAAAACCGCCCACATTTACATAGAAACGCGCGGGCAAGGTCGCGAAAGTGTCAATCATCCGGCCGATCAGATCGGTATCAATCGCACCAAGGCTGCCAAAACTGAGATAGATGATGGGGCCGTTATTGCACGGCAGCGGCGGTGGATCAAACTGCGCCTCTTCGCGCACGCACCCCTCCAGAAACACAAAGCGGTCATCGGACAACGCAGTTGACCGGTCGTGGCGTATTGCTTGCGGTGCCAGAAGGAGGTTCAGATGTGGTGATGGTTCCAGAAACCGCCCCGCAGGCAGTGCGGGCAATCCACACCGGCGGCGAAAGCGGTTGTAGCGCCGATGGGCGGGCAAAGTGGCGGCAAGGTAAGCGGCCTCGAACGCGGGGCGCGCGGGATCATCAGCGGCCATGCCCGACAGATAGGGCGGGACGTTCGCATCGGGTATTTCTGTCTCTGCGCAGGAAACAACACGGACCCACGGCACGCCCGCATTGGCGATGGCCGGAAACATGATCACATTGTCCAGCACAATCGCATCCGGTTTGATCCGCTTCAACAGGGTCTCAAGCCCGTTTTCGGCCTGAATTGCGGTATCTACGATCGCCTCCCAAGTGGGTGCTACATAAGTTATCAACTGGGCAGTCGGGTCTTGGTTGAAGTGCCCCAGATGGGCCGTGACAAAGGCCTGCCATGTCTCATCGGTCTGTCGGCTGGTTGCGGTCGCGGCGGGCAGTCGGTATTCCTTGAAGCCATATTCCGCGAAGACGCCGGTGAAGCCATGATGGCACAGGAATACCGGCACGGCACCTGCACGCTGCAACTGCTGGGCAATGCCAACACAATTCAGCGCCGAGCCAAAGCTGGCTTCGGGGAACATGGCGATGATGGGCTTGGTCATATCCCGCCTCCCCGCCCGACAGGCAGGATGCCGCGATTGACGGCCTGTGGTTTGCGGATTTGGCTGCGTCGCAGATGCAACACCATCTGATCCGCTGCCAGCTGAAGCTGCATCCGGTCCAGACTGTCGAGAAT
The DNA here is from genome assembly GCA_024636405.1 of Sulfitobacter sp. The sequence continues at coordinate 11,954 of JAGXHC010000038.1, read as the reverse complement.
ATCAAGGTGTTCGTCCAGCGACTGGCGAAGACGGAAATCAGGAATGGTGTGATCCTTTTGCGTCGTGAGGCGCAGCCGCTGATGCGCAAGCAGCGCACCGCGGATAAAGCGGTTGCCGGAGCTTTCCGCGATAAAGCTGTGAAACGCGCAATCCAAGTGCAAAAATGCGACCGCGCTCAAGGTGCCATCGGGGCGTGCAAGAAACTCTTCCGTTTGTTGCCGTAGCAGGCCGGTTTTCTGGCTGTCCATCTGAAAGCCTGTGGCCACAATCGCCTGTGGCTCCATCGTCAGCCGGAACGCAAGGCTTTCTTCGCGCGCATTCGGCGTATCAAGAATCGGCTGAAACGCCCAGGCCCGGCCCGGAAGTTGTACAACCACACCATCACCGTTCAGTATTTTTAACGCATTTAGTACAGCAGATCGCGGCGCATCATAGCGGCGCACCAAGGCGCTGACGGATTGAACATCCGTAATGCGCCGCTCTGCGCGATCCGACAAAATGCGCGCGGCAAGAGAATCCTCCAGATCTTCGAGGCCCGCGACAGCATCGGAAACCATTTTTTCCGGCGGCACATGCAGAAAATAGCCGCCTTCCTCGCGTCGCCGCACAATATCGTTTTTCTCCAATATCTTAAGAGCTGACCGGATTGGAGTACGCGAGACGCCACACGCCTTTGACAAAGTCGATTCTGGCAGGTGGTCGCCTTCGGTCAATCCCCGTTCCAGCACAACGTCAATGATCTGCCGTGCCAGCGTCAGATGGTTCTGCCTGGTATTGCTGCGCGGCCTCAGCATTGACGCGTCCGCCACTGACCCGGTGCACGACAACGCACGCCATGCCCATCAGGGAGACAGAAAAAGACCGCAAATACAATTTGACGTACAATTGATAACATTAATACTGAACTACAGCGTCGACATAGAAACGCAACAAAAAATCCGCTGCCCAAGATCGGGCGGCAATCCGACGGATGAGATCACCTTGGAGGTACTAATGATGTCACGATATTCCTTGCGCAGCACCGCGTGCATGCTGACTGCACTCAGTGCATTTGCCGGTTCTGCACTGGCTGACCCGCTGACGATTTCGAATTGGGATGGCTATATGGCGCCCGATGCGGTCGACAATTTCAATGCCGCAACCGGCAACGATGCAGAACTGGTTCTGCACGCCACGAACGAAGAGATAATGGGCAAACTGATCGCGTCCAAGGGGGCGGGTTACGATGTGGTTTTTGTCTCATCGCCTTTTGCAGAAGTGCTGCACAATCTGGGACTGTCCGAAACGCTGGATCATGACAAGATCCCGAACCTGGCGAACCTTTATTCTCAGGCGACGGAACTGCCGCATGATCCCGGCAACGCATTTTCCATTCCTTATGCCTGGGGCACGACGGGATTGTGCTATCGCTCCGATCTGGTGGACGCGCCCACATCCTGGGGCGATCTGTTGACGCCTGCGCAGGATGTCGCTGGCAAAACAACGATGCTGGCCACGGACCGCTGGCTGCTTGCTGCGGCTCAGCTTAATCTGGGGTATTCCGTAAACGAAACCGACCCTGACAAGATGGCGCAGGTTCGCGACCTTCTGATCGAAGCCAAAAAGACCCTGCTGGCCTATGATGACACCACTTTCTACGCCAAGCTGGTGTCCGGCGAGGCCGAATTGGTGCAGGCTTGGGATGGCTGGTGCAACTACGGGATCGGTGAAAACGCAGACATCAAATACATGATTCCCAAGGAAGGTTCGGACCTTTGGGTCGATACAATGGTGATCCTCAAGGCGTCCGAAAACAAGGAAGCGGCCTATGAGTTCGTGAACTATATTCTGGACGCGGACAATCACCGCTGGGCGGCTGAGAACATCCTGTACAAAGTGCCCAATGAGGCCGCGATGACGGGTGTCGATCCAAAATTGCTGGATACATACCCGAATATGGGCATGGCCCCGGCCGATATGCTGAAGTTTGAACAGCTGCGGGACGTTGGCGCTGCACAGCGTGATTATTCTCGCATCGTGTCGGAAATCAAGGCCGCAAACTGATCTCTCCCACTGACCTCCGCGCACATGCTGCCCGGAGGTCTTTTTTCGCACAACTGCATCGGTGCCCCACCGGTGAAGGCGCCCCGCATGACCAATGATCGCAGACCCCTGATCCTGATGTCACCGGCCCTGATATGGCTGTTTGCGCTGATGGTCGTCCCTTGCGTTCTGATCCTGGTGCTCGCCTTCTTTCGCCGCGGGATTTATGGCGGCATCGAATACACCTGGACACTTGAAAACCTGGCGTTGGTGTTTGATCCGCTTTATTTCAGGATCTTCCTTAAATCTGCCGGCATCGCGGGCCTTTGTGGCGCGATTGCCTGTGTGTTGGGGTATGCGGCGGCCTATGCCATCGCCGCCATGCCGCGCCGTCACCAGCCGATGTTGCTCTTCTTTGCGGTGCTGCCTTTCTGGTCGAATTATCTTGTACGCACCTATGCCTGGATCGTGCTTTTGAACCGTGAAGGGCTGATCGTGAACCTGGCCCGCTGGCTGGGGTTTGAGGGCGAACTTCCCAGCATGCTTTATACCGAACAGGCCGTGGTGATCGGACTGGTCTACAATTATCTGCCCTTCGTGATCCTCAGTTGCTACGCGCCGCTGTCGCGGATGAACCCCGAAATCACCGAAGTGTCCCGCGATCTGGGTGCATCGGGCTGGACCACGTTTCGGCGGGTGACGTTACCGATGACCGTGCCGGGCATTGCGACGGGGTTTGTCTTTGTGTTCGTGCTGTCGATCGGCAATTTCGTCACCCCTGCCCTGTTGGGCGGCGGCCAGTTCCAGATGATCGGCAATCTTGTCTATGCCCAGTTCCTGACCGCCAACGACTGGCCCTTTGGTGCGGCGCTTTCAATGGTGCTGATCGCGGTCATGCTGGGATTGTTGATGCTACAGGCGGTGGTTGCCGAACGCGCATCGGGCATCAGGGGCGACAGCAATGGTTGAACGTGGCACCTTTCGGCTGATGCTGCTGATCCTCGGCGTTGTCTTTGCCTTTCTCTACATCCCGATATCCGTCCTTGTGGGGCTGTCTTTCAACGAAAGCGGCCTGCCCACCGCCTGGACCGGGTTTTCCGTAAAATGGTACAGCGCTTTGCTTGAGAATGGCGATATTCTCGGGGCTGCGCGCAATACGCTGGTGGTCGCGATCTTCTCGACCGTACTGGCAACGCTGCTGGGTACATTGCTGGCGGTCGGGGTCGAAATCCGGCGGCGCAATGGCAAGTGGCTTGAGACCATGATCTTTGCCCCGATGATTATCCCCGACATTGTTCTGGCCATCGCTTTGCTGAGCTTTTTCTCATTGCTGGGCGCCAAGATGGGACTGCATACAATCATCGTCAGCCATGTGGTGTTCAATCTCGCCTTTGTCTGCGCTGTCGTCCGGGCGCGGCTGAAAAGCTTTGATTGGTCAATTGTCGAAGCCTCTGCCGATCTGGGCGCGTCCACTGTCACCACATTGACGCGGGTCATCATTCCCGTGTTGATGCCTGCCATCGTGGCCGGTGCGCTGCTGGCCTTCACACTGTCGGTGGACGAATTCATCATCGCGTTTTTCACGGCGGGTGCGGGGCGGTCTTCGATCACATTGCCGATGCAGATTTTCGCAATGATCCGCTTTGGGGTCACGCCTGAAATCAACGCGCTTGCCACCATCGTCATGGCTGTCTCGGTCGTCGCACTTGCCCTGTCTCAGCGGCTGAACAAGGGAGGTCTGCCGGGTCAATGAACCATCCGTTTCTGAGCATTCAAAATGTCCAAAAGAATTTCGGCGCAGTAAAGGCTGTGGCCGGTGTCACGCTGGATATCCACGAGAACGAATTCTTCGCACTTCTGGGCGCATCGGGCAGTGGCAAAACGACGCTGTTGCGTATGTTGGCCGGTTTTGAGGTGCTGACCAAAGGCGATATCCAACTTGAAGGGGCCAGCATAGCACATCAGCCGCCCAACCAGCGCCCCGTCAATCTGATGTTCCAGTCCTACGCGCTTTTTCCACATATGACGGTGGCTCAGAACATTGCATACGGGCTTGAGATGGAAAAGCTGCCCCGCGCGGCGATCACCGCCCGCGTGGAAGAAATACTGCAAGTCATTCAACTGGCCCATCTGGCAAAGCGCAAGCCTGATCAGCTTTCGGGGGGTCAGCGCCAGCGTGTTGCCCTGGCCCGCGCATTGGTCAAACGCCCCAAGGTTCTATTGCTTGATGAACCGCTCGGCGCGCTGGACAAAAAGCTGCGCAGCGAAATGCAGTTGGAACTGAAACGGCTGCAAAGCGAATTCGGGATCACCTTCATCGTCGTCACCCATGATCAGGAAGAGGCACTTGTGATGGCGGACCGCATTGCCATCATGAAGGACGGTGCGTTGCTGCAAGTGGGCACGCCGCATGAAATTTACGAGAAGCCCGAAACCCGGTTTGCCGCTGATTTCATCGGGGTCATGAACTTTGTTCCGGTGCAGCGCAACGGGAGCGGTTATATTGCCTTGGATGGCAGCCCTATTGTCTCTGCCAGCACGGTCACGCTTGCCGATAAGGCGCCGGCGGTGGCGGCGATGCGGCCGGAGCGCTTGCGCGTTGGCGCGACGGGCGACAACAGGTTGCAAGGCAAGATTTCCACCATCGCCTACCACGGTCTTGATCTGCTTTTGCACATCACAACCGACCTTACGGACACCCCCGTCGTGGCACGGATGACTGCGGATGTGGCAGACCGCCACGCGCCCGCAGTGGGCCAGACAATATCGGTCAACTGGTCCGCCTCTGACACGCATATCTATCCGGCATGAACCAACCAAAAGGAGACACCATGGAACAGAAAACTTTTGCATTCTTCCCGGAGGCCGCGTTTGGCCCGGCGCTGAATTCCGTTGGAATTGCGCAGGCGATCACGGCATTGGGCCACAAGGCCGTGTTCCTGTCCGATCCCGGCTTTGTCGAAATTTACGAAGGCTACGGGTTTGAAACGCACCCCGTCGCATTGTCCGAACCCATGCCACCCGAACAGATGGCGAAGTTCTGGGAGGACTTCATTAACGGCCATATCCCGAACTTCCGCAAGGCGCCGATTGACCAGATCGACAACTACGTCAAGGAATGTTGGGAGGCGATCGTGGACAGTGCGAAGTGGGCCGAAAAGGACCTGCCCACCGTGCTGGCCAAGATCAATCCCGACGTGATCGCCGTCGACAATGTGATCTTGTTCCCGGCGATCAAACAGTTCGGTGTGCCGTGGGTGCGGATCATATCGTGTTCCGAAAACGAAATCGAAGATCCCGCCATCCCGCCGCATCTGTCAGGCATGTCCGAGAATGATACCAGAGGCCACGCCGCATTCCGTGCGAAATTCAACGAGGTGATCAAGCCGATCCACGATGATTTCAACGCCTTCATTAAATCCTGTGGCGAAGACCCATACACGCTGGGCGAGTTCTTTGAACCGTCACCGCATCTGAATCTGATGCTGTATCCCGCACCGCTGACCTATGACCGCGCAACGCCGTTGGACCCCGCGCGTTTTCAGTACCTTGAAGGCTGTGTGCGTCAGGACGAAGCCTATGTTGTGCCGGAATTTGCCGCAAACAACGATGGTCCGCTTCTTTATATCTCTTTCGGTTCGCTGGGCGCGGGGGATACAGATCTGCTCAAGCGGTTGATCACGCTGGTGGGGAAAACGCGTTATCGCGCGCTGGTCAATGTGGGCGATTACAAGGACGAATATACCGATATTCCACCGAATGTGATCATTGAGGGCTGGTATCCGCAACCCTCGGTCATTCCGCAGGTCGATGCGGTTATCCATCACGGGGGCAACAATTCTTTTACGGAATGTCTGTACTTTGGCAAACCTGCGATCATCATGCCCTATGTCTGGGACGGGCATGACAACGCCATGCGCATTGAAGAGACCGGTTTTGGTTTCCGGTCGGACCGGTACGAATGGACGGATCAGGACCTGATCACCAAGATCGAAGCCTGCCTGAGCGACGCCGAAATGCACGCAAAACTCGCCAAGTTGTCCGCGCATATGCAATCTTGCGAAGGCCCGGTAAAGGCGGCCAATTTGCTGGCAGGGCTGGTGACATGACAAACCTCGCCGCGAGCGCCCCGTATATCAACAATGCGTCTGAATTTGGTGATCTTGCAGATTGGGGACCGCAGCCTGATGCGCTGGCGGGGTCGTCACATTCCACAGGGCGGCTGCTCTTCAAGGGGCCGGGCAACATCCCCGAAACCGGCATATGGGATTGCACGCCGGGGCGTTGGCGACTATCGGTGCCGCGCGACGAATTTTGCCATTTCGTCAGTGGCCGCGCGCGTTATACCTCTGACACGTCAGAGGTGATCGACATAACCCCCGGCACCTGCGTCCTGTTCCCGGCGGGCTGGACCGGACAGGCCGAAATCTTTGAAACCATCCGCAATATCTACATGCTCAGTTGAGGTCAGCACCGTGAAGACACCCGTTATGCACAAACCGCTCGAGATTACCGAAACCGCCGACTGGGGCATCATCCCCACCATGATCGAAGGCGCATCCCATGTCAGCGGCGTCGTGCTGCACAAGGGCCCGGACGGGCAATCCGAATGCGGCCTGTGGATCTGCACGCCCGGCAAATGGGATTGCCATGTCACCAGCGATGAGTTCTGCCATTTTCTCGAAGGACGCTGCACCTATGTGCATCAAAGCGGCGACGTTATCGAAATCACGCCAGATACCGCCGCGTTCTTTCCCAAGGACTGGAAAGGCGTCTGCACCGTCCATGAAACAATCAAGAAGGTCTATATGATCCGATGACATTGGTGAAAGCCCCTTGGTCGCCCGCCCCGCCGATGGCCACCTTTCTGGCGCGTCATGAGCTAAATGATGCACCGCTTGACCCATTGCCAAGCGATGCCTCGCCGCGAAGCTACATCCGCGTCGTCGGCGCCGGGCAATTGGTGATGGAGGATCGCACGGACCCTGTGGGTTTTGCGGCCTTTATCCGACTGGCGCGACATCTCGGTGCGCTGGGGCTCAGCGCACCGCGAGTCTTTGGCGCCGATCCCGCGACGGGCCTTGCCCTGATCGAGGATTTCGGGACTGCCACCTATGGTGCGCTGCTCAGGGACGGCCATGATGAGACATCTCTTTATGAGCTTGCGATCGACACGCTTGTGCATTTGCACAGCCATCCGCAAGCGACCGCAGTCACAGTTCCCGAGTACGACATGGCATTGTTGTTGAAAGAAATATCGGTGTTTTCCGAATGGTTCGTCCCTGCCTTCCGGGCGGACGTGGACGTGGCCCAGTTTGACGCGACGTTCCGTGACATGTGGCGGCGCGCCCTGCGCCCGATTGAAGCCGCACCAGCAGCGCTCGTCTTGCGGGATTTTCATATCGATAACCTGATGCTTCTGGAGACCCGTGACGGCATCGCAGCCTGCGGCCTGCTTGATTTTCAGGACGCGGTGCTGGGGGCGGCGGAATATGATCTGATGTCGCTGCTTCAGGATGCCCGCCGTGACCTTGCGCCGGGACTTGAGCAGGCCATGCTTGACCTTTATCTTGCCAAGATCCCCCGGTCGCGTGGCACCGCAGAGGAGATCCTGCAACGCTATTATCTTATGGCGGCACAGCGACACACGCGGCTGGCCGGCCAGTTCCTGCGGCTTAATGTCCGTGATGGAAAACCCGGCTATCTGCGGTTCATGCCCCGCGTCATGCGCCAGATGCAGACCGCGCTGGCGGATGCCCGGATGACCGAAATCGCCGACTTCATTGATACCACGCTGCCGGGCTGGCGTGATGCCGGGCCGCAGATGGCACAAAGACCGTAAAGGAACCCAGATGCTGGATATTCAATCCCCCTGCTACTTTGTCACGCCGGGTTTCCATGCGGCGGAAGGTGCGGGCCACCCGGTTATCGATCCTGCCACGCTGAATACTGTGGGCGTCCGCGCGGTTGTGACAGACGCGGAAATAACAGCTGCGCTGGAAAAGGTCACCACCGCACAGGCCAAATGGAAAGCCACGGACGCCAAATCGCGCGCGCGCGTGCTGCATGGATTGGCCAACCTGATTGAAACGACCGATCTGTCAGACTGCGCCATTCTGATGACCCGCGAAATGGGCAAGCCCTATCCCGAAGCGATTGGCGAATTGGCAAACTGCGCGCCGATTTTCCGCTATTACGCCGAAATGGCGCGCGATGAGGACGGCAAGGTCGCGGGCACCACGCAGGCAGGATCTTTTCAGTTCGCGAAATACGAACCACTGGGCGTGTCCGTCCACATCATGCCATTCAATTTCCCGGTGTTGCTGATGTGCTGGACGGTGGCCGCATCGCTGGCAGCGGGCAACGGCTGTGTCATCAAACCGGCAGAGGCCACAACCCTGTCAACGCTGGAATTCATGAAGGTTTTCGGCGCATTGCCTCACGGTCTTGTGGCGTGTCTGCCCGGTGGGGCAGAGGTGGGCAAGGCGCTGGTGGCAAGCCGCGCCACCCATGCTGTGGCCTTTACCGGTTCGGTTGCAGCAGGCCAGGCTGTCGCCGCCGCTGCCGCATCCAGAATGAAACCGGCCGTGATAGAGGCCGGCGGATCAGACCCGATGATCATCACAGCCCACGCGCCCATTGACGTGGCCGCCGCGGGCGCCGTGACCGGCGCGTTTCACATGTCCGGGCAGGTGTGCACGTCAACCGAACGCATTTATGTCGTGGACGTTGTGCATGACGAATTTGTCGCGGCCTTCAAGGCTGAGACCACACGCCTGCGGATCGGCAACGGGTTGGACAAATCCGAAATCGGTCCGATGGTCAGCAAAGTCGCGCGCGACAAGATCGAAACACTGATCGCGGATGCCGTGACCAAAGGTGCTACTGTTGTTTGTGGGGGTCGCATCCCGCCCGCGCACCAGACGGGGTGGTTTTATGAACCTACGATCCTTACGAATTGCACCCCGGACATGGACATCCTGCATCGCGAATGCTTTGGCCCCGTGGTCGCCATCGTGCGTGTTCACGATTTCGATGCCGCCATCGCCGGCGCAAATGCTTCTGAATTTGGTCTGGGCGCCTGCGTTTTTACCACGTCTCTGGAAGAGGCGCACGAGGCCCATGACCGGCTTGAGGCCGGTATGATCTGGATCAACAATCCGATGATCGACAATGACGCATTGCCCTTTGGCGGCTGGAAAAATTCGGGGCTGGGACGTGAATTGGGACGGATGGGGCTTGATACCTTTCGCCGTTCCAAGATGGTCATTCTGGATCACAAACCGGTCCGGCAGGACTGGTGGTATCCTTATCCTGACGATTGGTTCCTTGATGCAGGCGGGCGCAAGATTTCCTGAGACCAAAGGACAACAGGTGCAAATGATACAGATCACGCGTTGCGGCGCGAAGGTGTCGGTAAAATCGTTGCGCTATCCTGACCGGATCGCAGATTTGGCATGACATCGAAATTCGCCAATGCGCGACCGGTCCCCTATTGGGCAACCACGCTCTGCCACGACCCGGCCTGCGCCCCGGTCACCCGTGATATTATCTGTGATCTGGCAATCGTCGGGGGTGGATTTAGCGGGTTATGGAGCGCGCTGAAAGCACGCGAGCGCAATCCCGACGCCACCATCGTTGTTGTCGACGCAAAACGCTGCGGGCAAGACGCCAGTGGACGCAGCGGTGGCTTTTGCGCGCCGTCAATCTCTCATGGGGTGTCAAATGCGCTGGCGCGACATGCCAATGAAGCGGCCACATTGATCCGGCTGGGTCAGGAAAACCTTGATGCTTACGCCGCCGATCTGGATCGTTATGGCATGGACACAGGGTTTGACCGATGTGGCAAGCTGACTGTCGCGGCCACACCCTGGCAGGTCGAAGGATTGCAGGGCATGGCCCGCAATTATGATCGCTTTGGCATCGAGCATACGCTGTTAACGGGCGGCGCGCTTGCGGAAAAGCTGAACAGTCCAGCGTACAACGCGGCCCTGTTTGAACCGAACTACGCGCTGATAAACCCCGCCAAAACGGTGGCCGAGCTGCGCCGCATCTGCATGGCAAATGGGGTTTTGATACATGAGAACACCGCCATAGATAATTTGTCGCGCGATGGTGCATTGATTCGTCTGCAAACAAGTCAGGCACAGATCAGGGCACGGCAGGTCATTCTGGCCACCAATTCGGCAAAACCGCTGCTCAAGCGTCTGCGGATGTCGTTCATACCGATCTATGATTATTCGCTGGTGACCCAACCATTAAGCGACGCGCAATGGGCCAGCATCGGGTGGACTGGCCGCTACGGCATTGCCGACAGCGGCAATCAGTTTCACTACTTCCGCAAGACGCCTGACAACCGCATGCTTTGGGCCGGCTACGATGCGATCTATCATTATGGCAGCAACCGCAGCGAGGCGCTCTTGCAGCGCCAGCAAAGCTTTGACCGCCTTGCAGATCAATTTGCAGCCACTTTCCCACCGCTGGCGGATGTGACGTTTGATTACACCTGGGGTGGGATCATCGACACCTCGGCGCGCACGACATTCTTTTCCGGGTTGGCCTTCAAAGGACAGGTCGCCTATGCAATGGGGTTCACCGGGCAGGGGGTATCGGCCAGCAGATTTGCTGCCCTGACCATGCTGGACCTGCTGTCAGGCACCCCCACCCAGCGCACAAAGCTGCGCATGTCACGCCGCTGGCCGGTGCCGTTTCCACCTGAACCTTTGCGCAGCTTGGCTGTGCGTCTGGCGCAAAGGGGCCTTGCCGATGAGGACGCAACAGGCCGGCGCCCTGGGTTTCTTCGGCTGCTTGACGCCTTTGGCGTCGGCTTTGATTCCTGAACGTCGCGCCACCGACGGGGGTCTCAAAGATCGGTCCGCAGTTGGATTCAAGCGTCTGAGGCGCGCGGTCCCCAGAAATCTGCGGGCAATGCCAGATCCGCAGCGCCGCCAATTCTGTCGATCATAAGCGCCGCTTGCTGCGCGGCATCGCCGAGGATGTCCGCCTCGGTGACCCGTGTCGCCTTGCCATCGCGCAACACCATCTCGCCTCCGACCATGACGTTCGTCACATCGTTGCCGTTGGCAAAACATACCAATCTGTGCAGCGCCATGTTGGGCGGATACAGATGGGCGCGGCGCGCATCAAGCGATACGATATCAGCAGCCTTGCCCGCCTCGATGGACCCGACACGGTCGGCCATGCCAAGCGCCTTTGCACCGCTGATCGTGCACATCTCAAGCACCTGACCGATGGGCAGAACGGAAGCATCGCGGAAATGACGGCGGTGATAATGCATCGCCTGCTGCATGTGGCGGAACATGTCGCCGGATCGGTCCGGTGCCGTCGCATCGGACCCCAGCGCCACGCAGGCGCCTGCCGCCATCAGTTCGGTCGCGGGACAACGCCCCGCAATGGACGCATTGGCCGACGGGTTGTGCGCGATCTTCGTGCCGGTCCGGGCGACAAGGTCAATCTCGTCATCATGCAAATCAATGCAATGAGACAAAAGCGCATCTGGCCCCAGCAAACCCAGCGTTTCCGCGCGCCGGATGGAGCCGCGCCAATGGCCGTCCTGGGTAAAGACCAACCCCTTGTCGCGTGAATATTCGCGCACGCTGCGCGATTGCGCGCAGGCGGTTGCGTAATCCTGCGGGTCCATTTCGCGCTCATGCTCGTCGCGCAAAACGGGGTAAAGCATCGCGATGTTGATGCAGCCATCGTGGGTGCCGTGCCAGTCTTGCACGATGCTGCGACAGGTTTGCATCTGCTGCTCAAACGTCACCGGGTATTCGGTGCGATTGCCATCGGTCCACTCGGCGTAGATGCGGGGGTGCGGGGCGCGGGTGGGGCCGACGGCCACGACACTTCGGGTGCCAACCTCGGCCACGCCCTGACAATGGCTGGCGGCGTATTCCGGGCGGTCTGTTCG